>NZ_JAIQDD010000016.1:0-180055 GCF_020036995.1 Corallococcus sp. AS-1-12 | reverse complement strand
CTCCTGTCCCCCTTGTCGCTTGGCAGCCGGCCAACTGGCCTCGCTATTCCGCGCAGACCTCCTGTCGGACAGGTTTTGGGACGTCTCGGCCGCCATGGGGACCCGCGCGGCGTCCGGGTCGCGGAAGCCTGTCCGATTGTCCGACAGGTTTTGGGACGTCTCGGCGCGCGGCGGCCTGCGCGAACCTGTCCGACTGTCCGACAGGTTTTGGGACGTCTCGGCCGCCTTGGGGACCCGCGCGACGTCCGGGTCGCGGAAACCTGTCCGACTGTCCTACAGGTTCTGGGACGTCTCGGCCGCTCCGGGGACCTGCGCGGCGGCCTGCGCGAACCTGTCCGACTGTCGGACAGGTTTTGAGCGGTCCGGGCCCGCGCGGGTGCCTCCGGGCTCAGGCCTGCCGCGTGGCGTTACGGCGCGGTAGGTGCAGCAGCCCTTCGCGGCGCAGCCACAGGGCCGCCGCCACCAGGGTCAGCAGCGTCGTGGGCAGCCAGGCCGCGACGGCGGGCGCCAGCCGCTCGGTGAGCACCAGCGTGCGGGACACCACCATCAGGCCCCACATCGCCACGGCGATGAGCAGCCCCTCCACCACCGCCGCCGTCAGGTGGCCTCTGCGGTTCGTCCGCAGCGCCAGGCCCACGGCCAGCAGCGCCGCGGGCAGCCCCGCCAGCGGGTATGCGAAGCGGTTGTGCCACGCGAGCTGGAAGGCCTTCGTCGCGAGCCCCACCTCCGCTCGCGCGACGATCTGCTCGCCCAGCTCTCCCAGGCGCATCTGCTCCGGGCGGCCCGGCCGGATGCGAAACGTCGTCGCGCCCACGCCCAGCTCGTACTCCGCGGTGGGCAACTGCGTCACGGACGTGCGCCCGTCCTCCGTGAACGTGCGCTCCACCACGTCCGTCAGCTCCCAGAGGTTGCCCTCCACCGAGCGCATCCGCCCCGCGTCCACGCGGCGGCGCAGCTTGAACTCCGGCGTCAGCGTGAAGATGGAGACGTTCTCGAAGCCCTCCTGCGGGTTGCCGCCTCGCAGGAAGAAGATGGAGTCCCCTCGCCGGAACCACTGCTTCGGCGTGTAGTACATCCGCCAGTCGCCCCACCGGTTGAAGCGCTGCGTGGTGATTTCATCCACGCGCCGGCCCGCCCGCGCGGCCACCGTCTCGTCGAACGCCACCAGCCCCACGCACGCCACCAGCGCGCACACGCCCACCGGCAGGTACAGCGCCGCCGGCCCGAAGGTGAGCGCCCGGAGCGCTGTCACCTCGCCCTTCTTGCGCAGCGCCGACACCGTGGTGCCCGCCGCCAGCAGCAGCGCCGCCGGCCCCAACTGCTGCACCGTCACCAGCGCCTTGTAGCCGTAGAGCTTGAGCACGTCCCACACCCAGCCCTCGCCGCCGTAGGCCTTCGCGCGGTCCACGAAGTCCACCACCAGGAACACCGCCACCACGCCCGCCAGGATGCCCAGCGTGTAGCGCACGTACGCGCCCACCACGTACCGGAAGAGGGTGCCCTTCATCGCACCGTCCCCGAACGCGTCACGCGGTACAGCGCGAACGCCCCCACCGCCATGAAGAGCACGTTCGCCAACTGCCCCGCGACGAACACCGGCAACTGGCCCTTCTGCCCCATCTGCTCGAAGGCGCGGCTCAGCAGGTAGTAGAGGACGTAGCCGCCCAGCGTCAGCAGGTAGCCCCACGCGCGGCCCGCCTGCCTGCGGCCAATCGCCAGCGGCGTGCCCAGCAGCGCGAACGCCACCGGCGCCACCGCGTTGCCCATGCGGCTGTGCAGCGCCATCAGGAAGGGCCGCGCGTCCTCGCGCCGCTCCTCCGCGTCCTTCGCCGCCGCCAGCAGCTCCGCCGGAGTCAGCTCCTCCTTCGGCGAGCGGAACCGGTTGCGCCGCGACAGCGACCCGCCCAGCCCCACGTTGATCTCCGCCTTCTCGAAGGCGACGACGCTCGCGTCCACCGAGGAGCGGTTGGCGCGGTGCACCTCGCCTTCCTTCAACTCAATCCGCAGCGCCTCGCCCCGCTCAGACGTGCCCACGCTGCCCTTGTGCGCCAGCACCAGCAGCGGCGAGCTGGGGTCGCGGTCGTCGTGCAGCAGCACGTTCGTCCACCCGCCGCCCTTGGGCGCCACCTTCTGCGCGTACAGCGTCAGGTCGCTCAGGTCCTCGTAGAAGACGCCGGACTTCACGTCGCCCGCGACGTTCTTCTGGATGACCTCGCCCACCAGGTCCTTCACGCCCGTGAGCCCCCACGGCTCCACCGTGGACGTGAGCAGCACCATGAACGCGCTCAGCGCGATGCCCACGCCCAGCGGCGCCGCCAGCAACTGGATGGGGCTGATGCCCAGGGCCTGCAGCGACGTGAGCTCCCGGTCCTCGCCCAGCCGCCCCAGGCCCAGCAGGATGGCCAGCAGGAACGCGATGGGCAGCGCCATCACCAGGAAGTGCGGCGCCAGGTACGCGATGAGCCGGCCCAGGTCGACCAGCGTCACCGCCGAGCCCAGGAGCACGTCCGTGCCCCGCAGGAACTGCATCACGAACAGCAGCAGGAACATGAACGCCACCCACACACCCAGGGGGACGAGCAGCTCCTTGAGCAGGTAGCGCGCCAGCAGCTTCACGGCCGCGCCCGCAGCCCCCGCGCGCCGATATCCCGGCGGAAGTGCTTGCCCTCGAAGCGCACGGCGTCCGCCGACTCCAGGGCCCGCTCGCGCGCCGTCGCCAGGCTGTCGCCCCGGGCGCACACCGTCAGCACCCGGCCGCCCGCCGTCACCAGCGCGCCGTCCTGCTTCGCCACGCCCGCCAGGAACACGGGCGCGTTCGACGCCACCGCGTCCAGGCCTTCAATGCGCGCGCCCTTCTTCGGCGCCTCCGGGTAGCCCTCCGCCGCCAGCACCACGCCCACCGACGCGCCCGGGAACTGCTTCAGCGTCCGGGGCTCCAGCGTCCCCTTCGCGCACGCCTCCATCAGCGGCAGCAGGTCCTCGTCCACCTGCATCATCAGGACCTGCGTCTCCGGGTCGCCGAAGCGCGCGTTGAACTCCAGCACCTTCGGGCCGGACGCCGTGAGCATCAGCCCCGCGTACAGCACCCCGCGCAGCGGCGTGCCGCGCTTCTTGAGCACCGCCAGCGTGGGCGCGATGACCTGCTCGCCCACCTTCGCCAACTGCTCCGGCGTGAGGAACGGCGCCGGGCAGTACGCGCCCATGCCGCCGGTGTTGGGGCCCGTGTCGCCCTCACCCACGCGCTTGTGGTCCTGCGACAGCGGCAGCAGCACGTAGCGCTCGCCGTCGCACAGGGCCATGAGCGAGACCTCCTCGCCCTCCAGCAGCTCCTCCAGCACCATCCGCTGGCCGGCCTGCCCCATCTGGGCCACGGCGCGCACGGCGTCGCGCGCGGCCGTCGCGTCCGGCGCGACGATGACGCCCTTGCCCGCGGCCAGGCCGTCCGCCTTCACCACGATGCGGCCCTGCGCCAGGGCGTACGCCTCCGCCTCCGCCGCGTCCGTGAAGACGCGGAAGGCCGCGGTGGGCACGCCCGCCTCCGCCATGACCTCCTTGGCGAAGGCCTTGGAGCCCTCGATGCGCGCGGCCGCCGCGACGGGGCCGAAGCACGGGATGTCCACCTGCGCCAGCGCGTCCGCGACGCCCGCGACGAGCGGCGCCTCCGGGCCCACCACCACCAGGTCCACACGCTCGCGGCGCGCCAGCGACACCACCGCCTCCGGCGAGTCCGCCTGCAAGGGCACGTTGGTGCCCCAGCGCGCCGTGCCCGGGTTGCCCGGACCGACGAGGAGCCGCGAGAGACGGGGACTCTGGGCCAGCTTCCACGCGAGCGCGTGCTCGCGGCCGCCCGACCCCAGCAACAGGACCTTCACGTCAACCTCGCTCGTCCAGTTTGAAGAGCAGCTTCTTCGCCGGGAAGTAGGCCGGGTCCAGCCCCACCACCTTCTCCAGCACCGCGCGCGCTTCCTTCGGCTTCGACGTCATCAGCAGCTCCGCCAGCTTCGTCTGGGCGGACAGCATCTTCGGCGCGACGTCCAACGCGGACTGCAACGTGCGCATCGCGCTCGCCACGTCCCCGGCCGACGCCTGCGCGAGCCCCAGCGACAGACGCGCCACCGGCAGCCCGCGCTCGACCCGCACCGCGCGCTCCGCCAGGCCCCGGGCCTGCGAGCCCTTCGCCTCCAGCGCGATGAGCGCCAGGTACGCCTGCGCGCCGCCGTTGTTCTCGTTCACGTCCACCACGGAGTGCAGCAGCCGCTCCGCGCTCTGCCGGTCTCCCTGATGGAAGCGCACCAGGGCCTCGTAGAGCAGCGGCTGCACGTCCTCCGGACGGTCGCCCAGGGACTTCACCACGTTCTCCACGCCCACCAGCGTGTCGCCCGGCCGCAGCCAGAAGCGCGACAGCGCGGGCCGGGGGGCCAGCCGCAGCGGGTCCCACTCGCGCGCCTCCAGCACCGGGTAGAACAGGCGGAAGGCCTCGTCGCGCTTCTTCGCGCTCGCCGCCGCCACGGCCTCCAGCAGCTTCGCGTCCATGCGGCGCTCGTCCAGCCGCACCGCCTGCTGGAAGCGCTCCTGGGCTCCGGCGACGTCCCCTTCCAAGAGGTGCACGCGCCCTTCCAGCACCTTCTCCAGCGCGGCGTCCTGCAGCCGGCCCTGGAAGCCCTTCAGGTGCTCGCGGGCCAGGGCCGCGTCCTTCTGCGCCAGCGCCACCATGAACCACTGCAGGTGGGCCTCCGGCATCGCCGGCACCACCTTCAGGGCCGCCGCCGCCGCGGTCGCCGCACCGGCGTCATTGCCCGCCGTGCGCTCCGCCGCGGCCAGATGGCTCCAGATTTCGGAGGCGTCGCGCGGGCCGTAGCGGGACGCGTTCTTCGTCAGGTCCTTCAGGGCGCGCACTGCCTCGCGCGCGTTGCCCTCCGCCTGGTAGCGCAGCACCGCCAGCGCCAGGGAGGCGCGCACATCGCCCGCCTTCGCCTTCAGCCGGTCCTCGTACAGCTTGCGCGCGCGGGCGGTCTCCCCCACCTCCACGTAGATGCGGGCGGCGGCCTCCAGGCTGTTCCAGTCCTGGGGATCCAGCTCCATCCGCTGGCGCAGTTGCTTGAGCGCCAGCCCGTACTGGCCGGCCTGCTCGTGCGCGAGCGCGCTGTAGTAGTCCACGCGCTGGAGCTTCGGCGCCAGCTTCCGCGCGGCGTCGAACTCCTGGTTCGCCAGCTCGCGCGACGTGGCCACGTGGGAGCGGCCCAGCACCAGGTGCGCCTCCGCCTTGTAGGCGTCCGCGGCCTCCGGCTGGGACAGCACCTCCGTCGCCAGCCGCGCCGCCTCCTCCAGGTTGCCGGGCTGACGCGAGCGCGCCAGCAGCAGGTTCGCGTGCGCGACGAGCAGCGCGGGCGTCTCCCCGGCCATGCCCTTCGCGGCCTGGATGAGCTCGCGCGCCTCCTGGAAGGAGTTGTCGTCCATGCCCGGACCGCGCCCGAGCGCCAGCGCCTGCACGTACCCGGCGATGGCGTCCGCGCTGTGGGGGTCGAGCAGCAGCGCCTGCTGGAAGGACTCCTCGGCCTCCGCGTAGGCGACGCGCTGGTCCAGCTCCAGTTGCTTCCGGCCGGCGGCCAGGTGCTCCGCGCTGGTGCCCTCCAGCTCCAGGAACTGGAGCTTCCACCGGCCCACCGCGGCCAGCACCTCCTGCGGCACGGCCGCCGGAGCGGGGGTCTGCGCGGCCCGGGCCAACTGCTCCTGCTTCGGCTTGTGCACGAGGAAGTAGTAGCCCGCGCCCCCGGCCCCCAGGACCGCCAGCGCCAGCAGGCCGAAGACTCCCGCACGGCTTCCGCCGCCACCACGCTGCGCGCTGCGGACTGGAGCGGCCGTGATGTGCGACGTGCGCGCGGGCTTCACCGAGCTCACGCGCGAGTCCGTCGCCAGCGCCGTGGCGCCCTCGGACCGGGGTTCGTCTCCGGACGCGGCGGAGTCCAGGCCGCTCATCACGGGCAGCTCCACCAGGCCGCCGTCGGACGGCGGCGGCGCCACCTCGGGCGCCACCAGCACCGTGGACTCCCGGGGGAACGAGGCCTCCCGCTGCTTGCAGTCCTCGCAGATGCCCAGGGCCTGGTCGAAGGGGTCCGTCAGGTCCTTGCCGCACGAGCGGCAGTTCGTGTGCGACTCCGGCTTCGGGAGGACCGGCGCGGGCGCGCGGGACAGGCGGCCCAGCGATACCGCTCCGGAGGGAGGCGAGGAGGCCCGTCCGGACGCGGGCGCGGCTTCCGGCTCCAGGCCTCCGGGCGGCGGGCCCAGGAAATCGAGCAGCGGATCCGCCGCGGACGCGGGCGTCGCGGGCGCGTCGGGCACCGGCGGTCCGGCCTTCGCGGCGGGCGCGGGCCTGGGAGCTGCCGGAGGAGCCGATGGGCCCGAGTTCGCGGCGGGCGCCGCCCTGGCAGCGGACGGGCCCGGGCTTGCAGCGGGCGCCGCCCTGGCAGCGGACGGGCCCGGGCTTGCGGCGGGAGCGGCCCTGGCAGCGGAGGGGCCCGGATTCGCGAACGGGTCCGAGGGCAGCCCTCCGGAGACCTGCGACGCGGGCGGCCCCAGGTCCGCGAACGGGTCCACGCTCCCCGGCGGCCCCAGCTCCGGCATCTCGCCGAAGTCCCCGAAGAGGTCCGATTTCGGAGCCGCCTTCGGTGCGGCCGGGGCCTCCTGCGGTCGGGCCGCGGCGGCGGGATTGCTCCGGGGCTCGCGCGCGAGCGGCTTCGGCTCGGCGGCGGCGGGCACGGCCCCTTCAGCGGGAGCCGTCGCGGACGCGGCCGAGGCCTCCCGCTTCACGAGCTGGAGGTGACGGCAGCGGGGACACTGCGCGCGGACACCCTTGGGCGTGATCAACCGATCGTCGATCGCGTAGGCCGCCGCGCATTTCTGGCAGACGATGCGCATGAAGTTAGTGGCGGAAGTGTCGCACTCCCGTCACCACCATGGCCATCCCATGTTCATCCGCGGCGGCGATCACCTCCGCGTCCCGGACGGACCCGCCCGGCTGGATGACCGCCGTCGCCCCCGCCCGGGCCGCCTCGTCCAGCCCGTCCCGGAAGGGGAAGAAGGCATCCGAGGCCACGGCGCTGCCCTTGAGGGCCTCGCCACCCCGCGTCATCGCGATGCGCACGGAGTCCACCCGGTTCGTCTGCCCGCCGCCCTGGGCCAGGAGCTGCGCCGGCGCCGCGAAGACGATGGCGTTGCTCTTCACGTGCTTGCACACCTTCCAGGCGAAGCGCAGGGCCCGCTCCTCCTCCGGCGTGGGGGCGCGCTTGGACACCACCTTCCACTCCAGGGGCGGCTCCACCGCGTCCCGGTCCATCAGCAACATGCCCCCGGACACGCTGCGCGCGTCCACCTGGGCCCGGGGCGCCGCCGAGGGGGACGCCAGCGCGGGGCCCGCCTCCAGGAGGCGCAGGTTCTTCTTCCCCGCCAGCACCTGGAGCGCCACCGCCGAGTACGACGGCGCGATGACCGCCTCCAGGAACGTCTCCGCCATGGCCCTCGCCGTTGCCTCGTCCACCTCGCGGTTGAAGGCGACGATGCCGCCGAAGGCGCTCACCTCGTCCACCGCGCGGGCGGTGCGGTAGGCCTTCTCCAGCACGTCATCCACCGCCACGCCGCACGGGGTGTTGTGCTTGATGACCACCGCGCAGGGCTTCTCCGGGAACTCCAGGACGAGCCCCAGGGCCGCGTCCAGGTCCAGGATGTTGTTGTACGAGAGCTCCTTGCCCTGGAGCACCTTCGCGAAGGCGACGGACGGCTCCTTCGGCGCGGCGTACTCCTGGTAGAAGGCGCCGCGCTGGTGCGGGTTCTCCCCGTAGCGCAGCCCCTGCACCTTGCGGAACGCGAGCGACAGCTCCTCCGGGAAGGGCTCCCGGGCCTCGCCGGACAGCCACCCGGAGATGGACGCGTCGTAGGCCGCCGTGTGCGCGAACGCCTTGCGCATCAGCCGGCGCCGCGTCTCCAGGCCCACGCCCTTCTGGCCCTCGATCTCCGCGAGCACCGGCGCGTAGTCGTCCGGGTCCACCACGATGGCCACGTGCTTGAAGTTCTTCGCGGACGCGCGGACCATCGCCGGCCCGCCGATGTCGATGTTCTCGATGACATCGTCCTCGCCCGCGCCGGACGCCACCGTCTGGCGGAACGGGTAGAGGTTCACCACCACCAGCGAGATGGGCTCGATTTTGTTGGCCGCCATCTCCGCCTTGTCACTCTCAAGGTCGGGCCGGCCGAGGATGCCGCCGTGGATGCGGGGGTGGAGCGTCTTCACGCGGCCGCCGAGGATTTCGGGGCTCTGCGTGTGCTCGGACACCTGGGTGGCGGGGATGCCCGCGGCCTTCAGGGCCTCCAGGGTGCCGCCCGTGGAGAGCAGCCGGTAGCCCAGCCGCACCAGGCCCTGGGCAAAGGGGACCAGACCGCGCTTGTCGGAAACGCTCAGGAGAGCCAGCACGTGTGCGCCTCGCAATGGGTGGGGGTGGCGCGGGTCCTAGCAACCACCCCCTGGGGTGTCAACGCAACACGTCACCCCAGGCCCGGAAGCGGAACAGTGCCCTGCCCTCAGGGCTTGCGAGCGGACACGGGAGGCTCTGCCTCCGTGGCCTCGCGCAGCTTCATCAGGCCGCGCGTCTCCACCTGGCGGATGCGCTCGCGGGTGAGGTTCATGATCTCCCCCACCTCCTCCAGGGTGATGCCGCCCTTCTCCGCCACGTCCAGGGCGCAGGTGTGCTCCAGCTCCGTGATTTCCTTGTCCGGGAAGTTGAGCTTGATGGAGCCCGTCTCCGGGTTCACGTCCAGGTAGAGGTTGTGCTTGCAGGACACGAAGAGGCACGGGCGCGGGCCGTTGATGCAGTCCGCGCGGGTGCGCGGCCGCTGCTCGTCCACGAGCTTGAGCGTCTCCGCCTCCTCCGGGTCCAACTGACCGGCGAGCCTGCGCCGGCGCAGGTCGCGCGCCATCTCCTTGCGCGACATCGTCTTGGAGCGCCGGCGTTCCGCGGGCTGCTCCTCCTCATTCCCCCCCTCGCCCTCCTGCAGCTGCTTCACTTCCGACATGTGTCGTCCTCCAGATGCGTGGAGTCTATCCGGTTCAACAGGACCCTGGGGGGCATCCTATTGTGGCCGGAGCGTTTCGTCTTCACGCGCCGTGACGGCGCTGCCCAACCGGGCGACATCGCGGACCAGATCCTGCGCCCGTTGCCTGAGCGTTGCCAACTGGGCTTCGAGTGACCTCCTGCGTTCTCCTCCCAGGGCCCGTCCTCCCAGCTCCTCCTGGAACCCGTCCAGCACCTCCGACAGGTCCCTCTGGAGCTGGTCGATGTGGTTGCGGTGGAACACGAAGGAGCGGCGGATGTCCTCCAGGGTGTGTCCTTCGGCCATCATCTTCTTGATGACGTTGATGCGCCGCACCGCTTCCACCGGGTAGAGGCCCAGGCTGCCCTGGTGCTTCCCCTTGCGGCCCACACGGCGGCTGCGGGGGAGCAGACCGGCCTGGACGTACTTCCGGAACGTCGCCTCCGAGAGCCTCACACCCCGGGGCCGGAAGATTTCCAGGATCGCGTTCGCGGGCAGGCCTCCCGCGTTCTCGCGCTCGATGCGCTCGAGTTCATCGGGCGCGAGCAGGTCCATTGATTCCATTGAATAGAGGCTACTGAATGGACGCCATAGGTGCCAGATTCGCGCGTCATTCGTCAAGGAGGACGAGCAGGCGCGCGGACGGACGTCGTCCGGCCGACGCTGCGCGCCGGCGGCCGGGGGCTTCAGGGGATGGAGGGACGGGAGGGAGGCTTTCCGCTCAGCGGCCGCGAGGCGCGCGGAACTCCTGCATCACGGTGCCGTCGGCGGGGACGACGACGGTGAACGTCTTCTTGCTGGTTGGATGCTGGAAGGTGACGGAGTACGTGCCGGCCGGCACCTTGTAGGTCGCGCGGCCCTGCACGTCCCCGAGCCGCTTCGTGCCCAAGAAGACGGTGGCGTAGGGGGTGGCCTTCACCTGGAGCGTGCCCATGGCCTTCGCCGTGTCCGCGGCGGGCGGCGCCGTGGCGGGGTCGGCCGTGGGCGTCGCGGCGGGGGCAGCCGGCTCGGTGCCCGGGGGCTGAGCCAGGGCGGCTTCGCGCCGCTGCCCTTCCAACTCCGCGTCGACGGCGTCCGAGGAAGGCGCGCGGGCGGGTTCGGCCGCAGGCACCGTGGCGGTGGCCGGAGGCGGGTTCGCGGCGGGGGCCGTCGTGGGCGGAGGCGTCGCGGCCGGGGCCGTGGCCTGGGCGGGAGGGCTCCCCTGCCCCGCGTCCGGCGCACCGGTGTTCGAGCGGGCCACGGCGATGACGCCCACGAGGCCCGCGAGCCCCAGCGCGGCGGCTCCGGCCCACAGGGCGCGCTTGCGGCCCGGAGGGACGGGAGGACCCGGCTCGGTGGCGGAGACCGTGTCGAGCTCGCGGTCGTCGGAGCCGGAGAGTTCGTCGGCGGCGAACGCGCCCCGGTGCGCGGAGGCGGTGTCAGGCTTGCCGGCGGAACCGGCTCGGCGCTCGGAGGCAGTGTCAGGCCTGCCGGCGGAACCGGCTCGGCGCTCGGAGGCAGTGTCAGGCCTGCCGGAGGAACCGGCTCGGCGCTCGGAGGCGAATGACCGCGAGCCTCCATCCTCGGGACGGTCCGCGGGCGCACCGGTGTCCTCATCGGCGGAGCCGGTCCAGGCCATGGAGTCCTCGTCGCTCGGGGACCCGGCCCTGGCGGCGGGGACCTCGCGGGACTCGCTGCGCCGGGCCAGCGGCGCTTCCCTTCCCATGGACTGCAACGGCATCTGCGGCGTGGGCTGCGGAGGACGGCCGCTCCGCGCCTCGTCGTCTCTCGACAGCACCAGCGTCGTCCCGTGGCGGTCCTCGTCCGGCGAGACGCTCCGCTTCGCCCCCGAGGCGTGCTCGCGCGACGGCATCACCGCCGTGGGTTCGCGGGGCGGCGCTCCGGCGGCGGGCAGCGCTCCATCCTCCAGCGCCGTGCGCTCCGGGAGCGCGGGCAGCGCCTGGTTGCTGGCCGCGATGGGGAACAGCGGCCGCACGAACGCGCCCACGTCGGTGTCATCCACGGAGCGGGCGTGGTTCAGCACGCACTGCGCCAGCGCGCGCTCCAGCTCCCCCGCCGTCTGGAAGCGCTTGGACAGGTCGCGCTCCAGCGCGCGGCAGATGGCGGCGTCCAGGTCCGGCGGCACGTCCGGGTTGAGGCGCGCGGGCGGCACGATGGTGCTTTCCTGCACCGCGCGCAGGACGGCGATCTCCGAGTCCCCCTGGAACAGCCGCCCTCCCGTGAGCAGCTCCCACAGCACGACGCCCAACGCGAAGACGTCCGTGCGCACGTCCACGCTCTCGCCCCGGGCCTGCTCGGGCGACATGTACGCGAACTTGCCCTTGAGCACGCCGGGGTTGGTCAGCTTGTTGCCCGCCTTCGCGATGCCGAAGTCGGTCAGCTTCACCGCGCCGTCGTAGGACACGAGCACGTTGTGCGGCGTGACGTCCCGGTGCACCAGGTTCAAGAGCTCGCCGTTCACCCGCAGGCGGTGGGCGTAGTGCAGGCCGCGCGCGACCTCCGCGCCGATGTGCGCCACCAGCACGGGCGGCATCGGCGTCATCGCCTCCTTGCTCCGCTTGCGCAGCTCCCACAGCGAGCAGCCGCGCACGTACTCCATCGCCAGGTAGTAGGTGTCCTCGTGCTTGTCGAAGTCGAAGATCTGCACCACGTTGGCGTGGTTGAGCCGCGAGGCCAGCCGCGCCTCCGCGATGAACATCTGCACGAAGTCCGGGTCGCTCGCGAGGAACGACCGCACGCGCTTGATGACGACCTCCTTCTCGAAGCCCTCCGGCCCGCGCGCGGTGCACAGGAAGATCTCCGCCATGCCCCCTTCGGCGAGCTTGCGGCGCACGACGTACTTGCCGACGTGGGTGCCTGCCTCGAGCGTCACGGAAGGGTCCAAGGCCACACCTACTCGAACTTGACCGTCACCACGTTGAGGTCGATGGGACGCACCTCGATGCGGCGGCTGACGGTGCGCTTCAGTTCGGGGTTGGTGAACTTGCAGTCATAGGTGCCCACCCGCAGCTCCACCGGCTGGAACGGGGTCTCCCCCAGCTTGCGGCCGTTGCACGACACCTCCGCCCAGGGCGTCACCACGAAGCTCACCGGCGCGGCCCGCTCCAGCGCGCGCGCGGCGTCACGCACCTCGGCCGCGGGCAACACCGTGGCCACCGGGGTGACGGCGGCCTTCGCCACGGGCGCGGGAGCCTGGGCGCCAGGGGACTCCTGGGCCTGCTTCACTTCGGGGACCACGGCGTCCTGTTCACGGGGACCGGCCACGCCGGAAGGTCCCACGCCGGGCTCCGGGGTCGTTGGAGCCGGAGGCGCGGGCGCGGGCGCGGGCGGCTCCGTGCCGGGCTTTCCGGGCGACGCCATCGGCATGAGCTTCAGCGGCCCCACGTCCAGCCGGCCGGACGGAGGGATGACGATCTGCGTGCGCAGCTCGCGGTAGCCTTCCTTGATCAGCACGACCCAGTAGCGGCCGGGCTTCACCGCCGGCAGCGTCAGCGGCGTGCGCTCCGGGAGCACCCGGTCCTCGAACACGACGCGCGCGCCGGCGGGGTCGGACGACACGTGCACGCCGCTGGCGCCCGGGCCCAGGCTCCACACGAGGCCCACGCCCACCAGGATCGCGACCAGCACGATGGCGCCGTACAGGAGCCCCCGGCGCTTCGGTGACTCCACGGCGGACTGCTCGGTGAGCGTGCCGGTGCGGGCCGGCGGCGCCCACGCGTTGGGCATGGGCGCGCGGGACGCGGAGCGCGGCGCGGTGGACGCGGTCATCTCCTCGATGGTCGCGTGGGGCGCGGGCAGCCGGTGGCCGCGGTGTTCGCCGGACGGCGCCGGAGTGCCCGTGCGGGGAACGGGAATCTCGGAGCGCGGCACGGCGCGCAGGTCCTGCGTGGGGCCCTCGTCCAGGTCGGCGCGGGAGACGGCGCGCATGTCCAGGGTCGAGTCGTCCTCGTCATCCTGGGTCAGCGTCGCCGTCAGGGAGCGATGATCCAGCGTGGGACCGTCCTCCTCCACCTGGAACCTGCCGGACAGCTTCCCCTGCGTGTCCACCATCGCGAGCGTGGGGCCGTCCTCCTCCACCTGGAACCCGCCGGAGAGCTTCCCCTGCGTGTCCACCATCGCGAGCGTGGGGCCGTCCTCCTCCACCTGGAACCCGCCGGACAGCTTCCGCTGCGTGTCCACCATGGCGAGCGTGGGACCGTCCTCGTCCTGAGTCACCGTCGGGAGGGAGGGCTCCTCCAGGCGCACCGGCCGGATGCTCCGAGAGGGCGGTGACTCCAGCGCCCGCCGCGAGCCCGTCATGCCCCGGGGCGCCTCGGCGCGCGGCTCGGCGTTGCGGACCTCCGAGCGAGGCTCCGGCCGCGCATCGACGGCGCGGGCATCCACTCGCGGGTCGGCGTTGCGGACCTCCGAGCGGGGCTCCACCCCCCTCGGGTCGGCGCCGCGGACCTCCGAGCGGGGCTCCGGCCGGGCGTCGACCCCGCGCGCCTCCGCGTTCCGGGCCTCCACCCGCGCCTCCGCGTTGCGCCCCTCCGGACGCGTGTCCGGACCCCGGACCTCCGAGCGCGCCCCGTCCGCCTCCGGGTCCTCACGGCGCGCCTCCACCTTCCCGCTGGGTCGGCTCGGCCGGTTCGGGCGCAGCGTGGTGGTGGGCTCGTTCTCCGTGCGCGCGGGCGCCGTCGCGGGCCGCAGCACCGAACGTTTCGGCGCGGACGGCGGAGCCACCCCCGCCTCCTCGTCCGTCACCTGCACCTCGCCGGAGCGCGCCTCCTCCGTCAGCCGGTCCGCGTACAGCTCCCGCATGAACCCGGCCAGGTCCGCGGGCGTGCCGCACGGCTGCGGCTGCGACGCGAGCCACCCCTCCAGCGCCCGCTGCAGCTCCTGCGCGTGCTGGTAGCGCGCGTCCGGCTCCTTCGCGAGCGCCTTGAGCACGATGGCGTCCAGCTCCGCCGGCACCCGGGGCGCCACCTGCGAAGGCGCCGGCACGTTGCACTCCGCCACCGCCGACAGGGTCAGCATGTCGCTGTGGCGCTTGAAGAGGCGCCCCCCGGTCAGGAGCTCATGCAGCACCACGCCCAGCGCGAACACGTCCGAGCGCCGGTCCACGCGCTGCCCGGAGGCCTGCTCCGGCGACATGTACGAGTACTTGCCCTTGAGCACCCCGGAGCGCGTCACGGTGGCCTGATCCGCCGCCTTCGCGATGCCGAAGTCCACCACCTTCACGCCGCCGTCGAACGTCACCAGGATGTTCTGCGGGGACACGTCCCGGTGAACGATGCCCAGCGGTCGCCCCGCCGCGTCCGTCTTCTTGTGCGCGTAGTCCAGCCCCGCGCACGCCTCCAGGAGGATGCGGCACACCAGCGGCACCGGCAGCGGACGCCCCGCCGTCTCCGCGCGCTTCCAGAGCCGGCGCGCGTCCACGCCATGGATGTACTCCATGGCGATGAAGAAGGTGTCCCCCTCCGCCCCCAGGTCGTAGATCTGCACCACGTTGGGGTGCGCGAGCCGGGCCGCGATCCGCGCCTCGTCCAGGAACATCCGGACGAACTCGTCGTTCTCCGACAGGTGCGGGAGGATCCGCTTCAACACCAGCAGCTTGTCCGGAGCATCCGAACCCGGCCGGCGCGCGAGGTAGATCTGCGCCATGCCGCCCGTGGCGAGGCGCTTCAGGAGCTGGTAGCTGCCGTAGGTTTCGATGGACACGGCCGGACGCGAGGAGGCGAACCCCAAGCGTAAGCGGCCGGGCCAGGGGAATCAAACATCGAATCCCCCTGGGCTTTTTCCCGGCTCCACCGGGCGTGCGCCCTAGCGCCGGGCGGCCCGGACCTCGCGGGTCTCCCGCATCAGGGCCTCCAGTTCGTCCAGGTGCCGCTTGAGCACCGGCATCAGCACCGGCGCCACGTCCACCCGGTCGAACAGGTCCAGCACCCGGTCCACCTTGCGCTCGATCTCCTGCGCCCTCACCGGGCTGATGCGCTTGAGGAGCAGGTCCGCCCCCGCCTCCATCAGCACCCGCGCCACCGCGTTGCGGTCCGCGAGCGCCTCCTGCTTGCGCTGCCCCCCGCCACGGATGACCCGCAGCCCCGGCGCACCGGCGCGCGGAGGGGACTTCAAGGGCTCATCAGGGGTCCAGGTACTCACAGCGCCTCCAGGGCAACAGCGTGCAGACGCTCCGCAGGGTACACACCGAGGGAGCGCCTCCAATTTTCTGGTCATCCGCACAGGCAGATGCAGTGCTGTAGCACCGGGGTCTGACACCCCCGTTCGAGGCCGGATGACCGGCCCGTCACGGGGTCCACAACCACGGGTCGCCCACCGTTCAGTCGTTGGCGCAGGCGCGGCGGTAGGTGATGGCCACCTTGGAGCCCGGCGGCGGCACCGCGCTGAACACCACGCTGTTGGACGCGGCGTCGTAGGTCCAGCCGCTGGTGGTGGGAGTGCCGTTGACGCTCACCACCACCGTGCCCGCGTCGGGCTCCTCGCTCAGCGGGAAGCGGTCCTGCGCGCTGAACGCCTTGTTGGCCACCTGGCGCAGCAGCGGCGCGTAGTCCGCCGCGCAGACGTTGAGCACCTCGCCGCCCGTCTGCGCCGCCGCGTCCGCGTACCGGGTGCCGGTGCCGCCCGCCGTGGCGCACGACGTCTTGGTGGGCGCGATGGCGAAGAACGTGGCCCGCTGCGGCTGGTTCTCTCCCTTGCGCTGCTGCGCCCACTGCACGTACGTGGAGACCGCGTCCGGCGAGTGGTCGTCCTCGTCGCCCACGAACACCACCACCAGCGCCGCGGAGTCGCGCAGGAAGCCCGCGTTGCCGTCGTTGGGCAGCGCCGTGCGCGGATCATCCACGTTGTTCACCAGGGGGGACGTGAGCGCGCGGCGCATCGCCTCGAAGCCCTGCTCCACCTGGGCGCACTGGCCCACCTGCACGTTCTGCTGGAGCACCTGCGTCACGTCGGGCGTGCCCAGCGTGAGGATGCGCTGGCGGCTGTTGTCCGCCGGGAAGAAGCGGCCGGCCTCGCCACCCAGCGCGCCGCCCGGGCACGCGCCGGACACCGCGGAGATGCCCGTCGTCGTCACCGCCATGTTCACGTCCACCGCCTTGTTGCGCGCGGCGTCCACGAACGAGGGGATGGCGGACACGAGCTTCGGGTGCTCCTCCACCATGGACGCCGTGTTGTCCACGACGAAGAGCACGTCCACCTTGCTCACGTCCTGCTGCACGAAGGTGTCCGTCTTGTCCGTCTTCTTCGACGACTCACCGATGAGCGGCACCATCAGCGGGATGGGCAGGTCGCTGGAGTCCACGTAGAGCGGCGACAGGTTCATGCCCGTCACCTGCGCCAGGTAGTCCACGCCCACCGTGAAGGACTCGCCCGGCTGGAGCTGGAACGCGGGCGGCGCCGGGTGGTCCAACAGCTCGAACTCCGCGTCCGTCGTGCCCGGCCCGATGAAGACGTTGGAGATGGTGACGGGCGTGGTGCACGCGTTGAGGTAGTTCACCTCGCGCGGCGCCGGGCGGCAGTCCTTGCGGCCCAGGCCGAAGTCCAGGTACCAGGGCGACGCCACCAGGCACGTCTCCTGCGAGTTCGCCAGCAGCGGCACCTGCCGCACCGGCGTCACCGGGTTGTACTGCTCCACCTGCAGCTCCCCCGCGAAGCTGCCGCCGGTGAAGGGCGCCTGGAAGGCCACCTGGAAGCTGAACCAGTCCCCCGGGTAGATGATGCCGCCGAAGAGCTCGCCGCCCGGCATCTTGAACACGCCGCCGCCGTCATTCGCGATGCGGATGTTCTTCACCGGGCACAGGTCCGCGCCCTTGTTCTCCAGCTTCACACCCAGCACCGCGCCGCGGCCCGGCGGGAGGGTGCCGAAGTCCACCAGCTCCGGGGTGACGGTCAAATCACACGGCGCGTGCGCCTTCGCGTTGCCGAAGAAGTCCAGTTGCACGGTGGCCGCGGAGAACGCGCTCGTGGTCATCACCAGCGCGCCGGACGCGCTGCCCTCGCGCATGGGCTCGTAGAAGACCTCCAGGTTCAGCTCGCCGTTGGCCGGCAGGGTGAACGGCAGCGTCACCGGCTTGTGGTTGAACTGGAGCTGGGCGCCCGTCGCGTCCGGCGTCCAGTCCAGCGTGTTGATGGTCAGCGGCCCCGCGTTGTCCGTGCCGCAGTTCTTCACGTTCACCACCACGCGCACCTTGGAGCCCAGCGGCTGCTCGCCGAAGTCGTGCATCATCGGCGACACGCACAGCTCGGACGCGCCGCCGAAGCCGCGCAGCGGCACGGGCAGCGTGGGGTGGCGCTTGCTCACCACGGTGTAGACGGCGCGGTCCGTGGCCGGGCCCATGTGGCCGGGGCTGTAGCGGATTTCAAAGGCGCGCACCTCGCCCGGCTGGAGCACCAGCGGCAGGCCCGTGTTGTTCTGGCTGAAGGACGCGTCCGTGCCGTCCAGCATCAGCGACGTCACCGTCACCGGCTCCGTGCTGATGTTGCGCAGGCTGGAGGCCTTGATGGCGTCGCGGTCCACCGGCACCGCGCCGAAGTCCACCACCTCCGGCTCCGCCACCACCGCGCGCTCCAGCGACTCCGCCGTCACCGTCACCGGCACGTCCGCGCACCCGTGGCAGGGCGAGATGGCCAGGGCGATCTGCTTCCTGCCCACCCGCACCGGGTTGAAGGTGAGGGGCAGCTCCACGCGCTCGCCCGGGTTCACCGTCACCGGCGCCGCGACGAACTCGTCCTTGTCCGCGCCCACCAGCTTGGGCGTCACCATCACCGGCAGCTCGGTGGGGTTGTCCAGCGTCACGCCCAGCGTCTTGGTGGAGTCCGCCTCGATGCGGCCGAAGTCCAGCGCGCGCGGCGTCACCCGCGCCCACGCGTCCACGCCGGCGCCGTTGAGCGGGATGCGCATCAGCGGCTCGATGCGCGTGTCCGAGCGCACCACCAGCACCGCGGGCAGGCCGCCCTGCGCCAGCGGCGCGAAGCGCACCTTCAGCGTGCACTCGCTGCCCGGCACCAGGCTGTGGGGCCCCTCGTGGGTGAACTCCGCCTTGTAGGCGCCCTCCGGCCCCTCCACCCAGGCCTCGTCCACCGTGATGCGCGCGCGGCCCACGTTGCGCAGCGTCACCGTGGACTCGCGAGCGTCGAAGACCGCCACCCGCGCGAAGTCGACGCCGCCCGGCGTCGCCGTCAGCCGGCCGTCCGCGAGCGATGAACGCTCCCGGTCCGCGCAGCCCGACAGCAGTCCCACCACCACCAACCCCAGCAGGCCCCAGCGCCCCGTCATGGCACCCACCCGTCCCTCCCGCCTCGCCCAAAAGCCTTGAAGCCGCGCCAGCGACCCCACCGTCCGGGTGGGGTCCTCGCGGATCAGGTGGCGAAGCTAGGCACCCACCCCGGGACTGCCAACCGCCTCACCGTGGGAAAAACAGGGGAACTGCCCTCCAGAACGTCCACTGGATGGCACCCCCATGCCCACCCCGGCGGAAGACTTCAGAATTTCGGAATCCGCAACGTCTTGCTGATCATCGCGCTGCCGCTGGCCACGTAGAGCAGCGCCAGCGGGTGCAACTGGAGCGGTCCCAGGTTCCACACCCCGCCCCACAGCGCGTCGCCAATGCGGCCCTGCCAGGTGGCCGCCGCCAGCACCATCACCAGCAGCAGGCTGGTGGGGATGGGGGTGCCCTCGAAGTACTTCACCTTGCCGGTGCCGTCGGACAGCTCCGCGGACGTGACGTTGAAGCGCGCCAGGCGGCTGATGCCGCACGCGACGAAGTAGAGCAGCGCCGCCACGTCCAGGTTGCCGCGCAGCCCCACCGCGAACGCCAGCGCCGCGGGCGCCATGCCAAAGGAGATGACGTCCGCCAGCGAGTCCAGGTCCGCGCCCAGCGGCGACTTGCGGAAGCGCCACCGCGCGATGCGCCCGTCCGCCACGTCCATCACCAGCGCCACCGGCATCAGGCAGAACGCCACCCACAGCCAGCGGGGGTTGCCCGTGGCCAGCGACTGCATGGCCGCCAGGATGGCCCCGGCGCCGGAGAAGCCGTTGCCGAGCGTGACGAAGTCCGCCAGCACGAAGGTGCGAATCATGGAGAAGTGGCGGCGCGGGCGGCGGGCCGCGGGCGGCGACGAGGGCTCGGACGTCATGGCCCCCGTGTAACACACACCGTCTTTCCGGCTTTCCCAAACCCACGACGCAATGCATCCGCGCGTTTCATCTCCGGGGAAAAGTCAAATCCCAGAAACATTGACCGGCGAATCTCCACCTTCCTAGTCTCCGGGCCGCCATGCCCGAGCACACCCCCGATACTCTTCCTCCTCGCGGAGGGTTCCGTTCTGTCCGGACCCGCCGTCTTTCTTTCTCCCTCATCGCTTCCCTGGCGCTCGCCGCGTTCAGCACCGGCTGTGACGACGAAAAGGAGCCGGTCGACCCGACTCCGACGCCGACCACGCCGAAGTACACGGCGAAGATCAAGCGCACCTCCTACGGCATCCCGCACATCACCGCGGACAACTACGGCAGCCTGGGCTTCGGCCAGGGCTATGCCTTCGCGCAGGACCACGTCTGTACGCTGGCGGACCAGATCCTCAAGGTGCGCGGCGAGCGCGCGCGCTACCTGGGCCAGGGCGCGGGCAACAAGTTCGTGGGCAGCGACCTGGCGTACCTGGCCATGGACCTGATGGGGCGCGCGGAGGCGGCCTTCCCCACCCTGTCCCAGGAGATGCAGGACATGGTCACCGGCTACGCGGCCGGCTACAACAAGTACCTGGAGGACGTGCCCGCGGACGCGCGCCCCGCCGAGTGCGCCAACGCGGCCTGGGTCAAGCCCATCACCCCGGTGGACCTGCTGGCGTACAACACGGACCTGACGCTGCTTGCGGGCATCAACGCGCTGGCGCTCACCATCCCGTCCGCCACGCCCCCCGCCGTGAGCGCGCAGACGGTGGACCCGAAGCAGGCCGCGCTGCGCCCGCAGGCGCCGTCGCTGCAGGAGCTGCAGCGGCTGAAGCTGGCGGACTTCGGCAGCAACGGCTGGGCCCTTGGCGGTGAGCGCACCGACAACGGCAAGGGCATGGTGATGGCCAACCCGCACTTCCCCTGGGAGGGCGAGCTGCGCCTGTGGGAGAGCCAGCTCACCGTGCCGGGCCAGATGAACGTCTACGGCGTGGGCCTGATGGGCGTGCCGGCGGTGCTCATCGGCTTCAATGACAACCTGGCCTGGACGCACACGTTCTCCGCCGGCCAGCGCGCGACCATCTACCAGTTGCAGCTCGTGCCGGGGAAGCCGACCGTCTACAAGTACGGCAACGAAGAGCGCCAGATGACCTCCAAGACCTTCACCATCCTGGTGAAGCTGGCGGAGGGCTCGCTGACGAACTACTCGCAGACCGTGTGGTTCAGCCACTACGGCCCGATGATCGCCTTCCCGGACTCGGCCGCCCCGGCGGGCTTCCCCCCGGGCGCGCTGGGCTGGAACAGCCAGACGGCGCTCACGCTGCGTGACGCGAACATCGACAACACCAAGTTCCTGGACCAGTTCCACGGCATGAACAAGGCCAAGACGCTCACCGAGTTCAAGAGCGTCTACGCCACCGAGCAGGGCCTGCCCTGGGTGAACACCATGTTCGCCGACAAGGACGGCAACGCCTGGTACACGGACGCCACGCCCACGCCCAACCTCACGAAGGACGCGTACACGAAGTGGGCCACCGAGGCGAACACGCCCGCCCTCAACGTCACCTACGGCATCTTCCAGGCCCTGGGCTTCGTGGTGCTCAACGGCAGCGATCCGGCCAATGAGTGGCAGGTGGAGCCGGGCTCGCGCAGCCCCGGCCTGGTGCCCTTCGCGAAGGTGCCGCAGTTGGACCGCAAGGACTTCGTCTTCAACGCGAACGACAGCTACTGGCTGGCCAACCCGGCCGCGCCGCTCACCGGCTTCTCCCCGCTGCACGGCTTCGAGAGCGTCCCCCAGTCGCCGCGCACGCGCATGAACGCCAAGGTCCTCACGGAGGTCTCCGCCACCGGCGCCTCCGGCGCGGACGGCAAGTTCAGCTTCGACGAGCTGAAGACGGCGGTGTTCAGCAACCGCAGCTCCATGGAGGAGCTGCTGCGCGCGGCCGTCGTGGAGCGCTGCACGGGCAAGACGACGGCGACCTACAACGGCACCGCCGTGGACATCAGCCAGGCCTGCGCGCTGCTGGCCGGCTGGAACGGCCGCTACGACCTGGACCAGAAGGGCGCGTTCATCTTCCGCGAGTTCCTGGGCGCGTACACCGGCGCGCAGTTGGTCAACAAGGGGCCGCTGTTCAACGTGCCCTTCGACCCGGCCAACCCCATCGCCACGCCCAACACCCTGACGCCCGCGCCCGCCACGGGTGACGACCCGGTGCTGGTGAAGCTGGCGCAGGCCGTCTTCACCATCAACCGCTCCGGCAACGCGCTGGACAAGACGCTGGGCCAGGTGCAGTTCACCACCCGCTCCGGCAGCCCCATCCCGCTGCACGGCGGCATGCACCGCGAGGGCGTCACCAACGTGATGTCCTTCGGCGCCGCCCGCACCACGGTGTTCGACTTCGCCCAGCCCCACTCCGCCACGTACAACAGCGCCACCCTGCTGGCCAAGGAGGGCTACCCCATCAACAACGGCAGCTCCTTCATCATGGCGCTCCAGTTCACCGACGCGGGCCCCAACGCCAACGCCGTGCTGACCTACAGCCAGTCCGGCGACCCCAAGTCCCCGAACTACGCGGACCAGACGGTGCTGTACTCCCAGAAGCAGTGGCGCCCCATCCTGTTCACGGACGCGCAGATCAACGGCGACGCGAACCTGGTGGAGACCACCGTCTCCGGCGGGTAGCCGCTCCCGTCTGACGGCCTGAAGCCTCTTGAAGGCCCCGGGAGCCACCGCGCTCCCGGGGCCTTCTTGTTTTCATGGGGAGTCGCCGTTGAAACTTGTCACATGGAACGGAATAGACAGACAGGGTGGGCGGCCCTGGCGTCTGGGTTCAACATCCGTTAGCGGACACCCCAGGGGGCCTCCGAGGCAATCACACAGTTCGTGACGCCGTCAGGATTGCGAGGATGTGTCGTCCCGGCAATGTCAGCCTCCAGGGCTAGTTTCTTGACCGTGGCTGAAGCGCAGGATGTCCCCCAGGCCCAGGGAGAAAGCCCGGACGGGTACCGACCGGGACGGCCGCTGGGCCCGACACGAAGGAGTCGCGAACGCCATGGCACTTCCGGTCTACAAGACAGACGTCATCGACAAGGTGTTCTTCCTGCGCTGGGACGCTCCACCGACGCCGGAAGAGATTCAGGCCGTGTTCCAGAAGATGCAGGCCGCCTACCAGCAGCACCAGCAGCAGCCGCTGGTGCTGGTGACGATCGCGGGAGCGAAGTCCGCGGTCCCCAACAGCGAGCAGCGGCGGCACCTGTCCAACATGCTGTCGGACGCGCGGTCGCTGTTCTCCGAGATCCACGTCATCATCGAAGGCAACGAGCTGCAGCACAACCTCCAGCGCGTCATCGTGTCGGGGATGCTCATCGTCACGCGGACGTATGACGATCAGTTCATCCGCGTGCACAAGAACGCGGACGGCGCGGCGGGCTTCATCGCCCGGCGGCTGGGGGTGGACGGCTCGCAGGTGGTGAACGAAGCGCGGTCGCGCGGCGTGGTGATGTAGTCCCCGGGGGGATTCGGGGGCCCTTTTCGAGGGCCCCCGGCCCCGGAAGCGAGAGAAGCCTGCCCGGCGGGCGGCCTTCAGCCCCTCGCGCCCTGCCCCACCGGATGGGCCGGACGGGCGGCGCCGACGGAGCCGCGCACGTAGCGGTGGTCGAAGAGGTCCACGTAGAGGTACTCGGGCCAGGACACCATCGCGCGAGCCCCCAGCATCACCCCTCGCATGATTTCACTCACCATCAGCCCCGCGGCGGTGGTGGCGCCAATCACGCACGTGGGCGCGTGGCCCTTTCCCTGGTAGCAGGCATCCATGTACTCCTGGAGCATGTAGCTGCCCAGGTGCGGGATGATCTTCGGCAGGTCGATGCGGCCGTCCGGGAGGATGAAGAGCTCCTCGTAGAGCGGCGCGTCCGGCTGGAAGACGTGGAGCGCGGCGCCGAAGCCCAGCATCAGCCCGGTCATGATGGGGGTGCCCATCCGCCGGCACGTCTGGTGGAGCGACTCCTTGGCGCGGGCCCCCGCGATGTCGATGACCTCCACCACGTAGTCCACCGGGGGCAGGCCGCCCAGGCCCTTGAGCACGTCCGCCACGTTGTCGTCGGTGATGCCCTCCTTCACCTTCTGCACGCGCAGGTCCGGGTGGATGTCCCGGCACATGCGCTCCACCACGTCCACCTTGTGCTGGCCCAGGGTGCTCTCGAAGCAGCCGATCTGCCGGTTGATGTTGTGGCGCTCGTAGACGTCGAAGTCCGCGAGCGTCAGGCAGCCGAAGCCCAGGCGCGCCAGGTCCACCGCGCACTGGCCTCCGGCGCCGCCCACGCCGGCGACGAGCACGTGGGTGCTGGCGAGCTTGTCCATGGTCTGCGGGTGGAGGACGCCCAGGTTGCGCTGGAAACGGGGGTTCACGTTCGTCATGGAAGGCCTCCCTACTTGCGCATGCAGACGTAGAAGTTCTCGCCGTAGTAGTCGTCGCCGTCGGCCACCAGCGCCTCGCTGAAGCCCACCTTCTCCAGGAGCTTCACCGCCTGGTCCGTGTCCAGGAAGGTGACCATCTCGTTGGGGTCCGTGGTGAGCTTCTGGGCGCAGGTGCGGTGGTGGTTCACCGCGCGCTGGAGGCTCTCCGTCCACCGCCCCTGGGCCTCCCACTCCCGGATGGAGTTCTTCAGCACCAGCTCCAGGTCGGGCCGGGGCCGCTTGTTGCTCGTCATGCACAGGACGCCGCCGGGCTTCAGGTGCGTCCAGGCCTCGCGCAGCACGGCCTCCGGGTCCCTCACGTAGAAGAGGACGTTGTTCATCACCACCGCGTCCGCGGCGCCCTCCACCTCCAGCGGGAACTGCGTCACGTCCCCGGGCAACAGCGTCCAGCGGGCGCGCACCGCCTCCGGCTCCTTCGCGCGGCGGCGCACCGCCAGCGCCAGCATGGCCTGGTTGTTGTCGAAGCCGACCACGCGCTGCCCCCGGCGCACCAGGGGCTCGCTCACGAGCCCCGTGCCACACCCCGCGTCGATGACGTAGGCGCGCTCCCGGGTGTCGCGGAGGATCTTCTCGCGCTGCCGCTGGTAGCACGGCAGCTCGGGGATCATCTGATCGTAGCTGTGCGCGAAGTCGTTCCAGATGTTGTCGACGAAGACGGTCTCGGGCATGGGTCCTCCCCCTCCGAGGGGAGTCAGGGTGAGACCCGCTGTTGTCTCCCGTCCCACCACCCCCAAGCGATTGCCCCGCCGTCTTCCCCAACCATCCAGGACTTGCCTGTTTCAGATGTATGTGTTGGATTGAATGAACAAACACACCCTGGGGGGCCGGAGGGGGCGTCCGTTCAGTCCCCGGGCGTCCGCGCCATCCGTGGTGCGCATGTCTCAAGTTTGAAGGACTCGCCGTCCTGCGTTTCTTCACTCGGGGGATGCCGGGACAGGCGTCCGGCGGTCTTCACCGGTGAAGCTTGCCCCGCGGGGCAACACCAATGAAATCAATGACTTGGGCCCTGGCGCGGAAGGTGCTCTGGGAAGGCCTGCATCAGGAGGCGCCGGGTGTCAGAGCCTGGCGCTTGTCTGCGTGGGGGACCCTCATGCGAGTCGAGGTCGGTATGCGTAGGACGTGGAGCCTGTGGGTGATGCTGGTGTTGTTCGTGGCGCTGCGCGCGAATCCGGGGGACGCGCACGAGGCAGCGATCCAGGCGGAAGAATGGAAGCGATCGCTGGTGGCGGCGGGCCTGGTGGCCTCCCCCACGAAGCGCGAGTCGCTGGGCGGTGGGCTGGCGCACTACACCTGGAAGGTGCGGGTGGGCGGGGGGAGGTACGACGCCATCACCGTGCACCGCGTGGTGCGAGAGGCGCACCCGTGGGTCCCGGCGCGCAGCAGCCGGGCGGTGTTCATGGTGCACGGGGACCTGTGGGGCTTCATGCCCGCGTTCCTCACCAGCAGTTGCGTGACGACGATGCCGGAGAACCGCTCCCTGGCGGCGTTCCTGGCGAGCCAGGACGTGGACGTGTGGGGCCTGGACCTGCGCTGGGTGGGCGTGCCCGAGTCGGAGACGGACTTCCAGTTCATGGAGGGCTGGACCCTGCAGACGCACGTGAAGGACGTGGGCACGGGCCTGGCGCTGGCGGACGTGGTGCGGCGGCTGTCCGGCAACGGCGGCAAGGACGACCGGATGTTCCTGCTGGGCTGGAGCCGGGGCGCGACCATCGGGTACGCGTACCTGGACGGGGAGTCGCAGCGTCCGCGCGCCCTGCGCCGGGTGGACGGCTTCGTGCCCATGGACATGGTGATTCGCTACGGGCCGGACGCGGCCGAGCAGCGCCAGTGGGCGTGCCAGCGGTACGAGGCGCTCCAGGCCGCCCGCGACGAGGGCCGCACGGAGGGGGGCCTCCTGGGGCCCGCGCCGGGCATGCCGGTGAAGACCATCGGGGAGCTGGCGGACCGGGCTCCCGACGAGCCCTCTCCGCTGGCCCCGGCGGGCTTCGCGGGGCCGGTCAGGCCCACCAACCGGAAGTTCGCCGTCATCGCCGCGGGGCGGACCGGGGCGCTGCTGGCGCCGCTCCAGCCCATCACCCCGGGCTACCACCTGGCGGGCAGCGTGCCGGACACCGCCGGCCTCCCGGACACGACGGCCTTCACGGCGGAGCCCACCCTGTTCGACTACCTCCAACTGGCGGTGCCCTACCAGAGCCTCAACGAGGTGGTGGAGACGGAGAAGCAGTTGTGCGGCCTGGACGTGCCCTATGACGACCACCTGAAGGACGTGAAGGTGCCGGTGCTGTACGTGGGCGCGGCGGGCGGCGTGGGCCGCTACGGGGAGTACTCCACGCGCCTGCTGGGCAGCACGGACGTCACCCACCACATCGTGCGCAGCCGCGCCGAGGGCGAGCGCGCGCTGGACTTCGGCCACGCGGACCTGTTCCTCGCCCGGGACGCGCGCGTGCGCGTGTGGCAGCCCATCCTCCAGTGGATGCGGGCGCACTGACGGCGCGCCCCGGGACATGGGGGGCGGGGGCTACTCCGCCTTCCACAGCCCGTGGCGCCGGGCCCGGCGGCCCAGCGTCACGGGGTCCATGCCCAGGGCCACGGCGGCGCGGCGCAGGACGCCGCCGTGGCGCTCCAGGGCCTCGCGGATGAGGTCGCGCTCCACCTGCTGGAGCCGGGCCCGGAGCGAGCCGTCCCCGGTGGGGTCCGCCCGGGGCAGCGTGTTGTTGAGGAGCGCGGGCGGCAGCAGGCGCCGGGTGAGCATCTCCCCGGGCCGGGACAGGAGCACCGCCCGCTCCACCACGTTGCGCAACTCGCGCACGTTGCCCGGCCAGCCGTAGCCGTGCAGCACCTCGTCCGCGTCCGGGGCCACGCCCGTGGCGGAGCGCTTGAGGGTGCGGTTGAACTGCTCCACGAAGGTGCGCGCCAGCTCCGGGATGTCCTCCGGGCGCTCGCGCAGGGGCGGGATGTCGATGGTGAAGCTGTTGAGCCGGTAGAAGAGGTCCGCGCGGAAGCGGCCGGCGCGCACCTCCTCGCCCAGGTCCCGGTTGCTCGCGGCCACCACGCGCACGTCCACGTGGCGCACCTGGGTGCCGCCCACCGGGCGGATGTCGCCCGTCTCCAGCACGCGCAGCAGCTTCGCCTGGAGGTTGGGCGTGGTGTTCTCAATTTCGTCCAGGAAGATGGTGCCGCCGTTGGCGAGCACGAAGAGGCCCGGGTGGTCCGACACCGCGCCGGTGAAGGCCCCCTTCACGTGGCCGAACAGCTCGCTCTCCAGCAGCGTCTCCGTGAGCGCGCCGCAGTCCTGGACGACGAGCGGCAGGTCCCCCCGGCCGGAGAGCCGGTGGAGGATGCGCGCCAGCACCTCCTTGCCGGTGCCCGTCTCGCCCTGCAGGAGCACCGCCACCCGGTGGGGGGCCACCAGGCGCACCATCTCCATCACCCGCTGCATGGGCGGGCTGCGAAAGCCCACGTCCTCCCCGTGGCGCCCCACGCCCACCACCGGCGTCTGGGCCAGCGCGCGCTCGCGCAGCAGGTTGCGCTCCAGTTCCAGCGCCATGCGCCACTGCTCCGTGCGGAAGCCGTGCTCGCGCCCCGCCTGGAGCACCGCCTCGCGCATGGAGTCCGGGTCCGGCCACGCCCCCAGCGCCCGGTAGATGCGGCCGGTGTTGAAGAGCGCCACCAGCCGCTCCGGGGCCGCCGGGGCGCAGTAGACGATGCGCGAGGCCAGGTCGCTGGGCGGCCCCGCCCCCGTGGGGTCCACCTCCGCGCGCATCGCCGCCAGGGACTCCACCAGCGCGAGCGCCCGCGACTCGTCCTGGCCGCACACCAGCAGCACCGCCATGTCCCCGCGCGTGAGCAGCGCCTGCACGTCCTCCGACGTGGCGGCGAAGTGCGGCGTGGCCACGCCGTCCAGGGCCTGGCGCACCGCGCGTGACTCGTCCTCCGAGGCGAAGGCGGCCACCACCTGCAGGTGGGACGTGGCCAGGTAGCGCGCCAGCTTCACGCCGTCCGCCGCGTCGAAGGCGCCGAAGCTGATGCCCAGCGCCGCGACGGTGCCCCCGCCCCCCGCCGTGTCGTGGCGCCAGCGCACCGTGCCGTGCACCCGCACGTGGGCGCCCGTGTCCGGCAGCGAGAAGGCCATCTCCACCGGCTCGTTCTCGTGCGGGCCCTCCGAAGGCCGGCGCGGCGTGGCGATGAGCCCGATGCCCGTCTCGCTGATGTTGACGGACCAGCAGCCGTGCAACGCCGGCTGCGTCACCACCTTCACGTACAGGGGCTTGCGCTCGCTCCGGGGCACCTGCTCGGACGCGGAGCGCGACATGGGGTGCGTCACTCGACCGGCCTCATGGCCGCCGCGCGGCGGGCTTCCTGGAAAAACACGGACATTTCAGCGGGGGTTTCTGCCTGATTCTCCCGGCATCGCAAGTCGGCGGCAAAGGGGTGTCTCTCCGGCACGTCACAAGTGGACACGGGTCCAAAACACCCTGCCTGGAACACGGAGGCCGCTCCCCCCACACCGCACCACAACCCGCGGCGCGAAACAGCCGTGCTCCGGGGGTACGCATCCCACGCGACGGGCCGTATCGCTCCTGCCGGTGTGTTGAAGGATTCCAACCCGGCCGTCTGAAATTGATGTCTGTCTTTCGGTTTCGAACCTGCCCGGCGTGCAGGCGGGCTCGACGTCGCTTGTGTTCGAAATAAAACTTCGCTATTCGGATTATCACCTTGGAAACGGCAGGCTTTCGAACGCTGCCGGATGGAGCACCGCACCCCGTCACATCGTCTTTCTCCTCCCGTCGACGCGGCCCTGTCGAACAGGTCCGGGAGCACGAGAGGGGATTGCCCCGCCGTAAAGCCAGACATCCCCCAGCCATGCCCCCTGACTCCTGACGTTGGAGCATGGTTTTTCATTGCCTGTCCTTTCCCCCTGGGCCAACCCCTTGAAGAAAACCCTCCTCCTGGTTGAAACGTTGTTCGTCCTGGGCGCCGCCGGCTGTGGCGCTCCGGATGGTTCCCTTCCGGCGGAAGAGCGCCAGCCGTCGCTCGAGACCGCCGGTGAGGACCTCACCACCACCGGCTGCACGCAGCTCACGCCCACAAGCGTGAAGGCCAGCGGCGACGACGGCACCGGCAGCGTCGCCACGAACACGCTGGATGATCAGCTCACCACCCGCTGGAGCAGCCTGGGCAAGGGCCAGTGGATCGACTACGACCTGGGCGCCACCAGGAGCGTGGGCGCGATGGCGGTGGCCTGGCACCAGGGCAACACGCGGGTGAACACCTTCACCGTCTCCGTGTCGCCGGATGGCTACACCTATACGCAGGTGTACAGCGGCAAGAGCAAGGGCACGACCACCGCGGCGGAGACGTACACCTTCACGCCGGTGAGCGCGCGCCGGGTGCGCGTCACGGTGCAGGGCAACACCCTCAACGACTGGGCCAGCATCGCGGAGGCGCGCCCCTGCGCCGGCACCACGACGACGCCGCCGCCCACCTCGCCGGGCGGCATCGTGTGGCGGGGCGACTTCGAGTCCGGCGACCGCGGCCAGTGGGACGGCACGCAGATGATGTCCGCGGACCGGCTGCAGGTGATTCCGTCGCCGGTGCGCGAGGGCGGCTACGCGCTCAAGGCCACGGTGAAGCAGGGCGACGACCCCATCAACTCCAGCGGCAACCGCAATGAAATCTTCAAGATGACGAAGGAGCCGTCGGGCTCCGAGTACTGGTACCGCTGGAGCACGCGCTTCGCGCCGGACTTCCCCAGCGTGAACACCTGGCAGCTCTTCACCCAGTGGCACCACGACGGGTGCTGCGGCTCGCCGCCGGTGGAGTTCTACGTCTACGGCGAGGAGATGCGGCTCAACATCGGCGGGTCCCCGGGCATCATCGTCTGGCGCACGCCGCTGGTGCGCAACGCGTGGCACGACTTCATCTTCCACGTGAAGTGGTCCCCCAACGCCACCGTGGGCTTCGTGGAGCTGTACTACAACGGCCAGCTCGTGCTGCCCAAGCGCTACATCGCGACGCAGTACTCCGGGCAGCTCAACTACCTGAAGATTGGCCTGTACCGGAACGACACCATCGCGCCGGTGGGCGTCGTCTACCACGACGGCTGGGTGATGGGCCGGACGCAGGCGGACGTGCTGGATGCCAACTACAAGCTGAAGTGAGACACCGGCCGCGTGCCCCGGTAGGCGCCGGGGCACGCTCCGGGATAGGCTTTCACGAGCCCATCCCCAGGAGTGCCCCCTTGCGTCTGTGCGCCGCGCTGACCGCCTTGTCCCTGCTGGCGTCCTGCACCACGACCTACGCCATCCCCAAGCCGGAGCTCGCGCGGCTGGATGGCTTCCGGGACGACAACGCGGCGCTGATGCGGGAGCTGGGCGACGTGATGCTCAACCGCGCCACGGAGCGCAAGCGCGTGCTGCGGGACGTGGAGGGCCAGCCGCACCCCTTCACCTCCGACACACCGCTGGCGCTGGCGCGGGTCTCCGCCCGGGCGGACGCGGAGTTCCAGCGCTTCATCGAGGTGGGCGTGGACGGGGACCGCTTCCGGGGCGTGCCGCTGGAGGGCTCCACCTCCAGCACCGCCGCGCCCCCCATCGTCGTCCCCCTGTCGGAGGTGGACCACGCCCGGCTGCGCGAGTTCAGCCTGGGCAAGACGCTGCTGTTGACGGGCACCATCGGCGCGGTGGTGCTCGGGTCGCTGGTGGTGGCGAGCATGTTCTTCGAGCCCACCACCGGCTCGGACCCGGACGACCGCGGCGTCATCGACCTGGGCCCGACGCCCCGGCTGACCTCGAACCTGGGCTTCTGACGTCCCGCTAGCGCGCGTCCGTGCGCTGGCGCAGCAGGCCCTCCTGGGCCACGGAGGCCACGAGCCGCCCGTCGCGGGTGAAGACGTGCCCGCGCGCCAGGCCCCGGGCGTTGCCGGCCCAGGGGCTCTCCATCGTGTAGAGCAGCCAGTCGTTGACCTTCAGGTCGCCGTGGAACCACAGCGCGTGGTCCAGGCTGGCCATCTGGAAGCCCGGCTGGAGGAACGTCTGGGCGTGCGGCTGGAGCGCGGTGCCCAGCAGGTTGAAGTCGCTGGCGTACGCGAGCACGTAGCGGTGCACCTGGGGCTCGTCGGGCATGGCGCCGTCAGCGCGGAACCAGACGTGCTTCACGGGCGCCTCGGCCTTGGGCTCGAAGGGGTCCACGTACGTGACGGGGCGCATCTCGATGGGCTTGGCGGAGAGGAACTTCTCCCGGTGCCGCTCCGACATGCGGCCCGCGTGGCGCCCCAGCAGCTCCAGGTCCGTGGGCAGCGACTCCGGCGGCGGCACGTCCGGCATGGTGGCCTGGTGCGTGAAGCCCGGCTCCTCCCCCTGGAAGGACGCCATCAGCGTGAAGATGGGCTGCCCCTTCTGGATGGCCACCACGCGGCGGGTGGTGAAGCTGCCGCCGTCGCGCACGCGGTCCACGGTGTAGACGACGGGCAGGCCCGCGTCCCCGGGGCGCAGGAAGTAGCCGTGCAGCGAGTGCACCGTGCGCTTCTCCGCCACCGTCTGGCTGGCGGCGGACAGGGACTGCCCCAGGACCTGCCCTCCGAAGAGCTGCCGGAAGCCCAGGTCCTGGCTCGCGCCACGGAACAGGTTCTCCTCGATGGGCTCCAGCTTCAGGAGCCCCAACAGCTCATCCAGCACCCGGCTCATGTACGTCCTCCCGTTTTGACGCACCCCGTCCATATCCCAGCCCCGGGCCCCCGCGCGCGGGCCAATGTAGAGTGCGGCGCCTTTCCGTCCCGGAGGAGCCCGTGGCCTCGCTTTCCCTGCCAGACGCCGTCCGGCGGCACCCGGCGGCCTGGGGCATGGCGGCCACGTTCGCCGCCAGCCTGCTGCTGCGCGGGCTGTACCTGGCGGGTTCACCGGACCGGGACTGGCCCTTCTCCGTCTTCTTCGCGGGCGACGCGCGCTTCTTCCACACCGCCGCGCTGGACCTGGCGCGGGGCCGCGAGGGCCCCACCGCCCTGCCCTACCACCCGCCCCTGTTCCCCGCGCTGCTGGGGCTCCTGTACCGGGTGCTGGGCGAGCCCCAGGGCAGCGCGCTGCCGTACAAGCTGGCGCTCGCCTATCTGGGCGCGGCCACGGTGGCCTTCTGCCAGGGCTTCTGGCGGCGCCTGCTGGGGACGCCGTGGAGCCTGGTGGCGGCGGGACTGTATGCCACGAGCTTCGGGTGGCTGGTGCTGTCCACCTCGTACAGCAACGAGACGCTGTCCGCGCTGTGGCTGTGTTTCACCTGTGCGCTGGCGTCGCGCGTGGGCGGCGCGGCGCCGTCCTGGCCCGCGGTGCTGGGGTTGGGGGCGGTGATGGGCTGGGGCACCCTCACCCGCGCGGAGCACCTGGGGCTGTGGCCCTTCCTGCTGACGTATGCGTGGACCGCGCGCGAGCGGGGACCCTGGAGGCCCTGGGCCCTGCGCTGGGGCGCGGCGGTGGGCGTGTCCCTGCTCCTGCTGGTGCCCTCCGCGCTGCGCAACCTGGACACGATGCGCGAGCTGAACGCGCGGGCGCCGCACCTGGAGCCGCTGCCGGAGTGGGTGCCCGTCACCGTGTACGGGCCGCTCAACTTCGCCATGGCCAACCACGCGGGCGCCACCGGGGGCTTCACCCCGACGTTGATCAACCAGGGCGGCAGCAACGGCCAGTTGGATCCCTCCCGCCCGGAGCACCGGCGCCTGCTCCTGCACGGCTACACGCAGGGGCTGCGCTGGATGGTGGCCTCGCCCGCGGACGCGGCCCGGCTGCTCGGGGCGAAGCTGGACCTGTGGCTGGACGGCCTGAGCCTGGGCGTCGGCGTGTCGGACGTGCCCGGAGGCCTCACCGGCGAGCGCGCCCCGGTGGACGTGTTCGTCCCCGACTCCGCGTGGCTCAAGTGGCCGCTGGCGGCGCTGCTGCTCGCCGGGATGCTGCTGTCGCTCAAGCCCGCGCACGCGCCCTTCCGGCTGCTGTCGCTGGTGGTGCTGCACCGGGTGCTCGTCACGCTCGCCTTCTTCGGCTACGCGCGCGGCCTGCTCGTCGTCTTCCCCGCGCTCCTGCCGCTGCTGGTGCTGCCGCTGAAGGTGCTGGGCGAACGCCACGCGGCCGTGGCCCGGAGGCTGCCCGCGCTCGCGGGGGCGCTGCTGCTGCTCGTGTGGGGAGAGGCCGCGCTCGTCGCCACGCGGCAGACGCCCCGCCGCTTCATGGCCAGCGGCACCACCGACGCGGCGAACGGCAAGCTCATCCAGGACGACCGCGTCCGGCTCTGGCCCCAACCCTGAGCGGGGGCCCGGGTGGAATACTGCGAGCGGACCAAAACGCTCCGCGAGTGAAGAATCCCCCAGTGAACATTACAACCCCATGAATTTACTTATTTTCCATAAATTCACAGATACTCAGGAATAACCGCAATTCATTTTTAAAAAGCGAATGACCTAAGCAGGAGGCGCTCCGCCCCGGAGCCCGCCGGACCCGTCCGGCGGCATCACCCGAGGAGACGTCATGCGCCCCCTGCGGTCCGCGTTGTGTTGTCTTGCCCTCCTGGTGTCGTCCACGACATACGCCTTCCAACCCACCCCACCCGAGCAGCAGGGCGCGGTGGCGAAGAAGGCCTTCTTCAAGCCGGACCTCTACCTGCCCATCCAGAACGTGCCGCTGGAGAAGGCGCGGTCGCTGATGCCGCGCGCGGGCGCGGACCGGTGGGCGGGGTTCATCACCCGCTATGGCGGCAACGTGCAGGTGTACCTGGATCCGCTGTCCGGCATGCCCACGGGCATCCAGGGCAGCTTCCCGCTCATCCCGGGTGACGGCTTCCGCAACAGCGTCACGCTCGAGTCCGTGCGCCAGGGGCTGGGCCGCTCGGTGGGCAGCGTGGACGAGTCCGTGGTGGGAGAGCTCGTCTTCAAGTTCGTCGCGGACCACCAGGACGCGATTGGCGTGGACCTGCTGCAACTGGGCTCGCCGCGCGTGACGCAGGTGTCGGACACGCTGTGGCAGGTGCACATCCCGCAGGTGGTGAACGGCGTGCCGGTGCGCCACGGCCGGCTGGCGGCCACCATCAGCCACGGCAACCTCATCCTCCTGGGCACGGAGGCGTGGGCCAACGTGGGCATCGACACGAAGCCCCGCTTCAGCGCGAACCAGGCGCTCGCCGCGGGCAGCACGTTCCTGGGCCAGACGCTGTCGCCCACCAGCCTGTGGCAGCCGCCCACGCTGGAGGTGACCCCCTACGCGCGCACGGGCGCGGCCTTTGGCCAGGGCTATGGCCACGCGCTGGTGTGGAGCTACGGCTTCTCCAACCCCGGTGAGCACGAGCGCTGGAAGGTGACGGTGGACGCCAACTCCGGCGAGGTGCTCGCCGTGGAGGATGACAACCACTACTTCGACGCGCAGGTGAAGGGCGGCGTGTACCCGTCCACCAACATCGGCACGTGCACGTCCAAGGAGACGTGCGGCACCATGCAGCCCAACACGCCCATGCCGTGGGCGAACACGGGCTTCGCGTCCCCCAACAACTTCACGGACGGCGCGGGCGTCTACAACTACAGCGCCGGCACCCTCAACACGACGCTCGCCGGCAAGTACGTGAAGATCGCCGACAGTTGCGGCGCCATCAACGTGAGCTCCGCCACGGGCAGCCTGGACCTGGGCGGCGTGAACAACGACCACGACTGCACGGTGCCCGCGGGCACGTCCGCGGGCAACACGCCGGCGGCGCGCTCCAGCTTCTACGAGCTGAACAAGATCAAGGAGGTGGCCCGCGGCTGGCTGCCTGCCAACACCTGGCTGCAGGGCCAGCTCACGTCCAACGTGAACCTGAGCAGCACGTGCAACGCCTTCTGGAACGGCAGCACCGTGAACTTCTACAAGTCCGGTGGCGGCTGCCGGAACACCGGTGAGATTGGCGCGGTGTTCGACCACGAGTGGGGCCACGGCATGGACAACTTCGACGCCAACGGCTCCCTGTCCAACTCCAGCGAGGGCTACGCGGACATCGCGGGCATCCTGCGCCTGCAGACGTCCTGCGTGGGCTACGGCTTCTTCCAGACGACGGACACGGGCTGCGGCCTCACGCCGGACGGCACGGGCTACAACCAGCAGGAGTCGCAGGTGGCGGGCCAGTCCTGGTGCAACCTGCGCTGCTCCGGCGTGCGTGACGCGGACTGGGCGGCGAGCGCGCCGAACATCCCGGCCACCCCGCAGAACTTCACCTGCAAGATGTGCTCGTCCGGCTCCGGCCCGTGCAGCAAGCAGGTGCACTGCGCCGCGTCCCCCGTGCGCCAGGCGGCGTGGGACCTGGTGACGCGCGACCTCACGGCCGCGCCCTTCAACTACAACTCCAACGACGCGTTCCTGCTGGGCAACAAGCTCTTCTACCAGGGCTCCGGCAACATCGGCACGTGGCACGCCTGCAACTGCACCGCCGGCACGTCCGACGGCTGCGGCGCGACGAACGGCTACATGCAGTGGCTGGCCGCGGACGACGACAACGGCAACCTGGCGGACGGCACGCCGCACATGACGGCCATCTACGCCGCGTACAACCGCCACAACATCGCCTGCTCCACGCCCGCGCCCACCAACGGCGGCTGCGCGGCCGGCCCCACCGCGGCCCCCACCACCACGGCCACCCCGGGCGACAGCCAGGTGAGCCTGTCGTGGACGGCCTCCGCGGGCGCCAACCAGTACTGGGTGATGAAGACGGAGGGCTTCGCGGGCTGTGACTTCGGCAAGGCGCGCGTGGCCACCGTCACGGGCACCAGCTACACGGACCCGGAGGTCGCCAACGGCCGCCAGTACTGCTACTCCGTCGTGCCCGCGAGCAGCAACGCGTGCTTCGGCCAGGCGTCCGCCTGCACCTGCACCACGCCCACCTGCGCCGCGCCCGGCGCCCCCACGCTGTCCACCCCCGCCTCCGGCGCCACCGGCGTGGAGCTGCTCGCGGCGCTGGACTGGGCGGACGTGACGGGCGTGTCCGGCTACGAGGTCCAGGTGGCCACCGACAGCGCGTTCACCAACGTGGTGCGCAGCGCCAACTCGCTCGTGGCCAGCGCCTGGACGGTGTCCCCGGGCCTGACGGCGAGCACCGCCTACTACTGGCGCGTGCGGGCGCTCAACTCGTGCGGCGGCACCAGCTCCTGGAGCGCGACGCGCAGCTTCACCACGCGCGGCTGCGTCACCCTGGCGGCCCCCACCCTGACGGCCCCCGCCAACGCCGCCACGGGCGTCGCGCTGACGCCGGCGCTGGACTGGTCCGACGTGACGAGCGCCTCCGCGTATGACGTGCAGGTGGCCACCGACAGCGCGTTCACCAACGTGGTGCGCAGCGCCACCGGCCTGTCCTCCAGCGCGTGGAACGTGACGCCGGGCCTGTCCAACCTCACGGCGTACTACTGGCGCGCGCGGGCCACCGATAGCTGCGGCGCGAGCCCCTACAGCGCCGCCTTCAGCTTCACCACCACCAACGTGTGCACGCCCACCGTGGCCACGTACAACGCCACCCTGCGCACCCCGGCCTGCGGCTCCGTGTGCGGCTGCGACACCGGCCCCACGCTCGTCAACGGGCGCGGCACGGTGTCCGGCGGCGTGGAGCCCAACCAGCCCAACACCCTGGGCGGCACCTGCGCGGACGGCTCCAGCGGCAGCTACCACGCGGATGAGAGCATCGACCGCATCGTGCTCAAGACGGTGGACCAGGGCACCATCACCCCGGGCAAGCAGCTCACGGTGGACGTGACGGTGTGGTGCTACGGGACCAGCGACCAGTTGGACCTGTACTACACGACGAACACCACCACGCCGTCGTGGACCGCCATCACCACGGCCCAGGCCTGCACCGCGGTGGGGCTGAAGACGTTCTCCTTCCCCGTCACCGTGGGCAGCACCACCGGCAACCACGCCGTGCGCGCGCAGTTCCGCTTCAGCAGCACGCCGACCAGCGCGTGCGTGTCCGGTTCGTACAACGACCGCGACGACCTGGTCTTCAACGTCGTGTCCCCGGTGGCCGCCAGCCCCTCCGCCCCGTCCGCGAAGCAGGTGCGGGGCCGGGCCCTGACGGCGCGCTAGTCAAGACGCGCGCGGCCAGAGGGCCGTGACATGGGGGCTCCCGGTCCACGCCGGGGGCCCCCGTGCCTTTTCGCGCCCCGTCACCAGGTGTAGACGACGGACGGCGCCGAGCGCTTCGCGGGCCCGTGGTGGACCATCTCGATGTTGTTGCCGTCCGGATCCAGCACGAAGGCCGCGTAGTACCCCGGGTGGTAGGAGCGCTCCCCCGGCGCCCCGTTGTCACGGCCGCCCGCGGCCAGCGCCGCCTGGTGGAAGCGGTGCACCATCTCCCGGTCCTTCGCCTGGAAGGCCAGGTGCACGCGCGCGGTGGGCTCGCGGTCGTTGCTGAGGAAGAGCTCGTCCGCGGCCAGGTGCCGCTCGCTCTCGTTGAAAACGGGGATGCCCATCACCTCCAGCACCGCGCGGTAGAAGCGCTTGCTTGCCTCCAGGTCCCGGACCTGGAGGTGGACGTGGTCGAACATGCGGCCGTGGTGCAGTTCCATGGTCTGCCTCCCGTGATGGGCGTGTCGGGTGTCGTTCAACACCTCGCGCTCCCGCGACCATCAGAGCGGCAATTCGCGCATGTCAAGGCGGCTGCGCCCGGGAAGTCGTGAAAGCGGCAGCGACTTCCACAAAAGCACGGGCGCGCGGCGTCAGGACGACGCAGGTTCGTGCGATAGTCCGCGCCACTTCGCTGTTCTTGCCTTCAGGAGGGTGCCGCGATGTTCATCGAAATCATCGTCCTGCCCCGTGAAGAGCAGTCCCCGAAGCGGCGTACGCCGAAGGCCGCCCGGGCGCCCCTGGCGCAGGAGCGGCGCGGCCGGGCGGAGCTGGCCCAGGAGTGGCGTGAAGAGGGCAAGGCCTTCCACACCTCCGTCCTGGAGTTCATCAAGGCCCAGCACCTGCTGGGCGCGGTGAAGTGGATGAGCGAGCCGGGCCTCCTGCCCCAGGTGACGCTCATCGCCACGGACCGCGTCCTGGAGAAGCTCCAGGCGGAGCCCCGGTTCGCGGCCGGCCGCTCGCTGTCCATGAACCTGCAGACCTGAAGGCCGCCCGCCCCCGCGGTCTCCCCCTCTCCGTTTCCCAATTTCCAATCATCCGTCGTGACACCCGCGTGAGCCCTTCCGCGGCGCGTCCGGCCGTGGCCCGCGTGCGTCATCGTTGGCGGAAAAACCTGTCTCATCCTGTTTCACGCTGCTCTCCGCCTTGACGGCAGTGTCTTGAATTCCACAGGATGCGCTCCCAACCCACGAGGTCTGGCCAGACGGCCCGGACTTGAGCGTGGGGGGTCCTTGGTCGTGCCCCCCGTCAGTGCGCCCCTCGCCTGGAATCGGAGCGGAACATGCGTTTGAAGAGAGTGGTCCCCGTCGTCGTGTCGCTGTGTTGCGCCACCGCCTCCGCCGAAGCGCCGCGTGACCGGGAGGTCTTCATCACCATCGGTTCGGACGCGGCGGGCACGGTGCGCTCGTCGTTCCGCGGCGTGGGCACGCCCACGCTGGTGCGCGAGGCGAACGGGGTGAGCGTGCTCAAGCTCACCGAGTCGCAGTTGGGCGACGTGTCCGCCGTCATGCATGCCCAGTATCACCGCTGCGCGGGCTACATGGCGCACGACACGCAGGAGGAGGCGCTCGCCCAGCTCACGCCCGCGCAGCCGGCGCAGCCGCTGGTCAGCTACACGATGGACAACGCGGCGGTGGTCAACTCGCTCTTCTCCGGCCTCCAGGAGGCCAGCATCCGGAGCGCCATCACCCAGCTCTCCAGCTACACGAACCGCTACTACAACAACTCCACGGGCGGCACGCAGGCGGCCGACTGGCTGAAGACGACGTGGGAGTCCTACGCCAGCGGGCGCAGCGACGTGAGCGTGCAGTTGTACACGCACTCCGGCTGGACGCAGCCGTCCGTCATCGCCACCATCACCGGCACCGTCTACCCGGACGAGGTGGTGGTGATTGGCGGCCACCTGGACTCCATCAACATCACCGTGGGCTCCTCCAGCCGCCCCACGGCGACGGCGCCGGGCGCGGATGACGACGCCTCCGGTGTCGCCACGCTGTCGGAGGTGTTCCGCGTGGCCATGGCCAAGGGCTACAAGCCGGCGCGCACGGTGAAGTTCATGGCGTACGCGGCGGAGGAGGTGGGCCTCTACGGCTCGCAGGCCATCGCGCAGGCGCACAAGAGCGCGAACACCAACGTGGTGGGCGTGCTCCAGTTGGACATGACGAACTACCGCGGCTCCACGGTGGACATTTCGCTCGTCACGGACAACACCAACGCGGCGCAGAACGCGTTCCTGGGCAGCCTCATCGACACGTACACGGGCTACACGCGCGCCAACATCACGTGCGGCTACGGGTGCTCGGACCACGCGTCGTGGCACGCCCAGGGCTACCCGGCGTCCATGCCGTTCGAGGCGCGGTACGACCTGAACCAGGAGAACCCCTACATCCACACGGCCAACGACACGCTGGCCAACAGCACGGACGGCACCACCGGGGGTACCGCCAACCACGCGCTGAAGTTCGCGCGCATCGGCGCCGCGTACCTGGCGGAGCTGGGCAAGGGCTCCATCCCGGGCATGCCCACGGACACCACGCCTCCCACCGTGTCGCTCACCGCTCCGGCGAGCGGCGCGACGGTGAACGGCACCACCAGCCTCACCGCTTCGGCCAGCGACAACGTGGGCGTCAGCCGGGTGGAGTTCCTGGTGGACGGCGCGGTGAAGGGCACGTCCTTCGCGTCGCCGTACAGCTACGCGTGGGACAGCCGCACGGTGGCCAACGGCAGCCACACGGTGGCGGCGAAGGCGTATGACAGCGCGGGCAACAACACCGTCACGGCGGCGCGCACGGTGACGGTGGCCAACGTGTCCACGTCCGGCACCTACGACGCCACGTTCATGACCGTGCGTTGCAGCGCGGCGGCGGCCACCTGCGACAGCGGCACGCTCTTCAACGGCCGCGGCACCCGCGGGCCGGAGCTGAACACCCCCAACACGCTGCGCGCCACGTGCAAGGACGGCAGCACCGGCACCTACAAGAGCGACGAGTCCCTGGAGGCCCTGAAGGTGTCCACCGTGGACGGCTCCAACTTCGCCGCGGGCAAGCAGGTGAAGGTGGAGGCCACCCTCTGGGCCTACGCCAACCCCGCGTCGGACCGGCTGGACCTGTACTACACGGCCAACGCCAGCGCGACGACGCCCACCTGGACGCTGATCACCTCCGTCACGCCGTCGGCCGCGAACCTGCAGACGATTTCGGCCACGTACACGCTGCCCTCCGGCACCAACCAGGCCGTGCGCGCGCAGTTCCGCTACGGCACCGGCACCCCGACCAGCGCGTGCATCTCCGGCGAGTACAACGACCGCGACGACCTGGTGTTCACCGTCCAGTGAGCGGCACCTGAGCTGAGCTGACACACGAGGGGATCCGGGGCACGCAGCCCGGATCCCCTTCGTGTTTCAGGCGGTGAAGCGGGCCTCCGGCATCCGCGCGGGCGCCCGGCCGGCCGCCTGCCGAGGGGCAGAGGGCGGGCTGTCCTCCGCCGGGTCCCGGTCCCACCTTGGAGGGGATGATGACCTCCCCCCAGGCCGAGTCCCGCGTCCTGCGCGAGAAGCATCCCACCGAGGGCGCGGAGCGGGGCCGGCTGTCGCCCCGGCGCGAGGCGCTGCTCCAGGCGCGCATCAAGGACCTGTCCCTGCGGCTGGGCGGCACGCCCCTGGAGCGCTACATCGCGCAGCTCCACGCGGAGCTGGAGGCGAAGGGCATCTCCTTCAAGACGAGGCAGGCCGCGCGTTCAACTACGCCTACCGCCTCTACGACGTGGTGAAGCCCGCGCGCTCGGATGCCTCCATGGGCCTGGGGGTGGAGAAGGACATGGAGGGGCTGGCCCGGCGGGTGAAGAAGATCCGCCAGGAGTACGACGACGAGGCGCTGGCGGAGGAGTACATCGAGGGCCGCGAGCTGTACGTGGGCGTGGTGGGTGACACGGCGGCGCCCGAGGTCCTGCCGGTGGTGGAGCTGGACTTCGGCTCGCGGTGGAACCGCAAGCGGATGAAGATCGCCAACCGCGAGGTGAAGTTCGGCCCGGAGACGCCGGGCAGCCCGCACCTGGTGCTGCCCACGGACCTGTCGGACGAGCTGCGCGGCCGCATGGAGCGCGCGGCCGTCACGGCGTTCCGCGCGCTCAAGCTGCGCGACTACGCGCGCATCGACTTCCGCGTGTCCGCCCGCACCAACGAACCCTACCTCCTGGAGGTGAACCCCAACCCCTACCTGGAGACCCAGTGCGAGGTGGCCATGGGGGCGAAGGAGCGCGGCCTGGGCTACGAGGCGCTCGTGCAGCGCATCGTGGACACCGCGGCCCGGCGCCACGGCCTGGGCGTGGAGCCCCGGGCCACGGCGCGTCCGCCCACGCGCGAGCCCGCCCCCGCCCCGCACTGAGCCGGGCGCGCGAGTGACGCCCCCACGGCACCGGTCCCGGATTCCGGTGGCCCGGCCTGGGGCGTTGCTCTAAGGGGGAGGCGTGCTCCACCGTCAGCTCCTGGACCATGCGAAGGCCGTGGCCCGCTTCGCGCCCGTGCGGCCCGCGGTGAAGTCGGGCCTGCGCGCCGCGCTCGCGTTCTTCGTCCCCACCGTGGTGGGCACCGCGCTGCACCTCCCCGGCGCCCTGTGGCTGGCGGTGGGCGGCTTCAACACGTCCTTCGTGGACAAGGGCGGCTCCTACCACGCCCGCTTCCGCGCCATGGGCGGCACGGCGCTGGCGGCGGCGGTGTCCGCGGTGATGGGGGGCCTGGCGGGAATGCACCCGGCCCTGGCCATCCCCGCCACCCTGCTGTGGGTGACGGCGTGGAGCTTCGCGGGCGTGTACGGCGCCGCGGCGAACCTCACCGGCAACATCGCCGCCACCACCTTCGTCATCGCGCTGGGCCTGCCGGCGCCCACCGCCCTGCACGCGCTGGAGTCCGGCGTGGCGGTGCTGGGCGGCTCCGCGTGGGCCATGCTGCTGTCGCTGGTGCTCTGGCCCATCCGCCCCTACCGGCCCGCGCGCAAGGCGGTGGCGGCGTGCTTCGACGCGGTGGCGGACTACGCGGAGGGGCTGTCGCGCGCGGTCCAGGGCGCGCGCGAGGACGCGTGGCAGGCGCTCATCCAACAGCAGCACGGGCGCATCCGCGAGACGCTGGAGGTGGCGCGCACCACGCTCGCGGCCACGCGCCAGGGCCGGGGTGAGCGCGGCCGGGGCGAGCGGCTGCTGGTGCTGCTGGAGTCCGCGGACGCGATGTTCATGGGGCTCATCGCCCTGGGCGAGCAGTTGGAGAGCCTGGGCCCGCCGGTGAGCGGCCCCGTGGGAGACCCGCGCGCGGCGGTGGCGGTGGCGCTGCTGGACTGCGCCAACACGGCCCGGGACCTGGTGCGGCTGGTGGAGCAGGAGGGCCGCAGCCGCAGGCCCCAGCCGGAGTGGGACGGACGCGCGCTGAAGGACGCGGTCGGGGACCTGGACGCGCGCGGGCTCGTCACGCGGCTGGAGCGGGCGCGGCTGACGGACATCGCGCGGCTGCTCACGGAGATGCGCGAGCGCGCGGACGTGGCGCTGGACACCGCGTGCCGGCTGCCCGGCCCCTTCCCCCAGGCCCCGCCTCCCGCACGCGCGCTGGCCGAGGAGTCGCACGTGTCCCTGGGGGACCCCGTGCGCGCGCACCTCACGCTGGACTCGGAGGTGCTGCGGCACGCGCTGCGCGTGGGCATCACCACCACGGCGGCGGTCTACATCGCCAGCGTGTTCCGTCCGAACCACGGCTACTGGGTGACCCTCACCGTGCTCACCATCATGCAGCCGTACACCGGGCCCACCTTCCTCAAGGCGCTGCAACGGGTGCTGGGGACGGTGGTGGGCGGCCTGCTGGCCATCGCCGTCGCGTCCTGGCTCCAGGACCCGCGCGCGATGATGGGCCTGCTCTTCTGCACCGCGGCCCTGTGCGTGAGCCTCATCCCGCTCAACTACGGGCTGTTCACCATCTTCGCCACGCTCACCTTCGTGCTGCTGGCGGAGCTGGGCAGCGGGGACTGGACGCTGGCGACCGTGCGCATCGTCAACACGCTCATCGGCGGCGGGCTGGCGCTCGCGGGCACCTTCTTCCTGTGGCAGCGCTCGGAGGAGCAGCGCTTCCCGGCGCAGTTGGCGGACGCGCTGCGCGCGGACCGTGAGTTCTTCGCCGTGCTGGCCCGCGCGTGGCAGCAGGGCGGGCCGCCGGACCCGACCGCGCTCGCGGAGGCGCGCCGCAAGCTGGGGCTGGCCACCATCAACGCGGAGACGTCCTTCCAGCGCCTGCTCAATGAGCCGCGCTGGCGCACGGAGACGGTGGAGCCGCTGATGACGCTGCTCGCGTTCACCCGCCGGTTCGCCGCCGTCTGCACCCTGCTCGCCTCGCGGCGCTCCGTGCCCTCCACCCCGGCGGTGCAGGAGGCCCTGTCACGCTACGCGCGCGCCATGGACGCGAGCATGGAGGACCTGGCGGACGCGGTGCACCATGGGCGCCGCCCCAGCCCCCTGCCCGCCTTCGACGTCCTCATCGGCTGGAACGTCCCCACCCCGGACGCGGCCGGCGCGGCGATGGCCGCCGAGGCGCCCCTGCTCCAGTCCCAGTTGGAGCGGCTGGCGCGCCAGATCACCGTGCTCCACACCGCCGCCGTCCGCCGCCTGGAGGCCCTTCCCGAGGCTCCGCCCCAGGCCCAGACATCCATGATTACCAAGTCATGACAGAACAATCTGGATAGACTGCGGGGCTCCCCCCTTGGTGTCTGGAGCCCCCATGTCCTCCTGGTTGTCTCGTGTCCCCCTGCAGGGCCTGCTGCTGGCCGCCTCCGCCCTCCTGCCGCCCGCCGCGAGCGCGGCGAACGAGACCGTGCGGGTGTGGCTGACGACGACGTCAGGCAGCGCGCTGGCGAAGAAGCTCAACGCGGAGGCGGACAAGGCGTTCGGCCCGGAGACGGGCAGCGCGACGGCCATCGACGTGAACGACGGCGTCACGTACCAGACCCTGGACGGGTTCGGCGGCGCGCTCACGGATTCGTCCGCGTGGCTCATCTTCAACTCGCCGCAGCGCACGGCCATCATGAACGACCTGTTCAGCGTGAGCGCGGGCGCGGGCCAGAGCGCCATCCGCCTGCCCATGGGCGCGTCCGACTTCGCTCGCGCCAACTACACCTACGACGACACCTGCTGTGACCTGAACGACTTCTCCGTGGGCCACGACACGGCGTACATCCTGCCGCTGCTCAAGCAGGCGCGCGCCATCAACCCGGAGGTGAAGGTGTTCGCGGTGCCGTGGAGCGCGCCCGCGTGGATGAAGTTCAACAACTCGCTCACCGGCGGCGGATACCTGCGCAACGATTTGTACGGCACCTACGCGAGCTACTTCGTGCGCTTCGTGCAGGCCTACCAGGCGAACGGCGTGCCCATCCACGCGCTGAGCCTCCAGAACGAGCCGCACAACGCCAACGGCGGCTACGCGACCATGCAGATGGAGTCCAACGATCAGTCCGTCTTCGCGGCGCAGCACCTGCGCCCCGCGCTCAACGCCGCGGGCTTCAGCGGCGTGAAGCTGCTGGCGTGGGACCACAACTGGTACGACGGCTCCGGCCCCGCGGGCTACCCGCACGAGGTGATGGCCTACAACGGCGGTCAGGCGCAGGGCGCCGTCGCGGGCGTGGCCTACCACTGCTACGAGAGCCCCGAGGGCAGCTACAGCGTCCAGTCCGCCTTCCACGACGCGTACCCCGCCAGGGAGGTGCACTTCACGGAGTGCACCGGCGGCTTCTGGGCCACCAACGCCGCGGCGAACCTGGAGTGGGCGCTGCGGAACAACCTCTTCGGGCCGCTGCGCCACTGGTCGCGCACGTCCTTCTACTGGAACCTGGCGTTGGATCCGAACCACGGGCCGCGCGTGGGCGGCTGCGCGGACTGCCGGGGCATGTTCACCGTGGACAACGCCAACGGCACGTACACGCGCAACGAGGAGTACTACGCGTGGGCGCACCTGGCGAAGGTGGTGCGGCCGGGCGCGGTGCGCGTGGGCGCCACGTCGCTGGGCAACAACAACATCGAGACGCTCGCCTTCCGCAACCCGGACGGCTCGCGCGCACTCATCGCGCTGAACTCGAATGACGGCGCCACGCTGTCCTTCAAGGTCCGCTGGAACGGCCAGGCCTTCGAGTACACGCTGCCTCCGCGCTCGGTGGCGTCCTTCCAGTGGGGCGGGACGTCCAGCCCGCAGGGGCCCTGGTACCGGCTGGTCAACAAGGCCACCGGCAGGTGCGTGGACATCGTGGGCCCGTCCACGGCGGACGGCGCCGGGCTGCACCAGTGGACGTGCCACACCGGCGCCAGCCAGCAGTGGTCGCTGGTGGCCACGGACAGCGGCTACTCGCGGCTGGTGTCGCGCTACAGCGGCAAGGCGGTGGACGTGGCGGACGCGGGCCAGGCGGACGGCGCGCGCGTGCAGCAGTGGTCCTGGGCGGGCGGCGCGAACCAGCAGTTCAAGCCGGTGGCCACCAGCGGCGGCTACACCCGCTTCGAGGCCCGCCACAGCGGCAAGGTGCTGGACGTGAGCAACTGCTGGAGCAGCGGCGACGGGGCCACCGTCCAGCAGTGGGTCTGGTCCAACAACGACTGCCAGCAGTTCCGCCTGGAAGCCGTGCCCTGATCAGCGCACCGTCGGCGGCGGCGGGGTCGAACCGGAGCAGCGAGCCCATGGCCGCCTTCACGGCCCCGCGGTGTGTCCGCCACCCCGTTCCCGCAGGCCCGCCTGGGGAAAGGCGGACGTCTCCAGCGCCGGATCCGTCCTGCGGGCAACACCCGGCGGGGCGCACAGCGCACTCGCGCCAATCTTTTTCGATGCGGGTGGTTCCATTCGCCGCCCGCGCCCCCACTGTTTCCGGTGCACCGCCCGTGAACTCCTCCGACGCCAACAACGCCCACACCGGTCGCACTGCTGTCACGGTCCTCAACGTCAATGACGACCCGGCGACGCTGTACCTGCTGAGCCTCACCCTGAAGCAGGGTGGCTACCAGGTCCTCGAGGCCACGGGAGGACGCGAGGCGCTCCGGCTGGCCCAGGGGCTGCCCGACCTGGTGCTGCTGGACGTGCACATGCCGGACATCGACGGCTACGAGGTGTGCCGCCGCCTGCGCGCGGACGAGGCCACGCACGACCTGCTCATCGCCCACCTGTCGTCCGTCTCCGTCAAGCGCGAGGACCGCGTGCGGGGCCTGGCCCAGGGCGCGGACGCGTACTGGACGCGGCCCCTGGCGGAGGACGAGCTGCTCGCGAACATCGAGGCGCTCCTGCGCCTGCAGGCCCGCGCCCGGGACGCCGTGCGCGCGAGAGACCGGTTCCTCCGCGTCGCCGGCCACGAGCTGAGGACGCCCCTCACCGTGCTGCGCCTCAACCTGGAGCGCGCGGTGGAGATGGTGCGGGGGGACGCGAACACGGGCGACCTGATGCGGAAGCGCCTGGCCCCCGCGGTGCGCCAGCTCACCCGGCTCCAGGGCCTGGTGGACAGCCTGGCGGACGTGTCGCGCCTGTCCACGCAGGACGTGGCCCTGGTGGTGGACACCGTGGACTTCTCCCAGATGGTGCGCGAGCAGGTGGAGCGCTTCCAGGCCCCGGCCCGCAGCGCGAACGTGGCGCTGACGGCGGAGCTGCCGGACGCGCCCGTCCTGCTCTTCGGCGACCGCCGCATGCTGGAGCAGGCCGTGGGTCACCTGTTGTCCAACGCCATCAAGTTCGGCGAGGACCGGCCCGCGAAGGTCCGCCTGTCCACGCAGGAGGACCACGCGGTGCTCGCCGTGGAGGACCACGGCGTGGGCATCGCCCCGGAGGACCAGGCGCGCATCTTCCGCCGCTTCGAGCGCGTGCCCTCCGGCGGCCGCTTCGACGGGCTGGGGCTGGGGCTCTACCTGGCCCAGGAGATCGCCGCCGCGCACGACGGCACGTTGACCGTGAAGAGCGCCCTGGGCCAGGGCGCGTGTTTCGAGCTGAGGCTCCCACTGCATCGCACCCAGCGGTACTGACGTCTCAAGAGGAGAAGGATTCGTGTCGAACAGCGAAGACGCGGACGGGAGCAAAAGGTCCGGCGAAGGCAAGAGCCCGGCGAAGCGGCTCATCACCGGCGTCCCCCGGCTGGACTTCATCACCAAGGGCGGCCTCATCCAGGGTTCGTCCTACGCCATCATCGGGCCGCCGGGCTCCGGCAAGACGGTGCTGGCCAACCAGATTGCCTTCCAGCACGTGAAGAACGGCGGCAAGGCGCTCTACGTGACGCTGCTGTCGGAGTCGCACGGGCGCATGCTGGAGAACCTGTCGCAGATGACGTTCTACGACGACAGCGTCATCCCGGACCGGCTCCAGTACCTGAGCGGCTACCGCGACCTGGAGCGCGACGGGCTCAAGGGCCTGCTGGAGCTCCTGCGCAAGAACGCCCAGGCCCACGGCACCACGCTGCTCATCATCGACGGCATGGACGCGGCGAAGGAGTTCGCCCGCTCGGACCTCTCCTTCAAGCGCTTCCTGCAGGACCTGCAGACCTTCAGCAGCATCCTGGGCTGCACCACGCTGCTGCTCTCCCCGCACCATGAAGGGGAGATCCACCCGGAGAACACCGCGGTGGACGGCATCTTCGAGCTGTCGCTGTGGCTGCACGGCCCCCGCGCGGTGCGCGAGCTCATCGCCATCAAGTTCCGCGGCGGACCGTCCCTGCTGGGCCGCCACGAGGTGGAGATCAGCAACCAGGGCATGGTCATCCACCCGCGCACGGAGGTGCAGTTCGCGCACCCCGCGGCGGAGGGGCGCGAGGACCGCATCCGCATGTCCTTCGGCATCCCCCGCCTGGACGACGCGCTCCGGGGCGGCCTGCTGTCCGGCTCCACCACCCTGCTGCTGGGCGCGCCCGGCACGGGCAAGACGCTGCTGGGCCTGCACTTCCTCCTCCAGGGCGCGCGCGAGGGCCAGCCGGGTGTCTACTTCGGCTTCTTCGAGACGCCCCCCCGCCTCATCGAGAAGGCGGAGGGCACCGGCATGGGGGACCTCCAGAAGTACGTGGACGAGGGCCTCATCGAAATCCAGTGGCAGCCGCCGCTGGAGCACAACATGGACTCGCTGGCGGAGAAGCTCCTGGAGCGCATCGAGGAGCGCAAGGTGGACCGGCTGCGCCTGTTCATCGACGGCGTGTCCGGCTTCCGCTCCGCGGCGGTGTACCCGGACCGCCTGGGCCGCTTCTTCTCCGCGCTCACGCACCAGTTGCGGATGATGGACGTCACCACGCTGTACTCGGATGAGACGCCCCTCTTCAGCCCCGGCGTGGACATGCCCCAGCCGGAGGCCGCGTCCACCGTGGAGAACGTCATCCTGGTGCGCTACGTGGAGCTGCGCTCGCAGCTCTACCGGCTGCTCTCCATCATGAAGATGCGGGAGAGCGCCTACGACAGCGGCATCCGCGAGTTCTCCATCAGCGAACAGGGCATCGAGGTCGCGGGCACCTTCGAGAGCGCGGAGAGCATCCTCACCGGCCACGCGCGCCTGTCCGCCGGAGCGGCCGCCCAGCCGAGCCGCGTGAAGGCGCCCCTGGGCGCGAAGAAGAAGCAGGGCCGCAAGGCGCCCGCGAAGAAGAAGCCGGCCGCGAAGAAGGCTCCGGCGGGCACGTCCCGGCGGAGGCGTTCATGAAGACCGTGCTCGTCGTGGACGATGAGCTGGACATCGCCGAAGCCATCCAGGCCATCCTGGAAGAGGAACAACTGCGCGTCGTCATCTGCGGCAACGGCCGCGAGGCGCTGGCCCGGCTCAAGGAGGAGACGCCCGACCTGGCCATCATCGACGTGATGATGCCGGTGATGAACGGCTACGAGACCATCGACGCCATCCGCAAGGACGGCACCCACCGCTTCCCCATCCTCGTCATGAGCGCCATCCAGCCGCCCAGGGCCAAGATGGAGGAACAGCAGTGGGCCGGCTTCCTCAAGAAGCCCTTCTCCCTCAGGGACCTGGTCGACACCGTGGAGCGGCTGACCGCGCCGTAGGTGCCGCTCTCACGCTTTCAGCTCAAAGCACCCGCGGCGGGCAGGCAGCCGGCGCGGGGGCTTCCGGTTGAAATCGAGGGATCGCGCGCGCACAGTGGGTCCACCTGACGCGACGCCTCCATGCCCACTGAAGTCGAGCCGACGCCCTCCCGGGAGCCGGGCCTGTTCCGCCTGACCTGGCCCATCTTCTTCGAAATCTTCCTCTTCATGCTGATGGGCACGGCGGACACGCTGATGCTCAGCGGCGTGTCGGACGCCGCCGTGTCCGCGGTGGGCGTCGTCAACCAGTACGTCTTCATCTGCATCCTGGTGATGGAGGTGGTGAGCCACGGCGCGTCCATCGTCGTGTCGCAGTACCTTGGCGCGAAGCGGAGCGCGGAGGCGGCGCGCATCGCGGCGCAGGCCATCACGATGAACTTCCTGCTGGGCCTGGCCGTGAGCGGCGGGCTGCTGCTGTCCGCGGACGCCATCCTGGGGCGGATGAACCTGGAGCCCCGGACGCTGGCGTACGCGAGCACCTACTGGCACATCGCGGGCGGCTTCCTGTTCCTCCAGGCGCTCATCAACGTCTTCTCCAGCCTCATCCGCACGTACGGCTTCACGCGGCAGTCCATGTACGTGGCCCTGGGCATGAACGTGGTGCACGTGGCGGGCAACTGGGTGCTCATCTTCGGGCACTTCGGCATGCCGGCGCACGGCGTGGCGGGCGCGGCCATGTCCACCGTCTTCAGCCGCGCGGCGGCGGTGGGCGTCTTCGCGTGGATGCTCTGGCGGGTGATGGACGTGAAGATGCGGCCCGGGCACTTCGTGGCGCTGACGCGCGAGTACGCGCGGAAGATCCTGCGCGTGGGCGTGCCGTCCGCAGTGGAGCAGATGACGTACCACGCGTGCCAGACGGTGTTCCTGTACTACGTGACGTACCTGGGCCCGGTGGCGCTGGCGTCGCGGCAGTACGCCAACGCCATGTCCCAGTACGTGTTCCTGTGCAGCCTGGCCATCGGCATGGGCACGTCCATCCTCGTGGGGCGGCTCGTGGGCGCGAAGCGGTCGCAGGACGCGTACGCGCGCGTGCTCAAGAGCCTCAAGTGGAGCATCGGCATCACGGTGGCGGTGGACGTGACGGCCATCCTGCTGCGCGAGCCGCTCATCCGCCTCTTCACGCAGGACGGCGACATCCTGCGGCTCACCTCGCAGGTGCTCGTCCTGAGCCTGCTGCTGGAGACGGGCCGCTCGTTCAACCTGGTGCTGGTGAACGCGCTGCGCGCCGCGGGCGACGCCACCTTCCCGGTCATCATGGCGATGATCTCCATGGTCTGTATGAGCCTGCCCCTGGGCTACTACCTGGTGTTCCACCTGCACCTGGGGCTCGCGGGCGTGTGGCTGGCGGTGGCCGCGGATGAATGGACGCGCGGCCTGGCCATGTGGCTGCGCTGGCGCAGCCGCGCGTGGGAGCGCCAGTCGCTGGTGTCCCCGGCGGAGGCGCCGGTGGTGATGGCGCACTGAAGAGGGCTTGGACGCGCGCCCGCCCTGCACGCCTGCACGGGGCGGCCGGGCGCGCTCCCTCCCCGGCCCCTTCCGCTGGACGCGGCGCATCCCACTTTTGGTGGGCCGCGTCACAGCCCAACCCGGGAGAGGCCCATGCTCGCCGTCGTCTACAAAGAGAACAACCAGGTGAAGGTGGAGGAGGTCGAGGATCCGAAGCTGGAGTCTCCCACCGACTGCGTCATCCGCGTCACCTCCGCCGGCATCTGTGGAAGTGATCTGCACATGTACGAGGGCCGCACCGCGTCCAAGGCCGGACAGGTGTTCGGCCACGAGAACATGGGCGTCGTGGAGCAGGTGGGCCCCGGCGTCAGGAGCATCAAGAAGGGCGACCGCGTGGTGCTGCCCTTCAACATCGCCTGCGGCACCTGCTTCGACTGCGTGCGTGGCCGCACGGAGGCGTGCCTCGTGGCCAACCCGGACGCCCCGCACGCGGGCTACGGCTACGCGGGCATGGGCCCGTACCTGGGCGGGCAGGCGGAGCTGCTCCGGGTGCCCTGGGCGGACTTCAACTGCCTGAAGCTCCCCGGACAGCCGGGCGACGACCTGGAGGACGACTTCCTGCTCCTGTCGGACGTGTTCCCGACCGCGTACCACGGCACCGAGCTCGCGAACGTGCGCCCGGGCGCCACCGTGGCCGTCTTCGGCGCGGGGCCGGTGGGCCTGCTCGCCGGCTACTGCGCGCTCCTGCGCGGCGCCTCGGAGGTCTACGTGGTGGACAGCGTCCCGGAGCGCCTGGCCAAGGTGAAGGAGATGGGCGCCATCCCCATCGACTTCACGAAGGGCGACCCGGTGAAGCAGATTGTCGACCTGCGCCGCAACAACCCGCTCATCATGGGCGCGCTGCGCCCCGGTGAGGAGAAGGCCCTGGGCGTGATGTGCGGCATCGACGCCGTGGGCTACCAGTCTCGCGACATCCGGGGCGCGGACGCGCACGGCGGCAGGGAGAAGCCCACCCAGGTGCTGGAGCAGTTGGTGGAGCTGGTGAACCCCACGGGCTCCATCGGCGTCATCGGCGTCTACATCGCCCCGGACCCCGGCGCGCCGGACGAGAACGCCAGGCAGGGCATCTACCCGCTGCCCTGGGCCCAGGTGTTCGACAAGGGCATCACCGTGGGCACCGGCCAGACGCCGGTGAAGCGCTACAACCACTTCCTGAGGGACCTCATCATCGCGGGCCGCGCCCGGCCGAGCATGATCGTCAGCCACCGCCTGCCGCTGCACGACGCGCCGGACGCGTACAGGAAGTTCGACGCACGCAAGGACGGCTACACCAAGGTCATCCTCAAGCCCCAGCTCAGCCCCAAGGCTCGCGCGTAGGCGTCCACCCCTGTCCCCAGGTCCAATCCCCGGGGTGCGGACGCCCCGGGGATCTGGCGGTATATGGTTTGACGGTGGTTGCCCTGGACAAACCTTCGACCGTGCTGGTGGTCGAAAGCCATGACGACCTGCGCGAGGCGCTGGCGGCCCTGCTCGTGCTGGAGGGCTACACGGTGCTGTCCGTGGCCACGGCGCCGCAGGCGATGGACGTGCTGTCCCGGCTCCCGGACATCCCCTCGCTGGTGCTCTTGAGCCTGATGCTGCGCAACCCGGAGGACCAGCGCTTCCTCACCCGGCTGCGCACCCTGGGCCTCACGTCGCGGCTGCCGGTGCTGGCGCTCACCGCGGACCCGGACCTCCAGGCGGCCCCGCCGGGGACGGTGGGCCTGCTGGGCAAGCCGGTGCGCACGGAGGTGCTCCTGGCCGCCGTGGACCGCTACCGGACCCGGCGCTGAGGCCCACGCTGGGGGTGGATGTAGGCATGGAAAGGCCGCAACTGCGGGCGGCGAGGGTCGATAATCCATCAACGTCCACCGTCTCGGTGGTTCGAGGGGGAGACCCGACATGTCCAGAATCGGTGAGTCGATTGGCGGCGCCATCGCCGCGCGAGTGCAGCAGGCGCTGACCCCGCAGGTGCGCCCCACCCCGCCGCCCCCGGCGGCGCCGGTCGCGCGGCGTCCCGCGGATACGTTCGAGTCCGCTCCGGCCGCCCGGCGGGGAGGCCCCGCGCTGGGGACGCCCGCGCCCGCGGCCACGCCCACCCCGGTGGGCACGTCCGGCACGGCGGTGCAGACGAACGGCGCCACGGTGGCGGACTACCAGGTGGGTCCTCCCCGGCGTCCGGACATCCACCACGACAACGGCTTCCTGCAGAACCCCAACGACCCCAACGACCCGAACCCCATCCCCACGGAGAGCCCGGGCCTGGGTGACTACGCGGCGCGGGCGGAGTGGGAGCTGAAGCTCAACGCCGCGCGCGCCGTCCAGGGCATCCCGGGCGTGCCGCACAACGACATCCCGGACGGCCTGGACACGTACGACCACTTCCTGCACGGCAACGGGGCGGACCGGCACTTCGACTACGAGCGCTTCGTCAGCACGGACCCCGCCGGCCAGGCGGTGCTCACCAACTCCACGCGCGACACGCAGCAGGCGGCGGAGGCGACCTACAACCAGATGATCGCCCAGGACCCGTCGCTCGCGGGCAAGCCGGTGACGTTCCAGATCACCGGCTCGCAGATTGGCGTGGGCTCCAGCGAGCAGTTCCCCTACCCGGAGACGGAGAACTGGCAGAAGGCGATTGGCGGCCACTCCGTCTGGAACAGCGCGACGGTGACGGTCTATCCGCCGGAGACGCCGGGCGGAAAGCCCCGCTTCGAGATGGACATGACGCTCCACGCGGAGGACCGCTACAACTTCAACCCGGGCCAGGCGGACATCAACACCGGCACGCCGGACGCGGCCAACGGCCGGCTGGAGCAGACGGGCCTGGGGCACCAGTACACCAACTACGGCACGCTCCAGCGGCACGTGACGTGGGACCAGGGGAGCCCCGAGAATGCGACGTCGCGTCCCATCGGTGGCCGTTAGGCGCACGCTGGCTACCACCCTGCTGACAGGGTGTGTTTCGCTGGCCTGCGACAAGCCCTCAGGGGGGAGTGCAACCATGACGACACAGACGGCCGCGCCTGCGGCGAAGACGGGAACGGACCTGGAGACGCTGGAGAAGACCGTGACGCTGCCGCGCCGCCCCCAGGCGGTGCAGTGGCGCCAGTCTCCGCGCGGCATCCCCGGCGGGCTGGGCCCCACGGACACGCAGCTCCTCGCGGTGCTGGAGTACCCGGCCGCGGAGGCCCAGGCGCTCCAGGCCGCGCTGAAGCCCACGCGGCTGACGGTGAAGGTGGAGGACGGCGGGTGGCTGCCGGCGGCCACCAAGGAGGCGCTGAAGGGCGCCACCGCCTACGACGCGGCGCCCTTCTTCAAGGGCTCGCTGCGCCAGGGCACCGTGTTCCAGCTTCCCCAGTCGAGCACCTTCGTGCTGGTGCTCTTCAGCAGCTAGCCTGTCCGCGCAGGAAGGCAGGAGGGACCCGGCCGCGAACGCTCGCGTCCGGGCCCTTCTGCGTCCAGGGGCTACGGCGTGCCTTCGGGCCGGTTCTTCTTCTGGGGCGTGGCCCCCGTGTGTCGGACGTTGCGCTGCGGGCCGGACCTGTTCCCCGCGCCGCTCTCCGGGCTGTTGATGATGCCGCTGGCGAGCAGGAAGGCGTTGAGGCGCAGTTGCATGAAGTTGTGCTCCACCTTCGGCGGCTGCTGCATGCGCAGGGTGCGGTCCTCCCCCTGCTGGTGCCTGGGCCACTCCGTCGCGGGCGCGGGCGCTCCGGCGCGGGCGAACTGGAGCAGCCAGCCGCTCACCTGGCGTGAGTACGCGCGGTCCTCGTCGGTGAGCACGTCCTGGGTGGGCGGGCAGCGGGCCACCGTGTCCAGGAAGTACGGGATGTCCGCGCCGTGTGGGACGCCGTCGGGGAACTCCGGGCGCAGCCCGGTGGCGGTGTACTCGAAGTAGAAGCGCCACGCGTCGGAGACCTTGTGGTGCAGGTCCGCGATCTGCCGGGGGATGAGCGTGAAGACGATGTCGCGGCACACCTGCCGCGCCAGCTCCTCGTCCGGCGTCACGCCCGGGTAGAGCAGGCCGATGGGCACGTTGTTGTCCCGGAGCGCCTGGAGGATCTCCATGGGGTCGCGCCCCATGGCCTCCATCACGCTCACGTCGTCGCTGGTGCTGCCCAGGATGAGCGGCACGCGCGCCTGCTGCTGCGCCTTGAACGTGGACAGGATGGACTGGGGCAGCACCTTGTCGCCGCACACCGCCACCGGCGCCAGCGAGTGCTCCGGCGGCTGCTGCCAGAAGGACTCCGCGGGCAACTGGCGCAGGCGCTCCGGCGTCGCGTCGCCGTCCGCCACGCCCATGCCGCGGATCAGCGCCTCGCCCCTGGCCCGCGCCTTCTCCAGCGGCATCTCGTCCAGGCCGTACACGCTCATCGCCACGCCCCGGTGGAACAGGGGCTTCGCGGCCTCCATGCAGAAGAGGGACAGCACGCTCTTGGCGCCCGCGGACTGGCCGACGAGGGTGACGTTGCCCGCGTCCCCGCCGAACTTCGCGATGTTGCGGTTCACCCACTGGAGCGCGGCGACCTGGTCCAACAGGCCGAAGTTGGCCGCGCCGCCGCCCGGCTCCTTCAGGAGCGCCGGGTGGGCCAGGAAGCCCAGGTGGCCCAGGCGGTAGTTGAGCGTGACGAGGATGGCGTCCCGGGACGCCAGGGGCACGCCGTCGTACGGGGGCAGGCCGCTGGCGCCAATCACATACGCGCCGCCGTGGATCCACACGATGACGGGCAGCTTCGCCTGGGGGTCCACGCGAGGCGTCCAGACGTTGAGGTAGAGGCAGTCCTCGCCCATCGGGTACGGGTCGCCGCCGCCGCCCGCGATGCAGCCCTCACGCGACTGGAGCGAGGACTTGCCGAACGTGGACGCCTGCCGCAGGTGCTTCCAGGGAATGACCGGAGCGGGAGGACGCCACCGCAGCGCGCCCACGGGAGGCTGGGCGTAGGGGATGCCCTTGAAGGCATACACCCCTTCCTCGACGACGCCTTGGAGCTGTCCTTCGACGGTGCTGACGACGGGAGCCGACTGCTGGACCATGTTTGGAACCCCCCACGAGGCCCGGCGCCAGGGCCGGGCCGGTGCGAAGTAGAGGGTCCGCCCATGCAAGTCAATGCATGGGCCTTCAAAGACAATCACCCGTCCGCCAGCCGACGCGGGCCCCGACTCCGGAGCATCAGGGCAATGCCATACCGAGTTCCCGCAGGACGACCCGGGCGATGGCGTCGTAGTCCCCGTCGAAGTGGTGTCCGCCCTTGAGCAGCACGGCGCGGGCGCCGGGCACGCCGGACAGCGTGGGACAGAGGCTGTCGGACAGCTCCTCGTCACCGTAGACGCAGAGCACCGGGGTCCCCTTCAGCGCCCGCACGTCCGGGAGCACCGCGGCCGTGGGCCGGCCCTTGCCGCCGAAGATGTCCGTGACGTGCACCTCGAACTCCGCCTCCTTGCCGGGCGCGAGCAGCACGGCCAGCCGCACGCGCCCGCGCAGGTCCTCCGGCAGGCGCGCGGCGATGGCCGGCACCACGTCCGCGCCGCGCGAGTAGCCCAGCAACACCACGCGCTGCTTGCCCCACGCGGCCAGGAAGTGGCGCAGCGCGCGGGCCACGTCCGCGGACGTCTCCTCCGGCGTGCGGCGCTTCCAGAAGTAGCGCAGCGAGTTGAAGCCCACGACGGGGATGCCCCGCGCGGCGAGCGACTCGGAGACCGACTGGTCCAGGCTGGCCCAGCCGCCATCGCCGGTGACGAAGAGCGCCAGCGTGTCGCCCGGGAGCTCCGGCGTGGCGGGGACCTCCACCAGCGGCAGCCCCTCCACCGACGTGTCCCCGGAGAGCCCCGGGGTGCCCGCGTCCGGCGCCGGCAGCGACTCCGAGGGGAGCGGCGCGGCGGCGGCGTCATGCGCGGCCAGCAGCGCCCCCCGCCACGTGTCCACCGGCATGCGGTCCAGCCCCGGCCCCGGCACCGTCAGCACGCGGGCCGTCGTCAGGGCGCGGGTGAAGTCGTGCGCCGCCTTCACCGGATGGGCCGGATCCTTCTCCGCGCCGAGCAGCACCCACGGCTGCTTCAGCGCCCGCGCGGGTGAGAGCCGCTCCCGTCTGCCTTTGTCCGCGCGCGAGCGCACGAGCCCCGCGCCCGGGCAGAAGGCCGCGGACGTCGTCAGCTCCGGCGTGAAGTCCACGCTCACCGCGCCCCGGAACGTGCCCGGCGGCGCCTGGGCCAGCGCCGCGTAGGCCAGCGCCGCGCCCGTGCCGTCCCCCACGAGGACGGGGTGCAGGTACTCGGGCAGCTCCGCGTGCCGCTGGTAGCCCTGGCTCAGGACCTCCAGGTCGCCCGCCGGATACGCGCACCGGGTGCCCTTCTCCAGGGCCCGCAGGTAGGCACCGGCGTCCACCCCGAGCACCAGCGCGCCGTGCGACGCCAGCGCCAGGGACAGCTCCAGCGCCCTGCCCTGCTCCGCGGGCCCATCCGCCAGCAGGAGCACCACCGTCCCGGGCCTCCCCGGGGGCGTCACCACCGTCACGTGGCCCAGGCGGCCTCCGGGGTGCAGCGTCTCCACGCGCGGCGCCACCGGAGGCTGGGGCTCGGAGACCGCCACCGGGGCCGGCGCGACGGAGGGCGCCGCGCACGTGCGCGCCCCCAGGACGAGCGCCAGCGCCAGCACGGCCCCGACGCCGAACCACGTGGCGCGCTTCCTCATCTCGCCACCACCCCGCCCAGCCCGCGCGACACCAGCGAGGCCACGCCCGCGAGCACGCCCGGCAGCGCGAGCCCGCCCGGTGAGGCCAGGTAGCGCGGCGCCCAGTCCGGACGGAACTTCTCCTTGTACTGGCGCAGCCCCTGGAAGTTGTAGAAGTGCTCGCCGTGCCGGAACAGGAGCGCGCCCAGCCGGTTCCACATGGGCGCGAGCGCGCGCGCCTCGAAGCCGCTGAAGGGCGCCATGCCCAGGTTGAAGCGCTGGAAGCCCTGCTGGCGGCCCCACAGCATCAGCGACGTGAAGAGGAAGTCCATGGCCCCGTGGGGGCTGCCCGGCTGGTAGCGCATGAGGTCCACGCTCAGCTCCTCCTTCGTGTCCGGCGCCCACACGTTGGCGAAGCCCATGAGCACGCCGCTCTTGCGCACCAGCGCCACCGGCCCCTGCTCCAGGTAGCGCGGGGAGAACCAGCCCAGGCTGAAGCCCTTCTCCCGCGTGTGCTTCTCCGCGAGCCACGCGTCGGAGATGGCCCGCAGTTGGGGCAGCAGCTCCGGCACGGCCTCGCGCGGCTGGACCTCGAAGGCCCAGCCCTCGCGCTCCATGTGGCGCATGCCGTGGCGCAGGCCCTTGCGCTCCGGCCCCTCCAGGCTGAAGTGCTGGAGCGGCACGGTGGCCTCCTCGCCCAGCTTGAGCAGCGTGAGGCCCATGTCCAGGTAGCGCGGCAGCGCGCCCGGCCCCACCTGGTAGAAGCACGCCCAGCCATGGTGCCGGTCCGCCAGCTCGCGGAAGCGCCACGCCAGCTCCGTCGCCGCGTCCGGCGGCCCCACCGGGTCGCCCATGGACACCCACGCACGCCCCGACACGCCGTACATGAGGAACGCGGTGCCCGTGTCGTTGAGCAGCAGGGACTTGTCCCCCACCAGCGCCAGCGAGGCCATGGACTCCGGTGCGCTCGCCACCAGGGGGCGCACCCGCCGCAGCTCCTCCGGCGTCGGCGGGTGCGTGCGCGGAACGGCCGGGCTCAGGAGCGCGGCCAGCCCCGCCACGACCGTCGCCCCCAGCACGCCCACGCTGGCGCGCAGGAAGCGCGGCGCGTCGCCGGAGAAGGCGAAGTGCCACCAGAGGTCGTTGCGGTACTCCACGTGCCGGTAGGAGAAGAAGCCCAGCCACACCGACGCGCCCACCACCGCCGCCGTGGCCAGGAACCACCCGGGGCTGAAGGCCTCCGCGAACAGCGACGTGTGCCGGTAGAACTGCTGATGGAACGGGGCCAGCGCCAGGGCCAGGACGAGCAGCAGCGTGGCCTCCTCGTAGTCCACGCCCTTCACCAGGGAGAACACCGCGCCCGCCACCAGCAGCACCTGCGTCAGCACATAGGCCGCGTCCAGGCGCCGCTGGAGCCCGCGCGCGAGCAGGAGCAGCGACAGGCCCACCAGGCTGCCCAGCAGGTGTGACACCTCCAGAAGCGGCAGCGGCACCAGCCGGCGGAGCAGCGCCAGCCGCTCGGCGACGGCCGGCGTCGCGCCGGAGAACAGCAGCACCGTGCCCGCCACGAACGCCCCGGCCGACGCGGCCCACGGCACCACCGGCGCGAACGAGCTGTGCACCACCTTCGCCAGCCGCGTGAGGTGGTGACGGCGCTGGAGCAGCTCATGCCCCGCGAGCAGCAGCGCCGCCACCGTGAAGGGCAGCAGGTAGTAGACGAACCGGTACACGAGCAGCACGCCCACGACCCGTGGCGTGGGCACGTGGGGCGTGAGCGCGGAGAGCATCACCGTCTCGAAGACGCCCAGGCCCGCGGGCACCTGGCTGGCGATGCCCGCCAACTGCGCCAGCGCGAACAGCGCCGTGAGCGACGGCAGCGACACGCTGTCCGGCGGCAGCAGCACCCAGAGCACCGCCGCCGCCAGCACCCAGTCCCCGCACGACACCACCAGTTGCGCCAGCGCCCGCGCGGGCGTGGGCAGCGTCCACTCCAGGCCGCGGATCCGCAGCGGCTTGCGCACGGTGGCGCACGCCACGAAGTACCCCACGAGCAGCAGCCCCAGCGCGGCGCCCACGCCGTGCGCCACGGACGTGGACAGGGACAGCACCCCGCCCCCGCCCTCCACCAGCAACGACGCGCCCGTGACGGCGGCCAGGCCCAGCCAGAAGGTGAGCGCGTTGAACGCGGACACGCGCGCGACGTCCAGCGCGGTGAGCCCCCACGCGGAATACAGCCGGTAGCGCACCGAGCCGCCGCTCAGGAACGACGCGCCCAGGTTGTGTCCGAAGGCGTAACCCACGAACGACGTGAGCCCCACGCGCGGATAGGGAATCCGGTGCCCCGCGTGCCCCAGCGCCAGCACGTCGTACAGCGTGAGCGCCAGGTAGTTCACGACCGTCACGGCCAGGGCCAGGAGGATGCGCCTCGACGACACGGACGCGAGCCCCGCGGCCACGTCCTCGCGGCGGAAATGCGACAGCTCGCGGTGCAGCACATACGCCGCCACGCACAGCAGCAGCAGCGGCAGCGCCGTCGTGAGGACTCTCTGGAGCTTCGACATGCCGGCTCTCCCCTGACCGGGAAGACTCAGCATCCGGCATGCCATGCGTCGCGCCGAGGAGACGCGGGGGCAGTCCTCCGCCCGAAATGCCCCAGCCGAGGCACTTCGCCCCACCCGCGCGGGAGGGCCGGACAGGCGCCGTGCCTCCCTGGCGCACGGGGACACGCCGGAGTCTGGGATGCGCTCCGGGGCTGACTGTCATTGGGCGCCGGCTCTTGTGTTGAAAAAACGCATGAGACCCCGGTCCAGGCAGCCCGGTTCTTCACTCCGCGCATTGTCACAGCCGAAGCCATGCCGGGCCCTCGCTGGCCTGCCCCCTCCGGAATTCGCGGCTCCCGCCCAGAGGGGAGCTGAACCCTCGGGGTAGGAGCCGGAGACAGGACCGACAGCGTGGCGACCCCAAGAACAATTTCATGTTTTACAACTTTGTCTGGACATATTCGTCCACGTCGTGGACGGCGCGTGAAACGCGGAGGCCGCAGGCACGGCGGGGAGGCATCAGGGACCCATTTTACTTTTGACCCCCTCGCGCTGGAGCATGTGTCTCGAATGCGTCGCTTCCGCGTCTTCGCTCTCGCCCCCCAGCTCCAGCTCACGCTCTTCCGCGGCCCCCGGAAGACCCTCTCCCCGCGGTTCGCGGCGGTGGGGACCGTGCTGCTGATGCTCCTCGCGTTCGCACCCGCTGCCCACGCGGAGGCCCCGGGGAGCCCGGCGGCCAGGCCCGCGCTCGACGGGTGGCGCTACCGCTGGGGGGACTCGCCGCTGGGGCCTGACGGCGTGCCCGCGTGGGCGACGGAGCCGGAGGACGCTGCGGGCTGGCAGGCCATGACCGCGCTCCAGGAGCCGCCGGGCCGGGGGGCGAACACCTTCCTCTGGCTGAGCATCCCCGTGCCCCAGGGCCCGTGGCTGGAGCCCGCCCTCTTCCTGGGCAACGTCGCCAACGCCTTCGAGGTCTACGCCCAGGGCCAGCGCGTCCACGTGAGCGGCACGCTGGCCCCTGACGGCCAGGAGCGCATGGAGAACATGGGCTGGAACCTGGTGCCGCTGCCGCCCGCGTCAATGGGCCATCGCGTGCTCCTGCGCATCCAGGCCCATGGGCCCGCCATCGGCGTCACGCGCGACGCGAAGGTGGGCTCGCGTCTGGAGCTGCTCGCGGAGATGACGCGCATGGGGCTGGCGCCCTTCGTCATGGGGACGCTGCTGCTCGGCATTGGCGTGGTGTCGCTGTGCGCCGCGATCCTTCGCCGCCAGTGGCGGATGCTCGCCGCCCTGACGGTGTTCTCCGCGGGCTCGGGCGCGCTGCTGCTCGGCTCCAGCGGCCTGTTCGTGGCGCTCTGGGGCAAGCCGGCCACCGGCAGCGTGCTGACCCTGCTGGGCTCGTACGCCATCCTGCCCGGTCTGGCGTGGTTCATCTCCGATACCGTGGGCACGGACAAGCTGCGCTGGTTCCGCCGGGGCGCGGCGGTCGTCACCGTGCCGGCCATCCTCCAGGCGGTCCTCGTGGTCGTGGACCTGGGCTCCGCGTGGCGGCTGCTGTCCGTCTTCATCCTCTACTCGCTGCCCGGGCTGCTGGTGTGCGTGGGGGTCGCGGTGGTGGAGGCCTGGAAGGGCAACAAGGACGCGCGCATCTTCGTCGCGGGCCTGGGCATCCTCACCATCGTGCTGCTGCTGAGCACCCTGCCGATGCTGGGCGTGATGGAGGCCACCGACAGCCAGGTGCACTGGGGCTTCTTCGCGCTCACACTGTCGCTGGTGGCCATCGTGGCGCGGCGCTCCGCGGAGGTGGTGCGCTCGCTGGCGGAGTACACGCACCAACTGGACGCGCGCCGCAAGGACGTGCGCCTGCTGGCCGAGGGCATGGGCCGCGGCGCGGACGAGCTCGCCGCCGTCGTGCAGCAGTTGCACACCTCCAGCGAGGAGCAGACCGTGGGCATCAGCCGCCAGGCCTCCGCGCTGCGTGAGCTGGAGCAGACGGTGGAGGAGATCCGCCAGGGCTCGCACCTGACGGCGGACAAGGCGCGAGTGCTCGCGGCGTCCGCGGAGAGCGCGGAGGCGGTGGGGCGCGAGGGCGGCGCCGCCCTGGAGCGCACGCTGACGGACCTGGCCGCCATCCGCACGGAGGTGTCGGGGATGGCGTCGCGCATCCTGGCGCTCGACGAGCGCACCCGCGAGGTGTCCAGCATCGTCGACGACGTGAAGACGCTGGCGGACCAGTCCAACATGCTGGCCATCAACGCCGCCATCGAGGCGGTGCGCAACGGCGACAGCGGCAAGGGCTTTGGCGTGGTGGCCAAGGAGATGCGCCGGCTGGCGGACCAGTCCATCCGCGCCACGGAGCGCATCCGCGACGTGCTCGACGGCGTGAGCATGAGCATGCGCGAGGCCGCGCAGATGAGCGAGCAGGGCGAGGCGCGCGTGCAGGTGAGCCTGGACGCGGTCCGCAGCTCCGGCGCGCAGTTGCAGAAGCTGACGAACATCATCGGCGACACCACGGGCAGCGTGCGGCAGATCACCCAGGCCGTGGCGCAGCAGGACTCGGGCACGCACCAGATTGCCCAGGCCATCCAGGAGCTGTCCGGCCAGATGCAGCGCACGCTCCAGGCCGTGGAGGAGACGCGCACCGTCACCCAGTCCGTGCAGACGCTGGCGGAGGTCATGTCGGGCGCCGCGAGCAAGGCGCTCCGCTCCGGCACGCTGGACGACCAGCAGAAGCCCGCGGCGGCGTGAAGCCCGGGGCCGGCCCGGCTACACTCCGGGCATGGTACCCCTGACCGACCACTCCGGGCTGTCCCCCGAGCGGAGAGCCGCCCTGGAGCGGCAGCTCGCGCCGCTCACGCTGATCCAGGACGTGGTCCGCTGGGGCTTCGCGAGCACCCCGCCGCGCGACGTGGCCGCGGTGGTGGTCCAGGACGAGTTCACCCACGACGTGGTGCTGCCCTGGGAGGAGACGCGCTACCTCGTCTTCGACACCACCTGACTGGGCGGCGTGACTTCGGTCTCCGTGTGGGACCGCTGCCCTACCGCGGATGAGCTGCTGGACGCGCGGCTGCGCGCCGGCTGGACGCCCACGCCGACGAGCACCGTCGACGGGGACGTCGTGCTGGGCCACGCCGCGTGCCGGGTGCCGTCCCGGGCCGCGCGCTGACGTCCTGGCGACACTCCCCGCGGGCGATGCGTGGAGAACGCGACGTCCGGGGCACGCGGGCGAGCAGGCGCTGACGAAACCATGACGTGCGGGAAGTACGAGCACCGCCATGGAAGAGAGTTTGAAGCCCCGGTTGCGAGGCCTGTCCCACGTCATCGCGTTCGTGGCGGCGCTGGTGGGCTGCGTGTGGCTGGCGCGGCTGCCGGTGCACGGCGCGCAGTACGTGGCGAACCTGGTGTTCGGCGGCAGCCTGGTGCTGATGTTCGGGGTGAGCGGCGGCTATCACTGGCCCACCTGGAGCGCGGCGACGTACCAGCGGATCCGCCGGTTCGACCACGCGGCCATCTTCATCCTCATCGCGGGGAGCTTCACGCCGCTGGCGACGCTGGACGCCATGGGGGGCCTGAGCCAGCGGCTGCTCTGGGTGATGTGGGGCGCGGCGCTGACGGGCGCCACGCTGACGCTCGCGGGCATCTCCGCGTCGCGGGGCCTGCGCTCGGGGCTCTACGTGGCGCTGGGCTGCGTGGCGGCCCCGGTGTTCTGGAACCTGCCCGGGGTGATGGGCCAGGGCCGCGTGGGCTGGCTCTTCTTCGGAGCGGCGCTCTACGCCGTGGGCGCGGTGGTGTACGCGCGCCGCTGGCCGGACCCCATCCCCCACGTGTTCGGCTACCACGAGGTGTTCCACGTCATGGTCGTCGCCGCGGCCGCCACGCACTACGCTGTGCTGCTGGACTTCGTGGGGCGGTAGGCGCGCCTCGCGTTCGAGGTGAGGCCGTGGCCATGCGTTCGCGCGCGTGCATCGCAATCCTGCTGTTCATTTCGGGCTGTGCCTCGACAGCGCCCATCAAGCAGGAGCCCGCGGCCCGCGGCCAACGGATGGCCAACCTCCAGCGAGCGGCGGCGCTGCCCTGGAAAGACAGCGGGCGGTGTGTCGTTCGTGAAGCCACTTGCCTGCGGCTATGACTTCATCATTGGCGTCAGCACTGGAGCGCATCGACTCGCGCTCATCACGCGAGACTCCTCTTTCAATATCGTAGTCACCGGCTGCCAAAGATGTCTGCCCAAGGCTCCCTCGTTCTCAATATTTTTGCACCTGCGCTTGAGGGTGCCTACAGCCGCACGCTCGCGACAGTCCACGGTTTGGAACGAGCGTTGCCCGGACTGCGCCTTGAATGGACAGTGACGGAGAAGCGGCAGGTCGCTGCCGTGCCACAGCGCGATGCCTGGCTGACCAAGGAAGCGACGCGTGGCGAGTTCCCTTTTATATGTAACGGGGACGAGCGCTATCCAGTCATGATTTCCGGGCACACCCGCTCCTGGCATGCAAGCCCTGGCGGCCAGTCGCAGCTCCAAGTCCATGCGAATCTGCCCCTGGACACGGCTGTTATCGCGACAGCAAGAGATGTGCTTGGCGCCATGGCAGAGGGTGCATGCGCATTCTGGGGGCAAGCGACGCCACACGGGGCCGCAGTGGACATCGCGTATCAGACAGCCCCCACCCGAGGAGGACCGCCGTCCCCTCGCCGGGGGCTGCCCGCCCTGAAGCTCTTCCATCACATCCGCTCGCCCGAAATCCCCTACTACCTCGGGTGGCTGAACTACTGGTCGGATGCCGCCGCACGAGCCATCGGGTTCCCTGACCCTGCTCGCGACTCCGAATTGCTCTCACGGTCCCGGCGCACGGCGACGGGGTGGCTCGTCCAACTCACCGAGGCCCCCCTCGACCTGGACGACCCCGCCCACCTGGAGGCGCTCAAGCGGGCCTACGAACGCTTCCCTGAGATTGGCGGGCGCGGCGTGGCGTAATCCGAGCGCATCAGGGATTGCCGCGCCCCATGGCGGGATGGATCCTCCGACTGAGGAGCAACCACCATGGCCGACCCCACGCTCACCACCCAGTGCTGCATCGCGGGCGGAGGCCCGGCGGGCATGATGCTGGGGGTCCTGCTCGCCCGGGCCGGCGTGGAGGTGACGGTGCTGGAGAAGCACGCGGACTTCCTCCGCGACTTCCGGGGCGACACGATCCACCCGTCCACGCTGGAGCTGATGCACGAGCTGGGCTGGCTGGACGAGCTGCTCGCCCTCCCCCACTCGAAGCTCCAGGACCTGCGCTTCCAGATTGGCGAGCACGTCATCACCGTGGGGGACTTCCGCCACCTCCCCACGCACGCGCGCTACCTGGCCTTCATGCCGCAGTGGGACCTGCTGGACTTCATCGCGCGCAAGGCCGCCATGTACCCGTCCTTCCAGTTGCTCCGCCGCACGGAAGCAATGGACCTCGTGCGCGACCACGGCCAGGTCGTCGGGGTCCGTGCGCGCACGCCCGAGGGCCCGCTGGAGGTGCGCGCGTCGCTGGTGGTGGCGGCGGACGGCCGGAAGTCCACGCTGCGTCAGCAGTCCGGCCTGGAGGTCCAGAATCTGGGCGCCCCCATGGACGTGCTCTGGTTCCGGGTGACGCGCAGGCCTGACGATCCCAACCCGCCCCTGGGCCACTTCGGCCGCGGAGAGTTCTTCCTCCTCATCAACCGGGGTGACCAGTGGCAGTGCGGCCGGGTCATCCCCAAGGACGGCATCGCGGCGGTCCAGGCGCGCGGCCTGGAGTCCTTCCGCGCCGAGTTCGTGAAGCAGGCGCCGTTCCTCGCCGACCGCGCGGGTGAAATCCAAGGCTGGGACGACGTGAAGCTGCTGACCGTGCGAGTGGATCGGCTCCGCACCTGGTACCAGCCCGGCCTGTTGTGCATTGGCGACGCCGCGCACGCGATGTCACCCGTGGGCGGCGTGGGCATCAACCTGGCGGTACAGGATGCCGTGGCCGCCGCCAACCTGCTCGCGGGCCCCCTGCTCGCCCGGCACGTCACGACCGAGGACCTGCGCCGCGTCCAGCAGCGCCGCGAGCTCCCCACCCGCCTCACCCAACGCGCGCAGGTGCTCATCCAGAACCGCGTGGTGGCCCCCGCGCTCCGCGAGCAGGCGCTCAACCGCGGCCGGCTGCCCCTGCCACTCCAGATGCTGCGGCGCATCCCCGCGCTGCGCCGCATCCCCGCGCGACTGGTGGGACTGGGCGTCCGTCCCGAGCACATCCACACGCTGGCCGCTCCACCCCTTCACTGAGGACCGCCGGACCGCCGGTTCCTCCGCTCCGGCTCCAGGCACGGTTGTCCCGGCGCATCCCGGCCCAAAGCTTCGCGGGGAGTGCCTGACGCCCGCGCAGCACCCTCCTGTGCGTCAGGCCAGGAGGAACCATGGCGAGTTCACGAACGACGGCCCTGCGGGAAGTCCGCTCCCAGGCAGCCGAGGCCCGGGAGGAGCTCCGGGCGGGCCAATGGAAGCTGACCGCGTCGGTGGTGGTCGCGGGAACGATGATGTCCGTCGGGATGAAGCGCCGCTCGCTCGGGGGCACGGCGGTGGCCCTGGCCGGCGGAGCCCTGCTCTACCAGGGCCTGCAGTCCCAGCGGCGTGCGCTCTCCGAGGTCGCCCGGAAGGTCCGCCGCGCATTGACAGGCGAGGACGCGCGGCCCCCACAGCTCATCGAGGTGGAGCACACGCTCACGGTGGGACGTCCGGTGGAGGAGCTCTACCGCCTGTGGCGTGAGCCCTCCACGCTGAGCCGCCTGATGGAGCGCTTCGCCGAGGTCACGCCCACCGCCGGAGATGGCCGGCACTGGCGGATCCACGGGCCGCTGGGGCGCGAGGTGAGCTGGGATTCGCGGCTCGTGGAGGAACGCCCGCCCGAGTTCCACAGTTGGGAGTCCACGGAGGACAGCCCGATGAAGACGCGCGGGTGGGCGCGCTTCCGGCCCGCGGCGGAGAACGAGGGCACGGAGGTGACGTTGCACCTGGCCTTCTCGCCCCCGGGAGGCGTGCTGGGCGAGGCGCTGGCGAAGCGGATGCGCGGCGTCCCCGCCATGCAGGTGACGAAGGTGCTGCGCAGCTTCAAGAGCCTGGCGGAGACCGGGGAGATTCCCTCGGAGGACGCGCCGAAGGGCTACGCGTTCCTCAAGCAGAAGGTGGATGGCTACATGCGGAACGTGTTCACTTCTTGAGCAGCAGTCCTCCACCCTTCCCACAACTCAACACCCGCGCGAGGGGCGGGACACGCCGTCATCGCGGGTCCGCGAAGGGGCTCATAGAGGAGAGGACATGCCCCTCATCCTCCGAGCCTCCTTCCGCGTGGGCGCCGCGCTCCTGCTGACGAGCTGCGCGCACCGCTCCACCTCCGACACCGCGCCCGCGCTGCCCGCGCTCGCCCCCGGCTTCAAGGAGCAGCGCTACAGCACGGTCGTCGGCTGGCCGGAGGGCAAGCGCCCCACGGCCCCGGAGGGCTTCGAGGTGACGCGCTACGCGGACGGCCTGCGCAACCCGCGCTGGACCTACGTGCTGCCCAACGGCGACGTCCTGGTGGCGGAGGCCAGCAACACGCTGTGGAAGGTGACCGCGAAGCGCTGAGAGGCAGTGCCTGGCAGCCGGTGCAGACCGGCCGGATGCCCTGCCACTGACCGCAGCCGTTGTCGCCGCAGCACGTCTGGTAGAGCGTGCCGCCGCGGCCGTAGGAGCCATTCGGCCAACTGCCGTCGCCGCCCACCTCGCGACACGCGCCGCAGGACTCCGACCAGATGACCTGATCCGCCACGTATTCGCCCATGGCACAGTCGGGCGTCCTGCCAATGCCCTGCTCCACCTGCGCGGCCTCACCGGCCGGCTGCGACACGTCCTGCTCCGAGGCCGGGCCGCAGGCGGAGAGGAGGCCCACGGAGAAGGTCGCCAAAACCAAACCACGGACAATGTTTCACATGCTGGAAGCTCCAGGTGACGGAGGCGGAAATGCCTCGCGTCCCGCAGTCCGGCAGCATGCGATATCCTGCGCGACCGGGACGTTTGACTTTGACCTCGCTGTTCCTTTCCCGCCCTGGTGCCCGCGATGACACGCTTTCGTCCGCTGACAGTGTTCCCTTTCCTGGCGCGGTGGAGTCTATGTCTCGCCATGGTCACGACGGCTGGCGCCTGCCGCTCCGAGAGCAAGGCTGAAGCGCCGGAGCCGCACGTGGAGCTGCATGGTGTGGGGGGCGTCGAAGGCGTGGATGCCGCGTATGACCGCTCCCGCCAGCCCGCCCGGTTCATCACCGCGTTGGGGCTCTCCCCGGGGCAACGGGTCGCGGACGTCGGTGCGGGCCTGGGGTACTTCACGCAGCGGCTCGCGGAGGCGGTGGGCCCCACGGGCCAGGTGGTGGCCACCGACATCAACGAAGAAGCCATCCGGCAGCTCCGCGCGCGGGTGCTCGGACGCAAGAACATCGAGGTGCGCAAGGTGGCCCCGGACGCGCCGGGGCTCGAAGCGGGCGCGTACGATTTGATCCTCCTCTCGGAGGTGGATCACTTCTTCGGTGACCGGGTGGACTACCTCACCCGGCTGCGTCCCGCGCTCACGCCGCAGGGGCGCATCGCGGTGACACACCTGAGGGCCATGCGTCCCCCGCTCGCCGCCGCCGCGCAGGCCGCGGGCTACGTCATCGTCTCCGAGCACAACGACCTGCCGGACCACTACCTGCTCTTCCTGCGGCCCGCGGTGAGTCCCTGACGGCGGCCCCAACCGTCCAGAACCCAGGCCTCCGCGCGCGCGAGCGTCCACTCCCCGGCAGTCACCGGCCCCCGTCCGCCGACAGGGCCGCCGCGCCCCGGTGAGCGCCCTACCCTTCCGCCGCGCGAACGCAACGGACGCGGCATGGGGCCGCGCCGCGCATGGGGAGACAGGACGCCATGGGCATCAGCAAGGGCAGTGCGCAGTGGAACGGCGGGTTCAAGGACGGCAAGGGCGCGATGAAGCCCGGTCACGCCGCGGAGGTCCCCTTCTCGCTCGGCACCCGCTTCGAGGGACAGCAGGGCAGCAACCCGGAGGAGCTCATCGGCGCGGCGCTCTCCGGCTGCTTCTCCATGGCCCTGTCGGTGGGGCTGGAGAAGGCGGGCCTGAAGCCCACGCGCATCCAGACGAACGCGGACGTGCACCTGGACAAGCAGGGTGACGGCTTCGCCATCACCACCATCGACCTCACCACCGAGGCCACCATCCCCGGCGCCAACGACGCCCAGTTCCAGAAGATCGCCGAGGAGACCAAGAAGGGCTGCCCCGTCTCCAAGGCGCTCGGGGGCGTGAACATCACGCTGAAGGCGAAGCTCGCGACCTGACGGGCCTCGCGCCGGCCTTCAACCGCCGGCGCACGCGTCCCGGCACTCCTGCCGGCACGCGACGACCTCCGGGGTGTTGCCCACGCAGGTCGCGTAGCACTGGCTCAGGCACGGCGTGAGCTCATGCTCCGCCGTGCCGGGCTCGTCGTCCCCGGCCGGGTCCTTCGCGTCCCCCGGCGGGTCATCCCCGGGAGGGGTGTCCACCGGAGGAGCGTCCGCGGGGCCACAGGCCGCCAGCAGCCAGCCCGCCGTGGCCAGCGCCATCATCCAATTGCGCCGCATGCGCCACTCCTTCGCGCTGGACGGAGAAGGCTTCACTCTAACCGCGAAAGCCGTGGAAGAATCCGCGCCCGTGGCCGATTCGCCCAACAGGAGGTCTTCTGCGCAGGTGGGTGAGACGGACGATGTCACGGACGCGGTTCGGCGCGCGACGAGGGGGGAGTCGTCCGCCTTCAGCGAGCTGTACCGTCGCACCCGCCCTCTGGTAGCCCGGCTGGTCGCGGGTTTCGGCACACTGGATCCCGACGAGGCGGAGGACGTCCTCCAGGAGTCCTACGTGCGGGCGTTCCGGGGGTTGGCCCAACTGAAGTCGGTGGGGGCCTTCACCCCGTGGTTGTTGACCATCGCGCGCAACCGGGCGCGCACGCGGCTGGAGCGCCGCAGCCTGCTCCAGCGGATGGAGGAGGAGCTGGCGGATCCGACGCCGGAGACAGTGCCGGCCCTACCGCCCACGCTCCAGGTGGAGCGGGACATCGAGGTGGTGCGGCAGCTCATCGCGGAGCTGCCCGAAGGCGAGGAGAAGAAGACCGTGCAGCTCTTCTACATCGAGGGTCAGCTCTCCGCGCGGGAGATCGCCGAGCAGCTCGGCGTGGGCAAGAGCACGGTCACCATGCGGCTGGAGCGGTTTCGCGGGCGCATCAAGCGCGAGCTCCTCCAGCGGGTGCTCGCCGGACGGTGGGATTGAAGCCATGAGACACCTGGACGCCACCGCGATGGCCGAGCTCGCCAGGCGCGACCCCGCCACGGTCGCCTGGTTCCGTGAGCACCTGGCCTCGCCCTGCGAGGCCTGTGAGACGTTCCTCGCCACACACTCGGACGCGCTCGACGGGCGGACGGACGCGCTGCTCCTGGCGCTCGCGCCCGAGCGCAAGGCCGAAGCCGAGGTCATCCCGCTGCGCTCCGCGCCCCGCGCCCGCCGCTTCGCCCCGCCGCCCGGACGGTACTGGGGCTGGATGGCCGGCGCGCTCGCCGCCTCCGTGCTGATGGTGGTGCTGGTGCCGCTGGTGAAGGGGCCCCGGGGCGTCAGCGAGTGGAACGGCCAGAAGGGCCCGGGCCGCATCTCCCTGGAGCTGGCCGTGGTCGCGCGGAGCACCGACGGGGCGCTGCGCCGGCTGGACTCCGGCGGGGACGTCACCCGCGACGAGGTGCTGCTCCTGCGCTACCACGCCACGGAGTCCGGCGTCGCGTTGCTCTACCAGCAGCGGGAGGAGCAGGCGCCGGAGCTGCTTGGCCGCTTCCCCCTGACCGCGGGCACCCACGACCTGGAGGGGCCTGACGGGCTCGCGGGCGTGAGCCTGGAGTCGGACGAAGGCCGGCTGTCGCTGGCGCTGGTGGCCTTCGCCCCCGGTGAGCCCGCCTCGGAGCAGGACGCACTCGCCGCGCTCGCCGCGGACGGAAGCCCGGATGCACGCCCGGGAACCGTGGTGAGGTTCGACGTGCGGGTCCAATCCGGTCAAACTCTGGCCCCGTGAGGCGCCTCCTTCCCCTGCTGCTCGTCCTCCTCTCCGCGTGCGCGGGCCCTTCCGCCACGGCCGGAGACAAGGGTGGGCTCGTGCCGCTGCGGCTCGACGCCGCGGACCTGTCGCGCGCGTACACGCCCCGGCGGCTCGCGCTGCTCGTGGGCGTGTCCTCCTTCGATGATCCGCAGTGGCGCTCCCTGCGCTTCTCCGCCAAGGACGCCAGCGACCTGGCGGCGGCGCTGACGGACCCCGCGCGAGGCCACTTCGACCAGGTGCGCGTCCTCACGCGCCCGGAGGAGACGACCCGCGACGCCATCCTCGCGGCGCTGCGCCAGCTTCGGCGCGAAGCCACCCGGCCCGACGACGTGGTGATGGTGTACCTGTCCGCGCACGGCACGCTCGCGCGCGACGGCCGGGGCGAGCTCACGCGCTACCTCGTCACCCGCGACGCGTCCTACCGCGCCATCCCGCAGACGGCGCTCTCCATGGACGCGCTGAAGGCGGAGTTCGAACAACTGCCCAGCCGGCGGCGGCTGCTGGTGCTGGCCACCTGCCACAGCGGCAGCGGCAAGTCGCTGCTGCCGCGCGAGCTGGAGGTGGAGCTCGCGGGCATCAAGTCCGGCTTCTACGCGCGCCCCCTGGAGGAGTCGTCCCGCGCCTCCATGGTGTTCGCCGCCAGCGACTGGGGCGAGACGGCGCGCGAGGACGAGGGCCTGCGCAACGACATCTACACGTACTTCCTCATCGAGGGCCTGGGCGGGCTCGCGGACCGCAACGCGGACGGCGCCGTCACCGCCACGGAGGCGCACGACTACGCGCGCCGCCGCACCTTCGCCTTCACGGAGGGCCGCCAGCGCCCGTCCGCGGAGATCATGGAGGTGGGCGCGGATCCGGTCATCCTCGCCGGCCGCATCGACCGCACGGGCCAGCCGGAGCTCTTCTCCTACAACCCGCGCCTGGACGGCTTCCTGCTCAAGGTGGACGGCGAGCCGCGCCTGGAGCTGCCCGGAGGCGCCGCGGTGGGGCCGGGCCGGCGCACCGTGGAGCTCACCAAGGGAGACGCCGTCCTCGTGCGGCGCGAGGTGGACGTGGCCCGGGGCGAGCGCCTGCCGCTGGAGCGCCTGCTGTCGGACGCCATCCCGCGCCGCGCGCTGTCGCTCGTGGGCGGGATGATGTCCTTCGCGGATGGCAGGAGCCGGCGCGAGCTGCTGCCCGCCGCGCCCCAGGTGGGCGTGGTGCTGCGGCTGGAGGACCTGCCGCTCCAGGACCTGGGTCTGATGCTGGACATGGGGCTGGGACACGGGCGCGAGAAGCTCCAGATGGCGCCCGGCAGCGAGGTGCCCTTCCGCTACACCACGCTCACGCTGGGCGCGGCGGTGCCGTACCTGTGGCGCTGGGAGCGGCTGACGCTATTCGCCGGCCCGCGTGTGGCCGCGCTGTACCTGGGCAGGTCTTTCGCCGTGGAGGCCTTTTCAGGAGGCCAGCGCTACTTCACCGTCAGCCCCGGTGTCGTCGGCGGACTGGCGTGGCGCCTGGGGGAGCGGCTGGAGCTCACCGTCCAGGGCCAGGGGATGCTGACGTACGTGGTGGTGGACGGGCAGGGACAGGCCGTGGGCTTCATCGGCGGAAACGCCGGCGTGGGGTACCGCTTCTGATGCGTCGCCAATCCCTGCTGCTGACCCTGTCGTCGCTCGGCCTGGGCCTGGGCCTGGGCGCGTGCGGAGGCCTGGACAACGAGCCCTTCCGCGCGGGCACCGTGCAAGGCCGGCTCACGGAGTTCGACCCCGCCGTCGCGCTGGTGTCCGTGCTGGGCGCGCCCGGCGTGCGCGGCGGCGTGGACGCGCAAGGCCGCTTCACGCTGGAGGACGTGCCCGCGGGCCCGGTGGAGCTCTTCGTCCTGGCCACCTACGACAAGGCCGCGCGGGTGCCGCTCACCGTGCAGGGCGGCCAGTCCGTGGACGTCGCGGACGTCTCGCCGCGCACCGCCGGGAGCTTCCTCGTGAAGCTGCTCGCCCGGGGCCGCCTGCTGGTGACAGAGGCGAAGGCCGTCGTGGACGGCACCCCCATCGAAGCGTCGGGGCTCAACGACAGGGCCCCCCGGCGCCTGGGGCCGCTGCCGGAGGGCTGCTATGGCGTCAGCGTCTCCGCGCCCGGCTTCATCGCCACGAGCCTCCAGGGCTGTGTGGAAGCCGGCAAGCAGACGGCGCTGACCGTGGAGCTCGTCCCGGAACCCGGGTACGCCGGGCAGGGCTGCGCGCGCACGGGCTGTGCCGCTGACAGCCATTGCGCGTTGGAGGGCGGCTGCGTGGAATGCCTCGAAAACAGCCACTGCGCGTCGTCACAGGCCTGCAATGGCTTCCGCTGTGAAGAGAGCTTTCCGTAAAGCCACACATATCCGGACCGTCCGTCTCCTCACACTTCGCCGCCCGTCTGAAGCTGTGGCCACTCCGGGAGCATCCGGGTCTTCCTGACAACGAGGCACTCCGCTCTCCAAGCGGCCCCCCACCGCCTCGTGTCACAGGAGGATGACCATGCGTATCCCGACCGCTCGCTCTTCCGCGAAATGGATGATGTTGTGCGCGACGCTGCTGTCCCTTGGCTGCGGCGGCCCCACGGAGTCGGAGGATCCGTCGCTCGTCACGGGCGATGACAACCTGGGGGGTGCGCCCGGCGAGGCGCTCGCGGATGGCGGCACGTCGCCCGGAGGCCAAGGCGGCTTCACCCTCTGCCACATTCCGCCCGGCAACCCCGCCAACGCGCACACCATCAAGGTCGGCGTGCCCGCGGTGCCCGCGCACCTGCGCCACGGCGACACGGTGGGCCCCTGCGGCGACGAAGGTGAGCCGCCCACGGATGGCGGCACCAGCGAGCCGGACGGTGGCACGTCGGACGGTGGCTCGGGCGGCGGCATCGACGCCGGTCCCCAGTGCATCCCCGAAGGCAACGAGTGCTCCGTCGAAGTGGGCGAGAGCTGCTGCGATTCGCTGTCGTGCACGGAAGGCCGTTGCTGGCCGGTCATCGGCTGACAAACGCCGTGGCCGGTCCGGATGCGGGAGGGTCTCCTCCCGCGTTCTTCCCTGATTCCAACAAAGGTTGACCCATGAAGACCCTGCGACACCTGACCTCCACCCTGCTCATGGCCACGGGCCTGCTGTTCCTCGCGGCCTGCGGCGACGGCAAGTCCCACGTCACCCTGAAGCTGACGGACGCCCCGGGCGACGGCATTGAAAAGGCCGTCGTCACCATCTCCAAGGTCTACCTGAAGGGCAGCGTGGAGGGAGACAAGGACGGCAAGGGCGACGTGGTGCTCCTGAGCGAGCCCGTCACCACCGACCTGCTCACGCTGGCCAACGACACCGCGGACCTGGTGAAGGACGCGGAGGTTCCGGCCGGCACGTACAAGGAGCTGCGCTTCGTCATCACCGGCGGCTACATCCAGGTGAACCAGGACGGCGTCAGCCGCATCTTCGCCACCTCCGACAACTACGAGGGGCTGCCCGAGGGCGCCCGGGTGGACGGCCACCTGCAGATGCCGAGCGCCAGCAGCTCCGGCCTCAAGGTGAAGTTCGACAAGGACGCGGACGTCACCATCACCAGCGATGACGACCAGAAGGTCATCCTGGTGGACTTCGACGTCGCGCAGAGCTTCGGCAAGGAGGCCGGCGGCTCCGGCCAGTGGGTCATGCGCCCCGTCATCAAGGGCGCGGACATGGAGTTCTCCGGCAACGTGGAGGTGACGCTGGAGGCCGGGAGCGTGACCCTGCCCATGGGCTTCCCGCAGTTGGCCGGCTTCTCCGCGGTGCTCATCAACGCCGACGGCAGCCGCGAGACGCTGGCCTTCAGCGCCAGCACGGAGACCCGCTACGTGGCGAACTTCAAGTACCTGCTGCCCGGCACCTACCAGGTGGACCTGGTCGGCCCCGAGGGCGTGACGTTCAGCACGGACATCACGCGCCCGGCGACCGCGACGGTCGGCTCAGGCGCGCAGTCCAACGTGAACTTCGTCCTCACGTCCTTCGACGTCGAGTAGTCCCACTTCGGGGTTCAGGCCGCCTTCTCGCCCGGCTGCGCCTGGGCGGCCTGGACCTCGAGGGCGATTTCAATCTTCTCGCCCACCAGCACGCCGCCCGCCTCCAGGGCCTGGTTCCACGTCAGGCCGAAGTCGCTGCGGTTGATGGACGTCTTGGCCTCGAACGCGGCCTTGGTGTTGCCCCACGGGTCCTTGGCGATGCCCAACTGCTCGGCCTCCAGGACGACCTCGCGGCTGATGCCGCGGATGGTGAGCTGACCCGTCACCTTCAGGTGCTTGCCGGAGGGCTCCACCTTCGTGCTCTGGAAGGTGAGCGCCGGGAACTTCTCCACGTCGAAGAAGTCCGGCGAGCGCAGGTGGTTGTCGCGCTGCTCGACGCCCGTGTGGATGCTCGCCGCCTCGATGGAGACGGACACGGAAGACGCCGCCAGGTTCGCGTCGTCCAGCGTGAGGGTGCCGCTGAACTTCGTGAAGTTGCCGCGCACCTTCGCCACGACCATGTGGCGGACGCTGAAGTGGATGCCCGTGTGCGTGGTGTCGATGTTCCAGGTGGTGGTGGCCATGGTCGTCTTCCTTGTCGTGAGCGCCGCGCTGGCGGCGGTGTGTTTCAACGAGGCGTAAGGTAGCGGCCCCCCACGTTCCGGATTAGACGGGACGCACAGGATGCACTGTTCCACGGCTGGAACAGTCCTGCGCCTGCGCGAGGGAAGGGCCATGGACCTCAACGAACTCCTCGTCTTCGCCCGGGTGGTCCAGGCGGGCAGCTTCACGGCGGCGGCGAAGGCGCTGCGCATGCCCAAGTCCACCGTGAGCCGCAAGGTGTCCGAGCTGGAGGAGCGCGTGGGCGCGCAGTTGCTCCAGCGCACCACGCGCACGCTGCACCTGACGGAGGTGGGGCGCGCGTACTACGCGCACTGCGAGCGCATCGTCGCGGAGGCGGAGGCGGCGGAGCTGGCGGTGACCCGCATGCAGGCGGGGCCCCAGGGCCTCCTGCGCGTGACGACGCCCCTGTCCGTCCACTTCCTCGCGCCGCTGGTGGCGCGATTCATGGAGCAGTACCCGGACGTGCAGGTGGAGCTCCTGTGCACGGACCGCGCGGTGGACCTGATGGAGGAGGGCTTCGACCTGGCGGTGCGCGCCGGCCGGCTGCCGGACTCGTCGCTGATGGCCCGGCGGCTGGGGGACATCGAGTGGCTCGTGGTGGCCTCACCCGGGTATCTCCAGGCGCGGGGCGCGCCGAAGACGCCGTCGGACCTGGCGAAGCACGACTGCCTCTTCTTCGGCAAGTCGGTGCAGGGCAATGTCTGGACGCTGCACGCGGGCGGGCGCTCCGTCGACGTGAAGGTCTCCGGGCGGCTGGTGGTGAACGAGCCGGACATGCTGCGCGCGGTGACGACACTGGGCGCCGGGGTGGCGCTCATCCCGGGCCAGCAATGCATCGAGGACCTGGCGTCCGGGAGGCTCCAGCGCGTGCTGCCGGACTGGAGCTCCACGGGCGCGCCGGTGCATGCCGTCTACCCGCCCACGCGCCACCATGTGCCCAAGGTGATGGCCTTCGTGGAGGTGCTGCGCGAGCACTGGCCCCAGAACCCCGAAGCACTCAAGCGGGCGAAGCGCTGAGACAGTGCCGGCGTTTCGTTCCGCGGATGGAACGATGTGTCCCGAGGTTCGCGTCTGGCCAGGGGGCGTTCGCAAGCGCATGTTGTGCCTCGAAAGGAAGCACACACCATGATGAACGTTCGCCCCTCCGAAGCACGCGGTCACGCCAACCACGGCTGGCTGGACTCGCATCACACCTTCTCGTTCGCGAGCTACTTCGACCCCGACAACATGGGCTTCCGCGCCCTGCGCGTCATCAACGAGGACCGCGTGCAGGCCGGCGAGGGCTTCGACACGCACCCGCACCGGGACATGGAGATCATCACCTACCCGCTGAGCGGCGCCATCGCGCACCGTGACAGCACGGGAGGCCAGGGGCTCCTGCGCGCCGGTGAAGTCCAGCGCATGACGGCCGGCACGGGCGTGATGCACAGCGAGATGAACGGCTCCAACGAGGACGTCCACTTCCTGCAGATCTGGATCATCCCGGAGAAGAAGGGCCTGAAGCCTGAATATGAGCAGAAGTTCTTCCCGGAGAAGGACCGGCAGGGACGCTGGCGCGTGGTGGCCAGCCCCGACGCCCGCGACGGCAGCCTCACCGTGCACCAGGACGTGCTGCTCAACAGCACGCTGCTGAGCCCGGGGGAGAAGGCGGAGTACACACTGCCCAAGGGGCGTCACGCCTGGGTGCAGATCGCCCGCGGCACGGGCACGCTCAACGGCGTGGCCCTGAAGGCCGGTGACGGAGTCGCCGTGTCCGACGAGTCGAGCCTCGTGCTCACCGCCTCCGAGCCGCTGGAGGCCCTGCTGTTCGACCTGGCCTGATGCGCCGGGCACGAAGAAGGCCCCCGGGTCCCTGAGGGGATCCGGGGGCCTTGTCGTTTCTGGGCCCCCTCCCCGCCTGCCTCACGGGTCCCACTGGATGCGGTAGGAGCAGGCGTGGCCGTCGAAGTCGAACGGCTCCACCTGGAGGTTCCGGGCCCCGGCCCTGGCCAGGCCCGCCTCGATGATGCCGCGCATGTAGCCGGGGTTCCCGTTGCACTCGCTCACCCGGAGGACGTGGTGCGCGAGCCCCTGGGTCTCCAGCTCCGTCTGGAGGTAGTTGTTCACGGTGGCGAAGCTCTCCTGGATGCGGATGACGACGCGCTCCGGCCCGAAGATGGGCCACATCGCGACCAGCGCCTTGCCCAGCATCGTCTGCTCCACCCCCTGGATGAGCCCCGCGCCCAGGCGCCGGTAGGCCTCGCCCGTATCGACGTCCGGGTAGAGCTCCCGAGCGGTGATGCGGAGCGCCTCCGCGAACACGACCCGGGGCGTGTTCCGGGGGATGGGCGCCTCCAGGTCCAGGCCGGCCTGCTTCAACTGGCGCTTCAGCTCCGGAGTGAGCCGCCCTCCAATGGAGCGAAAGAGCCCTTCAATCGTGTGACGATAGACAACCTGCTCGGCCATGAATCCGTCCGGGGGTCGGATGTAATTGCGCGCAGCCCTGATGGCAGCTCACGGCAATGTCATCACGAACGCGCGACCGGCCGCCAGACGTCACGTAACCTCAATCAAATCCGTCTGTCTTTCCCAGACACCGGAACTGCGCAGCTATTCAGGTGTTACGCGGCTCCAGGGAACTCCCCGGCTATCGTCTCAGCCGCCCCACCGGATGCGGTAGGAGCAGGCGTGGCCGTCGAAGTCGAAGGGCTCGACGCGCAGGTTCCTGGCGCCGGCCTTGGCCAGGCCCGCTTCGATGAGACCGCGCAGGTAGCCCGGGTTCCCGTTGCACTCGTTGACGCGGATGATGTGGTGCCCGGGGCCCTGGGTGAGCAGCTCCGACCGCATGTAGTTGTTGACGGTGGAGAAGCTCTCCTGGATGCGGACCACGACGCGCTCGGGCCCGAAGATGGGCCACATGGACACGAGCGACCTGCCGAGCACGGTCTGCTCCATCCCCTGGATGATGCCGACGCCCAGGCGCCGGTAGCCCTCGCCCGCGTCGAGCTGGGGATACAGGTGCTCGACGGTGACGCGAAGCGCCTCCGCGAAGATGGGCCGGGAGGTGTGGTGCGGAGACTGGGCGTCCAGGTCCAGGCCCACGTCCTTGAGCTTCTTCCGGAGCTCCGGAGTGAGCCGATCCCCGATGGAGCGGAACACCCCCTCCACCGTGTGGCGATAGACGATCTCTTCTTCCACGAAACACCCCGGCCCAGCCCGGCGGTCCCATTCCGCCGTGTCGCAAAGTATCGTAACCGATCCTCCTGACGAATCCGAAGCCCCCCAGGGGCCAGGATCCGGGTCTGTGGCGTCCCACCCATGTTTCACGGCCGGCACGGGAGATTAATCTCGTATTGCGCGACTCCAGCGCCCCCGGACGCCCGGGGTGGGCTCCGCGCGGATGTTTGTCTTTGATTGAGGCCGGACGTGATGGACCCACCCGGGGTCAGTGGAAACCGCATCAGCCTGAAAGGGCTAGCGGTTTTCCCTGACATCGTTTTTCGACCTATCGGGGCATGACAGGAATTGACGGCATTTGATAGACCCTCGCGCCCGGGGGGCCATGGCCAGACAGCCCTTCTCTCGCCCAGCCTTGGAGACGTCGAATGCGCACGCCGTCAGTCCTTGCATCCGAGCACCATTCCGCGAAGTCCTTGTCCACGCACCAGGGAAACCAGCTCAGCCATGAGCTGTGGTCGCTGGTCCAGCGAGGTCTGGTCTACCCCTCGCCCTACGCCGTGTTCGCGACGTTCTGGCGCACGCCGGAAGGCACCGGCGAGCCGCTGACCCGCGCGCTCCTCCAGAAGCTGATGCGGGACGTGCGCGAGGAGATCCACACCCGCTACGGGAGCGCCAACACCACGGCCATCGTCGGAGTGGGCTTCCGGCTCTGGCAGGAGTGGTGCGCCGAGGACGGGACCGACCTGCCCGAAGGCATGAAGCTGGCCTTCCCGGAGGAGTCCTCGCCGGACTGGCGCTCCAGCGTGTTCTCCCGCTCGAACGGGACGTTCGTCGACTCGCAGGGCGACCTGTGGTTCCACATCAAGTCCGACGAGGAGTCCCACTGCGACGCGGTCTTCGACTTCATCCACGCGCGGCTGCAGGACCAGGCGCGCTGCGTGCGCTCCGGACCGAGTGACCACCAGAAGGCGGCCACCAAGTCCACGCGCCCCGACAAGCGCGGCGGCAAGGTGCTGGGCTGCCGCTTCTCGGAGAACCTCAACAACCCGTCCGACCCGGTCTCCATCCAGGAGCAGACGCTGGTCGGCTTCGAGGACCCCGCGCACCTGGGCGCCTCGTTCGTGCTCGCGCAGCGCTTCGAGATCAACTGGGAGCACCTGCTGGACATGAGCCCCCAGCAGGTGGAGGACCTGGTGGGGCGCACCACCGAGGACATCCTCATCCCCAGCCAGGACCAGCGCAGCCACATCAAGAGCGCCCGCGTGCAGGACGCCCAGGGCAACACGCTGCAGGTGCTCCGGCTGGGACTGCCCTTCGGGCAGGCGAACACGGTGCACAACACGGAGCTGCGCGCCAAGGGGGCCAGCCTCCGTGACGAGGCGGGCATCTACTTCGCGGGCTACGCCCGGAGCGTCCGCGCGCTCGAAGCGGTCATGAACCAGCAGATTGGCGACCAGCGCGGCTTCATGCGGGACCGGCTGCTCTCCGAGGTCCGCTCCAACCTGGGCGGCTTCTATTACATCCCCAGCCAGGCGGACCTGGGGCTGGAGCCCGTGAAGCTCCAGAGCGCCGAGCAGCAGGACTGGAAGCGCTTCCCCGGCGTGGACTGGAGCCGGCTGGACCGGCACTTCGACGTGGCCTCGTCGAACGGGTACATGCATTACAACCACAAGAACTACCTGTTCCAGATGGCGACGATGTCCGGGGACAAGCGCCGGACGCACCAGCCCCCGTCCAACCGGGTGCTGCAATTGCTGTCGGACGCCTTCTCCCGCTGGCAGGACAACTGGTACGTCAACCGGTCGCAGCAGGAGCTGGAGCACCTGTGCGCCTACGTGGCGCGCCAGTACGGCCCCGCGAAGGCCCGCGAGGTGATGGGGCTCTCCGTGGTGGAGCGCATGGGCTGGGCCATCAAGGTCAGCCTGGGCCAGGTCTTCGCCAGCGACGCGTATGGCTTCCGGGGGCGCCGTCAGGACGCGCAGGGCAACTGGTACAACGGCGCGGACACCTATCGCATCCACCCGGTGGAGCTCATCGTTGGGGCCATGCCCAACCTGGGGCTCGGCCAGGGGCGGTATGTCATTGACTACGCGCGCAAGGACGAGGAGCTGGGCAACTTCTTCGCGGGGCTGAGCTCCGCGTCGGGCGTGGGCCACCTGGTGCCGGGCTTCCAGCGCGCCCTGGACCGGGGCCTGGGAGGGCTGATGGCGGACGTGCAGGCGCGGCACGACGCCACCCAGGATGAAGGCAAACGTCAGTTCTACCGGGGCGTCGTGCTGTCATTGGAGGGCGTGCGAGACCACTGCCTGGCCTACGCGGCGCTCGCGGGCAAGATGGCCGCGGAGCTGTCCCTGGGGCAGCACGCGGAGCGCGACAACCTGCTGAAGATCCAGGAGCGGATGCAGCGGCTGGCGACGGAGCGGCCCCAGACGATGCTCGAGGCCGCGCAGCTCCTCTTCACGCTGCACGCGGGCCTGCACCTGATTGGCGAGCCCACGGCGGTGGGCCGGTTGGATCAGATGCTCTTCCCCTTCTACGAGCGCGACGTGGCGGCGGGCGTGCTGGACGACGAGCAGGCGCAGGAGATCATCGACTGCTTCTGGGTGAAGCTGGGGGAGAAGGTGCTGCTCAACCGCCAGTTCGTGGAGGACCACCAGCCCTTCGGCAACCTGGCCATGGGCGGGATGAGCGGCAACTACCCGCAGGGCGCCGCGAACAACCAGTGGATCCAGCAGGTGACGGTGGGAGGGACGGTCGCGGACGAGACGCCCGGAGAGGGCCGGCCCGCGTACAACCGCGTCACCCTGCTCTGCCTGCGCGCGGCCCGGAGGCTGCCGCTCAACGCGCCGTGCCTGTCATTGCGCGTGCGCAAGGACATCCCGCCCGAGTACCTGCACGAGGCGGCGCTGGCCATCCTCAGCGGCGGCGCGCACCCCATCCTGCTCAGCGACGAGAAGATCATCCCCGGGCTGCTGCACAGCGGTGACGGCGTGGGCCAGGGCACGCAGCCCACCGCGGCCACGCCTGTCGCCGAGAAGGCCGGCCGCGCGTGGAGCAGCGAGGTGGTGCTCCAGGCGGCGCGGGACTACGCCTGCGACGGCTGCTACGAGCCGCAGATCGTGGGACAGAACTGGTTCACGCTGGGAGGCATGACGGCGCTGTCGCCGCTGGAGGCCGCGCTCAATCAGGGCAAGAGCTGGAGCACGGCGGGCCCCATGTACTTCCGGGGCCAGCGCGTGTCCTTCACGTCGCCGCCGCCCTCGGCCATCCAGTCCTTCGAGCAGCTCCAGGATCTGTTCTTCCAGCACCTGAGCTGGATGTACGCGAAGCAGGCGGACGGCCTGGTGGGCGTCTTCGGAACCATGAGCGCCGTGTGCCCGTCGCCATTGCTGTCGGTGTTCGTGGACGACTGCATCGACAAGGGGTTGGACCTGTACGGGGGGGGTGCCCGCTACAACATGGTGGCCCCGTGCATCACGGCCCTCTCCACGGTCATCAACTCGCTGTACGCCATCCGGAAGATGGTGTTCGAGCAGGACACGGCGGTGACGTCCCTGCCGGAGCTGGTGGAGGCGCTGCTGTGCGACTGGGGCTACAAGATGGACGAGCCCTTCATCAGCACCTTCGCGGGCCCCGCGCGCATCGAGGCCAAGGCGCAGCGCTTCCGGGACCTGCGTCAGGTGGCGCTGGCCCAGCCCCGCTACGGCCGAGGCAACGAGGAGGTGGACCGCTTCGGCAACGCCTTCATCCAGCGCGTAGCGGAGACGGTGGTGCGCGTCTTCACGGAGCCCGCCGAGCCCACGGCCCAGAAGATGGTGGACCTGGCGAAGCGGTTCGGGACGCCGGAGAAGCCGTTCGGCGGGTTCCAGGTTCAGCCCGGCGCGGGCACCTTCGAGAACTACCTGGAGTTCGGAGCGACCTGCGGAGCCTCCGCGGACGGGCGGAGACTCGGGGAGACGCTGGCCTCGGACCTGAGCCCGTCGCCGAGCATCGCGGATCAGCCGGTGGATCATCAGGAGGAGGGCTTCGTGCGAGCGCTGTCCGGCTACACCGGAGCGGGAGCCGAGGGCTTCACGAGCGGAGCGCCCACGGACTTCAACATCCGCGAGGACTTCCCCGTGGGCTCGCTGGAGCGCGTGCTGCAAGCGTTCGCCCGGGGCCAGGGCTCGAACATCCTGACCATCACCTGCGCCAACCCGGAGACCTTCGAGCACGCGTCGAAGGACCCGGAGAAGTACGACGTGCTCCGGGTGCGCATGGGCGGCTGGTCGGAGTTCTTCGTCGCCATGTTCCCGGGCCACCAGGCACAGCACCAGCGCCGGCCGCTCAGCACGCCTGACGTGGAGCGCTGATCCTGAAACGACACGAGCCCCCGGAGGAGATTCGAATCTCCCTCCGTGGGGCGGATGCGCCTGTCTCAGATCCGGGCCGAAGCGCGAGCGGTACAACCGCGTGAGGAAGTCGTACAGGACGAGTTCGGGGGCCCGCGCGTCCTCCGGCAGCATACCGTTGACGTACATGTGCATCTTCGGGCGCTCCGCGCGGAAGCACGCGCTCGCCGCGGCCGCCGCACGTCGCGTGAATCCCCCCCGGCATCAGGCGCAGCAGCCCCCGGGCCTCGGGGCGGGCATGGTGTGCGAGGGCTTCCTGCCGGAACGAGCCCTCATCCCACACAAAATCCGGCCGGAGGAGGTAACAAACCGGCTGCTCCGCGTCTGGGGGGGCAGGACCGTGCCATGTCCCCACCCGATGCTCTCCCAGACCTGGAGTCCCTTTCTCCTCCCCCTCGCGCCGACACGCCGCCTCTCCCTATTGTGGAGCCCGAGGCACGGCGCCGGGAGGGGCGCCCACCAGCTATGAGCATTGCAAGCCGCGGGCATCGCCTGGGAGAGCTCGCCATGCAGCACCGCGGCTGGCTGATGGGCCAGGCACTGAAGCTGTGTAGGAACGAGACCGACGCGGAAGACCTGGTGCAGGAGACGCTCCTGCGCTTCGTCAAGGCGTTCGAGGACCGCGAACCACTCCCTGAGCGGAGCACCTGCGTCTCCTGGCTCACCAACACCCTCTCCCACCTCTTCTACAGCCAGTGCCGCAAGCAGCAGGTCCGGAAGCAGCACGCCAGCGATCCGGTCTTGGCGGAGCGGGTCGGGCTGGCGCCGGAGCAAGGCGTGGCGTCCGAGTTCAACGTCCCTCCCGAGCAGCTCGCCCGGGCCGTCTCCCAACTGAGCCCTGAAAAGCAGGCCACGTTCGAGCTGTATGGCAAGGGCAAGAAGTACCGGGAGATTGCCAGCGCGCTCGGTATCCAGGTGGGGACCGTCTCCAAGCGCCTGCATGACATCCGCGTGCAGTTGGGCAAGCTGCTGCGCACCAACGACAAGGTGAACTGATGGCGCGCCCCTGTGACAATGTCGAGTTGTTCGTCGACGGGGAACTCCCGCCCGCCGAGGCCGAGGTCTTCCGTCAGCACCTGCCGGACTGCGCGGGGTGCCAGCACGCAATCCCCAACCTGATTCAGTTCAGGTACCAGGCCAGCGAGCACATCAGACTCGTCGGCGAGCGCCCCTCGGGATCCGCTCCGCTTCCCGCCCCGTGGAGGCGTCCCGCCGCCTGGGCCACCGCCGCGCTTCTGGGGGTGCTGCTGGCCGTGCTGGCCGTGCGGCAGCGCCCCGGCCCCGCGCAGGGGGCGGACGACCTCCTGGCGCAGGGGCCCGAGCGCCGGCTGGAACAGCGATTCAGCCTTCGCGAGCTGGACCAGTACCGGCCTCTCGCCGGCACCTACATGTCCGGAGAGCCACAGGCCTCCACCAGCGGCGCGTCATACGAGGCGCTGAGCGCGCTGGAGCGGACCCAGGACTTCCAGAAGCTGGCCATCACCGACGTCCTCCACAACGGCCGCGACGCGGCGAAGCGGGCCCTGGAGGCGCTGGACAAGCTTGCGCCCTCCCCCGAGCGGGAATCCGACCGGGCCGCCATCCTGCTTGAGCAGGGGGACTTCATCGCGGCCCTCCACGCCGCCGACGCGGCCCTGACGGGGCGCCCGCGCATGCCCCAGGCCCTGTGGAACCGGGGCTTGGCGCTTCGAGAGCTACAACTGCCGGGAATGGCAGCCCAGGTCTTCGCCGAGATCGCCAGCCTGCGGGAGCCCGGCTGGGCGGACGAAGCCGCCGGGAAGGTGGTCGAGCTGCGCCGCGCGATACCGGACAGGAGGGGGGCGGAGGCCCTGAAGGAGCTGGGCACATCCCTGCTCGACGTGCCCGTCTCGTCCATTCCCAGCGACTTCCACCTGCGGCCGAGCGCCCGGCTCTATTTCTATGACGCCGTCCGCACGGCCCCCAGCCCCGAGCGCGTCAGCAACCTGGAGCCCCTGGCCCGCAAGCTGGATGCACGGGCCGGAGGCCGGGTGCTCCAAGACTATGTGGAGCGGGTCGCCCGGGCGGACTTCAAGCGCCGGGGCCCGCTGGCCCGGGACTACAAAAAGCTGCTCCAGGGGCGGCTGTCCCGGTCCCAGCAGGAACAGCTCCTCGCCCAGGTTCGCGCGTCCGGAGAGGACGACCTGCTACTGGGTACGCTGGTCCTCATGGGCGCGGTCCCCGAGCACCTGGAGCTCTTCGAGGCAAAGGCCACGGCGAGCAGGGACCCCTGGTTCGTCCTGACGGCGGCCTGGTTCCGGGCGCAGAAGGACTGGGCTCAGGCTCAGCAGGAGAGCCCCCCCGCAGGCACGGAGCGGGCCGGGGAGCACGCCGAGCGCGCGCTCCGGACGCTGGCGGGGGCGTTGCCCCTGTGCCACACGCCGGGCCTGGACTACCGCTGCACTCAGCTCCGCATCGACCTGTCCACCTACTCCACCCACCTGCACCGGCTGGAAGAGGCGCGGGCGTACGCGGAGGAAGGGCTGACGCTGGCACGCCGGGGAGGCGAGTGGTTCCTGGAGCGGGCCCTGCTCCAGAACCTGGCGCAGGTGGCCCGCATGGTGAACGACGGCTCGCTGGCACGGGCCTACTACGGAGAGGTGCTGGCACGGGACGCGGAGGACCCCGACCTCCAGCGCCGCCTGCACCAGCACCTTGCGGACGTGGCGTGGCACGAGCTGCGCGTGGACGAGGCGCGGCGGGAGCTGGACGCGGCGCTGGCCACCGGCCTGGCCCTCTCCCCGAGCGGTGCCTTCACGCTCGCTGATCTCGCGCGGCTCAAGAGCGCGCCCGGAGATGAGAGCCACCTCCAACGGGTGCTGGATGAGGCCCCCAAGACGAGCAACCCCTGGGTGGCCAGACACGCGATGGGGCGCTTCGTCATCGAGCGAGACCCGGGGCGAGGACGCGCGCTGCTGGGCGACCTCCTCCAGCAGGTGGAGGGTCCCGCGCAGGAGGGCAATCCCACCGCGCGGCGGGTGCGCGCCTACAGCTTCACCTCGCTCCTCTTCGAGGCGGGCCAACGTGGCGCCCATGCCGAGGCGTTGAAGCTGCTGGAGCGGGAAAGAGGCTCCCCTCTCCCCTCCGAGTGCCTGCTGGCGGCCACCGTGGATTCCGAGCGCACGCTCCTGCTCGTCCTGGATGCACGAGGCGCACTGACGGGGTATTTCGACGCGTCCCGGCGCCAGCCCCTGAAACAGCGAGTCGACGGGCTGGTGCCGGAGACGGTGCTGACGCCGCTGCGCGGCTGCCGTCAGGTAGAGGTGCTCGCACGGCCCCCCCTCCATGGCCGCGCGGGCCTGCTGCCTTCGGAGTTCGCCTGGAGCTACCTGACGCGCGGTGGGGAACGCCCGCCTCCGCCTCCGGGCCGCCCGCGCCACCTCGTGGTCTCCGAGGTGCAGTTGCCGAAGGACCGCGAGCTGGAACGACTCAACGCCTGGACGCCCGGGTTCGGCGTGGACGAGGAACAGGTGTTGCTCTCTGGCGCCCAGGCGACACCGGCCCGTGTGCTCGCCGCCATGGAGGACGCCACCGAGGTGGACCTGGTGACGCATGGGGAAATCACGCCCCACTCCAGTGCCTCCTACCTTGTGCTGGCTCCCGATGTGGGCGGCCCGGAACTGCGCGGCCCGCGAGTGCGTCAAGCCTCCTTGAAGCGGGCGCCCTTCGTGGTTCTGGCGGCGTGCAAGGCGGCGCATACCACCTATGCGGTGCATGAGCCGCTCAGCCTTCCCGCCGAGCTGCTCGCGGCGGGCGCTCGAGGGGTCCTGGCGTCAACGGAGAAGCTGCTCGACAAGGAAGTGAATGTCTTCTTCAACCGGGTGCGTGAACACATGCGCTCCGGCCTGCCTCCCGCGGTGGCGCTCCGTGACGAGCGGGAGGCATGGCGTCGGGAAGGACGCACCCGGGACTGGCTCGACACCATCCTGTTGTTTGAATGAAGTGAGGTAACAAAACGGTCCAAGGGCGTCCTTGAGCGCGGGTGAATTTTCAGCACCTGCGCCCGCAGGAAAGGGAGCCAGCCTTGGACAAACCAGACCTACCGTTCAACGACCTCGAGTTCTCCACGGAGGACCCCATCTGGACGGGAGGAGACGCGACCACGCGACGCGTCTACCTCATGCCAGTCTCACCGCCCTCGGAGTTCGTGGCCTTCGGAGCGCTCGTTCCGTCAGAGCCCTGCTTCGTGGCCCGGGGCCGGGTGGAGCAGCACCTGGGGCCCTTCATCGAGCGCATGGCTCGGGACGGCGCGAAGGTGGAACTTTATGACTGGCCGCCGCTGCCGGACTGGCTCGTCAAGGAGTACGCCTCCAACCCGCCGTGGGAAGGCCATGAGGTGGAGAACCCAACGGGCACACCGGTGCGAGGCATGGTGCGGTCCAGCGTGGACACCTATGAGCCGAGGCCGGGCACGCCGCTGTGGACGCCGGGTGAAGCAGTCCGGCGAAGCATCTTCATCATCCCGGTGAAGGACGCTTCGGAGTTCCTTGCGCTCGGAGTCATCACGGGCACTGACACGGTGGTGTTCTCGAAGAAGGGCATGGTGCAGGGGGCGCTCGGGGCGCTCATCGCGCAGGCGGTGAATGAAGGGGCCCGCGTGGAGTTGCACGCCTGGCCTCCGCTGCCAAAGGACGTGCTTCACCTCTACCTCGAGCCCGTCCTCGACACTCCCCCGCGCTGAGGCCGCCATGACCTTCGAACTCCTGTTGGCTCATGCCGATACGTGCCGACCCGTGCTCCACCCGGGGCTCGACGAATCGGCACTGCATTCATCCCCGCTCACGCAGTCCAATCCCAAACCCAAACGTCTGTGGGACGCGCTGGGAGACCTGGATGACTTGCGTGCGCAGCGTTGGGGTGTCGTGTACCCGGCGACGCCCGCGGGAGAGCGGCTCCTGGAACTCATCGAGCCGCTGCGGGAGCTGCGCCAGCAGGAGCAGGGGGGCGCCCCAGCGCGGACCTATGCCGTCACTCCCGGAATGGACTGGGAGGAGGCGCACCGATGGAAGGCGCGGGTGCTGGGCAGCGAGCAGGTGGAGGAGCAGGACCGGCCCCGCTACCTGCTGGTGCTGGGAGACCTGGACGAGGTGTCGCTGGAGTTGCAGCAGGTGCTGGCCACCGATGCGCTGGTGGGGCGGCTGGCGTTTGCCAATGAGGAGGGCTACCGCGCATACGTCGCCAAGGTGCTGCACCGGGCGGAAGCGCCCTCACCCGCGGACCGGGCCCGCCTGCTCTTCTACACCTCGCGCGACGGCACGGACGCGACGGAACTGGGCTACCGGAAGCTGGTGGAGCCATGCCTTGCCACTTGCATACGGAACCAGCGCACGGGTGCGCTCCCGGTCGAGCCACCCCGAAGCCTGGCGGACGACGGTACCGCGGAGGGGTCCAGCATCGGCCGGTTCCTCGCCCATGCCGCCGGAGCGGAACCGGCCGTGCTGCTCTCGGTCAGCCACGGGCTGGGCATGCGCGAGGGTGGCTGGCTGTCGGCGGAAGACCAGCGCGCCTTGCAGGGAGCGCTCCTGCTGCCGGGCCATGAGCGGCTCACCGCGGCGGAGGTCACGGCGCGGCCCTTCTTGCCGGGAGGCCTGTGGTTCTGCTTCGCCTGCTTCAGCGGGGGCACGCCCGCGCTGAGCGCCTATGCGCCATGGCTGGGAGACCTCCACCGGGACGGAGCCGGGCGCGTCACGCGCCTTCTGCCTCGGCCCGGAGAGCGCCCGTTCATCGCCGCCCTTCCCCAGGCCGCGCTGGCCAATCCAGAGGGGCCCCTGGCGGTGGTGGGTCATGTGGACCTGGCGTGGAGCTTGAGCTTCAACGATCAGGGGCGGAGCCGCCACGAGCGCTTCCTGGGCGTCATCAAGGCCCTCGCCAGCGGGAGGCGGGCCGGCGCGGCGCTGTCGAGCCTGCTCCGGTTCGCCAACGAGACGAGTGCCTCGCTGACGTCGAGCTACCACCAGGAGAAGGTCGCGCTCACCGCCGGCCGGCAGTACAGCGCATCCCCTGCCGCGAGGGCGAACCTGTGGATGCTGTACCACGACCTCGCCAGCCATGTGCTGCTGGGAGACCCGGCCGTCCGGCTCCCGCTGAAGCATGGGGGCATGAGGTAACAAACTTCTCCGAGCGCGTCTGTCTTCGCACCGGCCTCACGACACCGGAAAGCACACATGCCTCCCAACCAAGCCCCCCTGGAAATCACGCTGGAGCTCTGTGGAACGCAGTCACCGGAGACGCTGTATCCCTTTCCATGGAAGAGACAACAGTATCTGGCGCGCTGCACCCATGGGAGGAGCGCGCCCGTGGAACTTCGCTGGCCCAAGCTCCGAGAGGAGTTGAGGGCGCTGCTGCGGGCAACCCCCGAGTCGCGCAACTTCAAGCGGCTGTCGGAAGCCCTGCGAGGCTTCATCCAACCGGCGGAATGGCTTCGCGCGGAAGACAAGATTCAATACGCGCTCAAAAGCCGACAGCCGGTCCACATCACCGTCTGCTCCAACAACGCCGACGAACTGTACTACCTGCCCTGGGAGTTGCTGCCCACGGGCTTCAAGGGGCCACCCCTGGTGGGAGTGGAGAACTGCCTGCTCCGGTATGAGTGCAAGGACAGGCCCGTCCGGAAGCCGGTTGCCTCGACCCAGGGGCGCATCCTCTTCGCCTGGTCGGATGCAGGTGGTGGAGTGCCCATGGACGGCCACCTCGATGAGATCCGCGCTGCTTGTGCCGCTGCTCAATTTCCTTTCATCGAAGAGGAGGACGTCCTTGAGCGCGTATCTCCACGGCGCCTCGCAGAGAAACTGTCGGAGACAGCTCGTCCCGTGACGGCATTGCACCTGCTCTGTCACGGGTCCAAGGTGGACGACGGCGCCTATGGGCTCGTCTTCGACCCGTCCGAAGAGGGCGGTGAGCCAGAGCGCGTGGACCAGTGGCAACTGGCCAGCCTGCTCTTCTCATCCCGCCACGACAGTCCCCTGCGGCTCGTCACCTTGTGCGCCTGCCAGGGCGGGGACTCCGGCATGCCCGCGCATCCCCTGGGAAGCATTGCCCGGATGTTCCATGTCCAAGGAGTCCCGGCGGTCATCGCCTCGCGGATGCCGCTGACCTGCGCGGGCTCCACCACGCTGACAAAGGCGATCTACCAGAGCTTGCTCGTTCAACAAGAGGACTTGTGTACAGCCCTCTCGAGTGCGCGAAAAAAGTTGCAGCGGGAGCACTCCAGTTCGAGCGACTGGCTCTCCCTGCAGTTCTACGCGCCCGCCGACAGCCCGGCCGCGCTCACGCCATTCAGCGCCCTCCCCGCGATTCCCACCACCCCGGCGGCACGAGGTGACCTGGTCCTCATCTGTCACGAGTCGCTCAAGCAGACCCACGTGACGCCGACGGAAGCGGACGCACCGGAGCTCTTCGCCCATCGCCACGTCCGGCCGAAAATCCTCATCGACCAGCACCAGGCCATCGGCGAGCGCCGATGGGAGAACCTGGAACCGGAGGTGGCTCGGCTCGCCGCAACGGATGGGGTGCTCCGGACCGCCTTCGCCGAGCGCGACACCGAGATTCTCTACTACGGGTTTCCCTATGTCCCGCTGGCCATGCTCGCGGGCTACCTCGCCGACTCGCGCCCGGTCCACGTGCTCGAACACGATCGGACGCGGCAGCGCTTCACCTGGCAGACGGACACGGTGGCGGCTCACCCGCCGCTGGAGGTGGTGACCCGACACGGCGAGACAGGTTCCGCGGCCCGGGTGAGGGTGTCCATCTCCAACGAGGTCAGGCCCGAGGACTGCGCACAGGTGCTCCCGGACTCCGACATCCGGCTGGACCTGCACTTCCATCTGAGTGCACCCGAGCGAGGCGTCGTGAGGAGGGAGGCGCAGTTGCTGGAGTACGCCCAGACCATTCGCCAGATCATCGACCGGAACATCGGTGGCAAGCCGGAGTTCACCAGCATTCATGTCTTTGCCGCCGTGCCCGTGAGCATCGCGTTCCACCTCGGTCGGGCCCTCGCCTACACCGGGCTGCCCGAGTGCTTTGCCTACAACTACAACGCCGACGACGCGCCCCGGTACAAGTGGTGCCTGAGCCTCAAGGCAGCCAAGGCAGCCGACCCGAAGCAGCCGAGCATCACCATCTTCCCTTCACCCTCCCAAGGGAGCAATGCCAACCATGGCTGACATCCAGACATACCTTGAGCAGTTTGACGACAAGATCCGCCTCAAGCGCTTGAAGGAGAACAAGGAACTCATCGAGAAGCGAGACATCATCCTGAACAAGCTCCGTGAGCGCTTCGAGCTGATGCGCGAGGGCGAAGACGACGAAGAGGGCATGGACATCCCCTTCTTCGCGTTCATCAACCAAGGCAGCTACGAGATGGGCACGGGCATCCATCCGGCCGAGGGGCAGGACTATGACATCGACGTGGGGCTGACGTTCAACGCCGCCAAGGCGGACTACCCCAACCCCGTCACGCTCAAAGCCCTGGTGGCAGACGCCCTGGAGGACCACACGGACCTCGGCACCGAGGTCCGGAAATCCTGCGTCACCATCAAATACAAGCGCGACGGCGAGCAGGCCTTCCACGTCGACCTCGCCGTCTACACCTACGATGACCCCAAGAGCGCCACGAAGCGCCGCTACATCGCCAAGGGAAAGGTCGGCTCGGGCGACAAGGATCGGTACTGGGAGGAGTCGGCCCCGGAGGGCCTCGCGCTGTGGGTGGAGCAGCGCTTCAAGGACCGGGAGCAGGAGCAGTTCCTGCGGGTGATTCGTGCGCTGAAGCGGTGGAGGACGGAGAAGTTCAAGACGGATGGCCAGAACGCGCCATCGGGCATCGGGCTCACGGTGGCCGCGGGCCAGTGGTTCCAGCCGAATATCATCACCAGTGACGCTTTTGCCGCCAGGAGGAAGCCCGATGACCTGACGGCGATGCGGGGCTTCGTCGCGAAGCTGGTGAATGCGTTTCATCACGTGGGGTCGAAGCAAGACGGGACGCCGCTCTACCGACTCGAGGTGAAGGTGCCCGTCGCGCCCTGGAAGGACATCTTCGTGAAGATGACGGACGGGCAGATGACGACGTTCCGAGATCGGCTCATCCAGCTCCGTGACCAGCTCGACAAGGTGATGCAGCAGCCGGATCCCGTCGACGCCTGCAAGCTGATGCGTGACCAGTTCGGCCCAGAGTTCCCTATCCCCGACAAGTCGAGCACGGGGAGCAAGGCCTCGCCGGCCATCATCTCCGCCGCCACCTCGGCCTGAACGCATGTCCGCCGCGATCATCGCCCAGCAGGAAATGCACATCCGGGTGCTCCAGCAGCTTGCCCACAGCGGGCTGCTGGAGGACTGCGGCCGGCCGATCTGTCTCCCCGAAAAGTGGTCGGGCACCCGCACCGAGGCGACGTGCACGGGGAAGATGACCGTGGAGGGGCAGACCTTCTGGCTCCGCGTCCGTCTGCCTTGGGAGTTTCCCCTGTGCCTTCCCATCGTCTCCGTGGAGAAAACAGACTCGGAGGCCGCCCTGCCACACTTCACCAATGACGATGAGGTGTGCTTCGCGTCGGATGTGGGCTTGCTCGACAGGCGCCGACCCGACGCCATCCTGCATGAGTCGATTGAGCGAGTCCGCGCCCTGCTCCGCGACATGCTCCGGGGGGACCGTGGCGGGGAGTTCCTCCGGGAAATCCAAGCCTATTGGTTCGGCATTTCCAGCGGACACCGTATCGACTGCACTGTCACTGCGGACAACCGTCCGCGCTTCATCTCCGCCCTGTACCGGGGAACGGAGTTGCAGGCGTTGGCAGATGATGCCGACTCCTATGCACACTCATTGCCAGACAGGAGGGCCGGAGGCCTGATCGCCAAGAAGGCCCTCTACCTGCCGCTGTCTCCTGGTGACGGCAATCCTTCCTTCCTGCCGAAAGAGCTCACGACGCCCGAGGGCCTCCGCAAGTACGTACGACGAATGCCCGACGGAATTCAGGGTGCCCTGGCCGGTCTGCTCCGTCGCTTCGACGTGAGCGAGCACCTGGTGGTGCTGGGCTTGAAGAGGCCGCAGGGAGAGCGGGCCGTGGTTGGCGTCCACCTCAAGGGGCTGGAGCACGGCCACCCCTTGCTGCAAGACCGTACCGGCGCGCAGGTCGAGCCTATCGCGCTGATGCGGAGGGACCCGGACTACCTGCTCCCCAGGGGCGGCGCGGAGCACGGGCTCCGGGAGCGCCGTGTGCTCATCGCGGGCTGTGGCTCCGTCGGAGGCCACATCGCGCTCGCCCTCGCACGAGCAGGTGTGGGTGGACTCACGCTCGTGGATCCAGACCTCTTCATGCCGGAGAATACCTTCCGGCACGTGTGTGGAATGCGCTGGCCTTCCACGCTCAAGGTCACCGGGCTCAAGAAGGAAATCGAGAGCCGCACCCCCTATGTCTCCGTGCAGCCGATAGCCGGCTGGCTCGAAAAGCTCCTCCAGGACGAGCCAGGCATCGTCCGTGGCCACGACCTGGTGATTGCAGCGCTGGGCCAGCCCACCCTCGAACTCCATCTGAACGAGTGGGCCTGGTCGAATGCCGAGCACCCACCCGCCCTTTTCACCTGGCTGGAGCCCTACGGCCTGGGCGGGCATGCCCTTCTGACCCACGTGCGAGGCAAGGACGCAAGGCAACGCGGCTGTCTGGAGTGCCTCTACGACCGCGACCTGGGAAACCGCGCGGCCTTCGCCGACCCAAGAGGCACGTACACGCAGGACGTACTCGGCTGTGGAAGCCGGTTCATGCCCTTCGCGGACCTTGATGCACAACGCACCGCCGAGTTGGCCACGCGGCTGGCGCTGCGAGCGCTCCGGCAGGAGGCCCATGAAGCGCCGCTGCTGTCCTGGAAGGGAGATGCCCGCCAGTTCCGGCAGAAAGGGTTCACTGTCACGCCGCGCTATGAGCAGGAACCGGACAAGCTGGAAGCCACCTGGCTCGACTACAGGCGCGACGACTGCCTCATCTGCGCGCCTGGCCCCACCTCATGAGTGGGCGCCTGTTCCGCCGCGCGGGCGGTGCCGTGGTGAAGATCGACGCGGCGGCGCTCACGGACCTGCTCCGCTTCAGGCAGTCAGGGTTCCAGCGCGCGGAGGCCGGCGGTGTGCTGCTCGGCCGCCGCATCCTGGGCAGTGCGGACGTGGTCATTGACGAGGTGACCACCCCCCTGGAGGGAGACCGCCGGACCCGCACCACCTTTTACCGAGCCCAGGAGCGGCACCAGCAGGTCATTGACGCGCGCTGGAGCGAGTCCGGAGGAACGTGTCAGTACCTCGGCGAGTGGCACACGCACCCGGAGCCGCTTCCGGTTCCATCCCGCATCGATGTGCTGGACTGGTGCCGCCGTCTGGATGAGGACCGCTTCGACGGCGAGTCCCTCTTCTTCCTCATCGTCGGCATCGACGTGGTCCGCGCCTGGGAGGGCTTCCGCCAGCCGCGGATCATCGTCCCGCTGAACCCGGTACCTGAGGAGTCCTCCAGAGGCGGCACACCTGCTTCTTGATCACATCCTTCAGGCCGCTGGAGACCTTCTCGAAGACACGGCTGACGCAGATTCGTTTCATCACTCCACCAGCGAGGGGGTGGCACTGGGAGGACGTCAGAGGCCGGGCAATGGCTCGCGCCGGGTCGGCTGAACGGACGCATTCGCTGCTCCTGCAGCACTGGCCGCTGGCTGCCGGTTGCTCTGCGCCCACGCGCGGATGGATGGCCAGAGGGCGCAGAACGACACGGCGCGCACTCTTGATATGCGCCCGAGGGGCACGCTGGGGGCACCTGGCCAAGCGAGCACCCAGCCTGAAACGACAAGAGCCCCCGAGTCTTTCGACTCGGAGGCTCTTGTTCGGAGTGCCCAGGGCGGGATTCGAACCCGCACACCTTTCGGCGCCACCCCCTCAAGATGGTGTGTCTACCAGTTCCACCACCTGGGCGTTTCGGCGGGGTCCATGTACCGGACCCCGTGGATTCACGCAACAACCATTTCAACGGTCGCGTGAATCCGATGCTTCCTGACGACTACGGCGCAGGCGTCGTCGGCGCGGGAGCCTGCTGGCCCTCCGCCGGCGGCGTCGCGGAACGCTCCTGCTCCACCGCTCCCGGAGCAGCAGGCGCCGGCGTCGTGGCTCCCGGGGTCGCCGGGGCCGTCTTCGCCGGCGGCGTCGCCACGGAGCCTCCCGCGGCCACCGAGCCGCGCAGGCCCACGAACGACAGGCCCAGCGAGGTCAGGAAGAACAAGCCGGCGCAGACGCCCGTCAGCTTGCTCAAGAAGGTCACCGCGCCGCGGCCACCGAAGGCGCTCGTCGCGGCGCCGCCACCGAGGGCGGAACCCATGCCGGCGTCCTTCCCCGGCTGCAGCAAGATGACGAAGATCATGAACACGCAGAGCAGGACGTGCACGATCGTGAAGAAGGTCAGCATGGGTGTTCCCAACGCTCCGTGAAAAGAGGGCGCAACCTACACAAAGTGGTCAACGGGTGACAACTTCTAACGGGGAGACCGGCCTCAGCCAGCCGCCTTGACGATGGCCACGAAGTCCGCCGCCTTGAGGCTCGCTCCCCCCACGAGCGCCCCGTCCACGTCCGGCTGACCCAGCAATTCCGCCGCGTTGTCCGGCTTCACGCTGCCGCCGTACTGGATGCGCACCCGCTCGGCCGTCCCCTCGTCGTACATCCGGGTCAGCAGGCCCCGGATGGCCGCGTGGACCTCCTGCGCCTGCGCCGTCGTCGCCGTCCGGCCCGTGCCAATCGCCCACACCGGCTCGTACGCCAGCACGAACGTCGCCACGTCCGCCCCGGAGAAGCCCTCCAGCGCGCCCCGCACCTGGCGCTCCACCACCGTGAGCGTCTGGTTCGACTCGCGCTCGGCCAGCGTCTCGCCCACGCAGACGATGGGCGTCATCCCGGCGGCCTTCACCGCCTTCGCCCGCTTGTTCACCGTGGCGTCCGTCTCACCGAAGAACTGCCGGCGCTCCGAGTGCCCGACAATGACGTAGGCACACCCCAGCTCCGCCAGCATCGGCGCGCTGATTTCGCCCGTGAAGGCGCCCGAGGACTCCCAGTGGCAGTTCTGCGCCGCCAACTGGAGGGGCGCCCCCTCCAGCGCGACGTGCAGCGGCTGCAACGCCACGAACGGAGGCGCGATGGCCACCTCCACCTTGTCGCCCAGCGCCGCCACCGCGCCGCGAAGCTCCCGCACCAGCGCCAGCGCTTCCGGCACCGTCTTGTTCATCTTCCAGTTGCCAGCGACGATCTTCCGACGAGCCATCGAGGTGTCTCCCCCGGTGCGTACCGCGTGGGTGCCCTACTTCGTCTCCAGCGCCTTGATGCCAGGCAGCGGCTGGCCCTCCAGGAACTCCAGCGACGCGCCGCCGCCCGTGGACACGTGGCTCATCTTGTCCGCGTAGCCCATCTGCTCCACCGCCGCCGCGCTGTCGCCGCCGCCAATCACCGTGACGGCGTCCTTGTTGATGGCCATCGCCGCGGCCACCGAGCGCGTGCCCTCCGCGAACTTGTCGACCTCGAAGCGGCCCATGGGGCCGTTCCACACCACCGTCTTCGCGTCGCGGATGCGCTGCGTGTACATCGCGCGCGTCTTGGGGCCGATGTCCAGGCCCATCATGTCCGCCGGCACCACCTGATCCGGCGTCTCCCGCACCGGGCCCTTGCCGTCCGGATCCGCGCAGACGATGTGGTCGATGGGCAGCACCAGCGGCGTCTTCAGGCGCTTGGCCGTGTCCAGCAGCTTCGCCGCCAGCGCCAGCTTGTCGCCCTCCTCCACCCGGCTCTTGCCCACCTCAATGCCCTGCGCCTTCAGGAAGGTGTACGCCATGGCGCCGCCCACGAGCAGCGCGTCCACCTTGGGCAGCAGGCTCTCGATGACCTTGATCTTGTCGCTCACCTTGGAGCCGCCCAGGATGGCCACGAAGGGCTTCTGCGGATTGCGCAGGACCTTGTCGCCCAGGTACTCGATCTCCTTGCGCATCAGGAGGCCGGCGGCCTTCTCCTTCACGAAGGGCACCATGCCGGCCGTGGACGCGTGCGCGCGGTGCGCCGTGCCGAACGCGTCGTTGACGTAGACGTCCGCCAGCGCCGCCAGCTCGCGCGCGAAGGCCTCGTCGTTCGCCTCCTCCTCCTTGTGGAAGCGCAGGTTCTCCAGGAGGAGCACCTGCCCCGCCTTCAGGTCGTTCACCTGCTTCTTCACGTTGTCACCCACGCAGTCGTCCGCGTGGATGACCTCGTGCTTGCCGCCCAGCAGCTCCGCCAGCTTCTCCGCGACGAGCACCGTGGACAGCTTGGGGTCCGCCCCCTTGGGCCGGCCGAGGTGGGACGCCAGGATGACCTTGCCGCCCATCTCCAGCGCGCGCCGGATGGTGGGGAGCGCTTCGCGGATGCGGGTGTCGTCGGTGACGCGGCGCCCCTCCAGCGGGACGTTGAAGTCCACGCGGATGAAGACGCGCTTGCCGGTCAACTGCAGGTCATCGATGTAGCGGATCATCTTGGGTGTCCCTTGTGCCTGTCTCGGTCGGCCTGATGTGACGGGGAGGCGCTACGCCACGCCCTTGGACACGAGAAACTTCGCCGTGTCGACCATGCGGTTGGAGAAGCCCCACTCGTTGTCGTACCAGGCCATGACCTTGAGCAGGTTGTCGCCCATCACGTAGCAGTTGGTCGCGTCGAAGATGGCCGAGTGCGGGTTGCCGTTGTAGTCCACGGACACCGTCTGCGCGTCGCTGAACTCCAGCACGCCCTTGAGCGGGCCGTTGGCGGCGGCCTTCATCGCGGCGATGACCTCTTCGGCGGTGACCTTCTTGGAGGTGTTCACCGTCAGGTCCACCAGGGACACGTTCGGGGTGGGGACGCGGACGGACAGGCCGTGCATCTTGCCCTTGAGCGACGGGAGCACCTCACCGATGGCCTTCGCGGCGCCGGTGCTGGTGGGGATCATGGACAGCGCGGCGGCGCGGGCGCGGCGCATGTCGTCGTGGGTGAGGTCCAGGATGCGCTGGTCGTTGGTGTAGCTGTGCACCGTCGTCATCAGGCCCTTCTCGATGCCGAAGTTGTCCACCAGCACCTTGGCGATGGGCGCCAGGCAGTTGGTGGTGCACGAGGCGTTGGACACGATGTGGTGCTTGGCCGGGTCGTACTCGTTGTGGTTGATGCCGTACGCGATGGTCAGGTCCGGGCCCTTGGCCGGCGCGGAGATGATGACCTTCTTGGCGCCCGCGGCCAGGTGCTTGGCGGCGGCGTCACGGGCCGTGAAGCGGCCGGTGCACTCCATCACCACGTCCACGTTCATGTTCTTCCAGGGCAGCGCGGACGGGTCCTTCTCCGCGGTGACGGCGATCTCCTTGCCGTTCACCACGATGCCCTTGTCCGTGTGCGAGACCTCGCCCGGCCACGTGCGGTGCACGGAGTCGTACTTGAACAGGTGGGCCAGCGCCGCCGGCTTGTCGAGGTCGTTGATGGCGACGATCTCGAGGTCTTCCTTGCGGCTGAGCGCGGCGCGCAGGATGCAGCGACCGATACGACCGAAGCCGTTGATGGCGAGCTTGATGGCCATGGTGTTTTCCGTCTCCTTGAAGGAGTGGGCCTTCGCGGCCCACCGTCATGAATCTCGTAAAGAAGGCGGGCGACCGTAGGCAGGCGCCCCCGCCGAGTCAACGCTTCGCGTGGGCCGCTTTCGCGCGTGCACGCCGGAGCTGAACAATCACCCCGACCAACAGCCAGAGCCCGGAGGCCGTTCCCGCCCCCGCCCCGCACCCGCAGCCGCTGTCCCCCTTGGGGGAATAGTCGTTGGGGAGCGCCGGGACGACCGTCGGTTCCGGCGGCGGCGGTGGCGGCGGCGGCTGCACGGGCGGATGCGGATCCACCTCCCGCACCGCCACGCAGGACGACAGCGGCCGGGGGCTGACCGCGGGCACCGCGTCCGCCTCGGGCAGGGCCGGCGCCTGGGCGACGATTCCCGAACGCACCAGGAACGCGCCCACCAGCCGCGAGCGCTCACGATTGGACGCAAGGCCCTCGAACGGGAAGCCCAGCACCAGCACCTGGCCCGCGGGCGCCGTCCCGGACAGGACCGCCGCGCCCAGGCCGGTGTTGGGGTAGCGGAGCACGTCGGCGGCGCCGCTCGAGGGCAGCAGGATGTCCGTCACCCCGACCGGGTAGGCCCCGAGCGTCCCGTCGTCCAGCGGCGTGGCCGGCAGGTCCGCGAAGATGCCGCCCGCGAAGCCCTCCACCCGGTTGAGGGCCGAGCCCACCCCGAACGAGGCCCGGAGGATGTCCGCGAGGAAGGCCTTGTCCTCCGCGCTGCCCTGCGAAAGCGTGAACACCGTGCGGCTGCCCGACAGCATCAGGTTCCCGCCCCCGGTGACGAACGCGCGCAGGGCGTCCTGCTCCGTCCGCGTCAGGCCCGCGCCCCCCACGCCGCCGCGCCCGGTGGACCAGTCCACCAGCCGGTAGCCCGTGGGCGACACCAGCCCCGCCGCCACCGCGTTGCCCGTCGCGCTGTCGAAGGCCACCGCCGCCCCAGCGAACGCCGCGCCGTGCCGGCGCAGGTAGCTGCCGTCGTTCATCGCCTCCAGGTAGACGCGCAGCGGGGCCTCCAGGTCATACGGCGTCTCCAGCTCCTCGCCACACGCCACCGTGGCGTCCAGCCGCTCGTAAGCGTTGACCAGCAGCACCGGCGCGGTGTCCCCCACCCTCACGCCCACCGTGGCGGACGGGAAGGACTCGCCGCCCGCGTTCACCGCCGCCACCCGGAAGTAGCGCAGCGTGCCGGGCGACAGCGTGACGGTGGCCGACGTGCTCTGGACCTCCGTGCCCTCGTCCCAGCCGAAGCCGTCCGCGCTCTGATAGAGCCGGTAGGCCGTGGGGGCGTCCCGCCCCTCCTCCGACGCGACCTGCGGGGGCGCGCTCCACTTCACCTCCACCGCGCCGGGCGTCGCGTTGCGCGCCACCACCGCTCCCGGCGTCTCCGGCGGCAGGTGCACGGCCGCGCCGTCGCGGGTCGCGAAGTACTTGATGAGCCCCTGCACGATGGAGCGCGCGGCCACGTGGCGGAAGCGGGCCTCCTTGAGGCTCGCCGCGTCCGCCGTGTTGTCGTGGTACGCCATCTCCAGGAGCACGCTGGGCATCTCCGGGTTGTGCGTGGGGTTCACCTCGCCCAGGTTCGCCGAGCGCAGGCCGCGCACCCGCCAGTTCGGATCCACCTCGCGCTTCAGGTCCGTCTCGAGCTGGGACAGGAGCGCGCGCCCCAGCACGTCGCCGCCCTTCACGCCGGTGAAGTTGAGCGTGCCGTCCACCGGGTTCGGCCCGTAGACGTAGGCCTCCGTCCCCCGCACCGTGCCGGACGAGCCCGCGTTGGAGTGCCACGCGACGTAGACGGCGTCCTCGCCCTCTTCATGCAGCCACGCGGCGAAGCGCGGCCGGGACGTCACGTCCGCGTTGCGCTCGTTGGAGAGCGCGTTGGCCCCTGACGGCGCGTACACGCTGAACGGTGCCCCGCTGTACTGCACGTGGTAGCGCCCGCTCTCCTCGAAGCGCGGGCGCAAGAGCGGCCCCTGCGCCGCGTCGCCCAGCAGGCCCCGTCCGCCGCCCAGCCGCACCGCGTCCACGGACAGCGTGGCGCCCGCGCCCTGCGCCGAGTCGTTCTCCAGCACCACCGCGCCGGACTCCGGGTGCTGGCCCGCCTTGAAGTAGAAGCGCCCCAGCAGCACCCACGTCCCGCCGTGGCGCTGCTGGTTCACCCGGAAGTGGCTCTCCCCGCCCGCGTGCTTCACCACGTAGTGCGCGTCCGTCGCGCGCGTGGGGTCGGAGCCGTAGGAGACATAGACGTTGTAGGCCGCGTCCGCCGGCACGTCCGGCGTCCACGTCGCCTTCGCGGTGGAGGTGGCCGCCGTGTCCAGCGTGCGCGTGGTGCCCAGCGTGAAGGGCTCCACGCCGTTGCCCATGGGCACGGGCGGAGGCGCCCAGCCCTTCTGCGTGGAGGCGTGGAAGCGCGCGGCGTCCCCTTCCTCCACGTAGCCCGTGCCGCCGTTGTCCACGGTGGCGAGCAGCGGGTTCAGGTCCGTCTCACGCACGGACACCACCGTGGCGCCCGCCGCCATCAGCAGGGGCTGCAGCTCCTGCGACACCACCTCCGCGGAGATGAAGTCCTCCACCACGCCCCAGGTGTTGGGCCGCTGCGTGGCCCAGCGCTTCAGGCCGTTGTCCCGGTAGAAGCCGTGGCCCGGGCTCAGGTAGATGACCTTGCCGGACAGCGCGCCCTGTCCCCGCCGCGTCTGCGGCACGCCCGCGGCCTTCACGTTGGACTTCGCGGCCCGCGTCTCACGCCGCACCACGGCGGGCGCGTCCGGCGACAGGCGGCGCTGCTCGTGCGGCCGGGGCGCCGGAGCTGGCAGGTATTGAACACCCGGCGGCTCCAGCCCCAGGTCGTCGCCTTCGAAGGCTTCGGGGGTGCCCTGCGCGCGGGCGAGGACGGAGGTGCACAGCAGGGTCAGCGCCAGCGAGCGCGACCAGGACGGAAGGGACGTTCGCATCACGCGACCGACCTTACCTGTTCACTCCCCCGCTTCAATCGGACCCGTGGGTGCTAGCCTGCCCACCCCTTCACCTTCCGATGACCGTTCCTGCGCCTCCCCGTCCCCAGTTTCCCTCCCGCCGCAGCAACGGGCTGTTCGCCTCGTTCGGTCATGCGTGGGCAGGGCTCATCCACACCGTGGCCTGGCAGCGCAACATGCGCATCCACCTCATCTCCGGCGTCCTGGTGGGGCTGGTGGGCAGCGGCATCCCGCTGGGCCTCGCGGAGAAGGTCACGCTCATCTTCTGCGTGCTGCTCATCTTCTTCGCGGAGATTTTGAACAGCGCGCTGGAGCAGTTGGTGGACCTGGCCGTGCAGCAGTTCGACGAGAAGGCCCGGCTCACCAAGGACGCGGCGGCCGCGGGCGTGCTCGTGCTCGCGGGCGGCACGGTCGTCATCTTCGCCGCCATCCTGATCAACTACTGGGAGACCGTGCGCACCAGCACCGACGCCATCTTCCGGCAGGTCGCACTGGGGCTGCCGCTGGCCGGCTGCGCCACGGTGCTCGTGCTGCCCCAGCCCAGGCCCGCCGCCGTGGACGTGCTCGCGTTCCTCCTGGCCCTGGGCCTGCTCGCGCTGACGGCGCCCACGTCCGCGAGCCTCGTCTTCACCGCCCTCACCGCCGCGCTGCTCGTCATCGCCGCCGCGGCGGCCCGCGAGCGCAGGCGCCATCCCAGGGCCTGAGGACGACGCGGCGCGTCACACGGCCTCTGCCTTGAGTTTCCAGAGGGAGAAGCCGGCGGTCCGCTCGCGGGGCCCGGTGAACGGCCCGTCGGTGACGGTGCGGCGGGGCTGCTCCCGCCACCTCGCGGGTGGGGCGCCCGGAGCCAGTCCGGAGCCCGCTCACCCGCGGAGGGTCGATGCGCTGGATTCTAACCGACTACGCGCGCTGCTGAAAGCCCGCCCCGGCGTCGGGGGCCTGCGTCGACTGGGCGGCGACCGCCTTGTCGCCTTCCTTCAGGTCGGTCGTCACCAGCTCCAGGAGCTCCGTGGCGATGCCGATGACCTGGTGCGGCGTGTAACCGCTTGCGCGCAGTTGGTTGAAGAACGTGCGCGCGAGGATGCGGGTGCCCTTTTGGTCGGTGCTCACGGGAATTGCCTCCGGAATCGGCGCCCACGCCTCCAGGCGCCGCGTCTACGTGGGAATCCGGTCTTCAACCTCCGTGCCAGCCGTTCTCTTCCGAACGGATTCCCCAGCAGTCCTCGGGGGTTGAAGCCTGGAAGTGCACGGCACGGAACGTGGAGAGTGCGAAGGGGGTTACGCACCCGGACGTCCGCTCCGCCTGGAACGCGGTTCCGGGTGCATCACCGGGTACGCACCCACCCCAGGTCGCCCCAAAGGGCCGTCCCGTGTTTTCAAGTGCTTGCATTCCCTCCGGGGGGTGGAGCACATACGCGCCCCCCCACCGAGGAGTCAGAACACAATGGCGTACCGGGTGAACAACATCGGGCTGTGGCTGGACGAGCCGGAGGAGCTGCTCGGCCAGCGCGCCGCGGAGAAGCTGGGGGTCACCCGGAGCGACCTCGCCTCCGTGCGGGTGGTGCGCTCCGTGCTGGATGCGCGCAAGAAGGGCAGCCCGCGTTACATCTACACGCTGGAGGTGGAGCTGGCCCCGGGCCGCAAGGCGCCGCGGCTGCCGCCGGACGTGAGCGAGGCCCCGCCCCCGCCGGAGCTGCCGCCGCGCGTGAAGGAGCCGGAGAAGCTGCCGCTCATCATCGGCACCGGACCCGCCGGGTTGTTCTGCGCGCTGGGCCTGCTGGAGCGCGGCGTGCGCAGCATCCTGCTGGAGCGCGGCAAGGAGGTGGTGACGCGCCGCAAGGACGTGGCGAAGCTCATGCGCGACGGGTCGCTCGACCGCGAGAGCAACATGAACTTCGGCGAGGGCGGCGCGGGCGCGTACACGGACGGCAAGCTGTCCACGCGCATCAACCACCCCATGGTGCGCAAGGTGATTGAAGCCTTCGCGAAGTACGGCGCGCCGGATCACATCCTCATCGAGGGCAAGCCGCACATCGGCTCGGACCTGCTGCCCGGCGCGGTGGCGAAGCTGCGCGACGAGCTCATCGCGGGCGGCTGCCAGGTGCACTTCGAGCAGCGCGTGGACGACCTGCTCTACCGCGACGGCCGCGTGGCGGGCGTGAAGATGGCGGACGGGCGCACGCTGGAGAGCGACCGCGTCATCCTGGCGCCGGGCAACTCCGCGCGCGAGCTGTACGAGCGCTTCGCCGCCGACGGCCGGGTGAGCGTGGAGGCCAAGCCCTTCGCGCTGGGCTTCCGCGCGGAGCACCCGCAGTCGCTCATCAACGGCATCCAGTACGGCGCCGCGGCGAAGCACGCCAAGCTGCCGCCCGCGGACTACAAGCTGGCGGAGAACCTGGACGTGGACGGCGAGGTGCGCGGCGTCTACTCGTTCTGCATGTGCCCCGGCGGCATCGTGGTGCCCACGCCCACGGAAGAGGGGCTGCAGTGCACCAACGGCATGAGCAACTCGCGGCGCAACGCGAAGTTCGCCAACGCGGGCATCGTCGTGTCCGTGTCCGTCGCGGACTTCGCGCGCGAGGGCTTCCACGGGCCGCTCGCGGGCCTGGAGTTCCAGCGGTACTGGGAGGGCGAGGCCTACAAGCTGGGCGGAGGCCGCTTCTTCGCGCCCGCGCAGACGATCCCGGACTACCTGGCCGGCCGCGTGAAGAAGGACCCGGGTGACACCAGCTACCGCCCGGGCCTGGCGCACACGGACCTGAACAAGCTCTTCCCGGAGCGGCTGACGCAGTCGCTCAAGGCGGCGCTGCGCACGTTCGACCGGAAGATGAAGGGCTTCATCAGCGACGAGGGGAAGCTCATCGGCATCGAGAGCCGGACGTCCTCGCCGGTGCGCATCACCCGGGGTGACGACCTGCAGTCCGTGTCCATGCGCGGCCTGTACCCCGTGGGCGAGGGCTGCGGCTACGCGGGCGGGATCGTGTCCTCCGCCATTGATGGACTGCGCGCCGCTGAGCAGATTGCGACGGAGCTGGCTTGAGGTCCCCGCCCCCTTCCGGGCAGGGTGGGCCGGGAGGGAGGAGAACCCATGGCGTACCGCGTGCGCACTCCGGATGGTGAGCTGATGTTCCCCACGCTGGGCGACATCGAGCGCGCCTACGTGCAGGGCCTGGTGGACCCGGACGACGAGGTGCGCGAGGACGGCGCGGAGACGTGGCGCAAGGCGTCCTCGCTGCCCGTCCTGGCCCGGGCGAAGAAGCCCCATGCCCGGGATACGTCCAGACGCGCCCAGACGCTCACGGTGGCGGGCGCGGTGGCGGCGGGCGTGCTCGCGCTGGTGCTGCTCTTCACCGGCACGAACTGGAACATCCGGATGATGGGCATCGCGCTGGCCCTGGTGGTCAGCGGCTTGCTCACCCGGGTGACCTTCAAGGCCTACAAGCGGCCTCCTCCCGTCCTCTGACGACGCTCCCTCCCCTGCCCTCCGGGGCAGCGGCACGGCCCTCGCCGCCAGCAGGCCCCACACGGCCCATGTTTGGTGGAAGGCACCCCGCGGGGTGCCCGCCATCGCGCTGGAGGAGGACCGCACCTTGCTCAGCACCTACCTGTCCCGAGAAGCCGCCCGCAAGCTTCGCCATGGCGCCCCCTGGCTGCGCCGCGAGGACATCGTCTCCATGGAGGGCGAGCCCGAGCCCGGCACGCCCATGCAGCTCAAGGACGAGGACGGACAGGTCCTGGGCGTCGCGGACGTGGACCTCCAGGCCTCGTACGCCGTGCGCCGCCTGGGCCTGCCGGACGAGTCCGTGGAGGGGCTCATCCCCCGCCGCGTGCGCCACGCCTTCGAGCGCCGCGCCCGGCTGGTGGACGACCCGCGCTTCTGCCGCATCGTCAACGATGACGGGGACGGGCTGCCGGGCCTCATCGTGGACCGGTATGATCAGCACTTCGTCGTCCAGACGCTCACCCGCTCCATGGACGCGCGGCAGGAGGAGATCACCCGCACGCTGGGAGAGGTGACGGGGGCGGCCTCCGTGCTCCTGCGCAACGACACGCTCCGCCGGAAGGCGCTGGGCCTGCCCGCGCAGCGCCCGCACGTGATGTACGGCACGCCGCCGCGCTGGTGCCGCCTGCTGGAGATGGGCGCGCGCTTCACCGTGGACCTCACGTACGGCCGGGGCACGGGCTACGCGTACGACCACCGCGAGCTGCGCCGCTTCCTGGGACGCACCGGCAACGGGGACCGCGTCCTGGACGTGGCCTGCAACGTGGGCGGGCTCTTCGTCCACGCGGGGCGCCACGGGGCGAAGCAGATACTGGCGTTCGACGGCAACGCGGACGCGGCGGACCTGGCGCGGGAGAACGCGGAGGCCAACGGGCTGCTCGGCCGGGTGACGGTGGAACAGGGCGAGCCGCTGGCCGTGCTCCGGGCCCTCAAGGACACCTTCGACCTGGTGCTGCTCGACACGCTGGGGGTGGCATCCGAGGAGGACTTCATCGAACAGGTGCGGCTGGCCCTGCGGCGCACCCGCCATGGCGGACGGCTGCTCGTGGTCGGTTATCACCCACCGCTGGCGCTGGGCTCGTTCACGGAGTGCGTGGCCACGGCCTGCGAGCAGGAGGCGCGCATCGCATTCCGGCTGGTACGGATGGGACTGCCGCCAGACCACCCCGCGCCGGTCGGCTCCCCTGGGGCCGAGTACCTGGAGGCGGTGGCGCTCGAGGTGAGCTGAAGCGGGGGGCGTGTTGTTTCGCCCTGGACGGGCCTCCTCGGTGTTAGTGTCCGCGCCGCGATGACTACCGAAAACGAGTCCCAGGCCGCGACCTCTTCCACCCCGGAGGCTTCCGTCGAGACCGTCCGCAAGGTGTACGCGGCGGACCTGCGCGAGAAGGACCAGGTCAACACCGTCTTCCGCGTCACCAAGAAGGAGAAGGTGAACGCGCGCAGCGGCAAGGTGTTCCTGTCGCTGTCCCTGGCCGACAAGAGCGGCACGGTGGACGCGCGCGTGTTCGACAAGGTGGACGCGCTCGAGCCCGTGTTCCAGAACGGTGACTACGTCCTCGTGCAGGGCAGCGTCATCGTCTTCCACGGCCGCACCCAGGTCGTCGTGGAGGCCGTGGAGCGGCTGGATCCGGAGCCGCTCGACCCCAAGGAGTTCGAGCCGCCCCCCGCCCCTCCCGCCGAGGCGAAGGCCGCCGACGCGAAGTCCGAGGCCAAGGCCGGTGAAGCGAAGTCCGAGGCCAAGGCCAGCGAAGCGAAGTCTGGTGAAGCGAAGTCCGGCGAAGCGAAGCAGGCCGAGGGCAAGCCCGAGCGCCACGAGGGCGGCGGTGGCCCGCGCGCGGTGGGGCAGATCCGCGAGCTCATCACCGAGCGCGTCAACGACCCCTACGTGAAGCAGTTGCTGCTGGCGTTCCTGGACGACGCGCAGGTGTCCGCGGCGCTGCCGGTGGCTCCGGCGGCCAAGGGCGTGCACCACGCGTGGCGCGGCGGGCTGGCCGAGCACGTCCTGTCGGTGATGCGCCTGACGCTGCGCGTGTCGGACCACTACCCCATGGCGGACCGAGACCTGCTGCTGGCCGGCGCGTTCCTGCACGACGTGATGAAGGGCGGCGACGGGGCGTCCGACAAGGGCTTCGACACCTCCGACGAGGGCCGGCTGGTGGGCCACGCGGTGCTGGCCGCGCAGAAGATCCGCGAGAAGACCGTGGGCATCCCCGGCTTCCCGCCGCTCCTGGAGCAGCACCTGACCCACCTGGCGATCTCCCAGACGGGGCCGGCCGGCGCGCCCGGCGCGAAGGTGCCGGTGACGCTGGAGGCGCAGATCGTCGACACGCTCAGCTCGCTCGACGCGCGCATCTCCTCGTGGGTGGAGGCCATGCAGCGCGATCCGAACGAGCGCTGGACGGACCACCTGCGCGCGTATGATCGCTCGCTCTGGAAGGGCTTCGTGCCCACCGGTCGCGGCCGGGCTCCGGTGGAGGGTGGCCGGCGCAAGCACCGCGAGGAGAAGCGCAAGGCGCGCGCCGACAAGGGCCCGCCGTCCCAGGCTGGCGAGGGCGCCGCGGCCCCCGTGGCCCAGGAGGCCCGTCCGGAGCGTCCGCCTCGGCCTCCTCGCGAGCCGCGCGCCGAGCGTCCGCCTCGCGAGGACCGGGGTCCCCGCGAGGAGCGCCCCGCCCGTCCGCCCCGCGAGGAGCGTCCGCCGCGCGACCCCAAGAGCCTGCCCGGCGAGCTGACCTTCAAGCCGTTCAGCGCGCTGGCGCCGGCCCCGAAGTCCGGTGGTGAGGGTGGTGGCTCCTCGGAGGGCTGAAGTCCATGGCGAAGCGGCTGGGAGAGCGGTTGATTGAGGCCGGCCTCGTGACGCCGGGGGCCGTGGAGCAGGGTCTGGAGCACCAGAAGATCACCGGCCACAAGCTGGGGGACTGTCTGGTGGAGCTGGGCCTGCTCCAGGAGGCCGCGCTGCTGCGGCTCCTGGCCAACGAGTTCCAGACCCGCTTCGTCACCGCGGACAAGCTGGCCAAGGTCCGCATCGACACGAAGGTGTTGGACAAGCTGCCGGTGCGGCTGGCGGAGGCGCAGAACGTGCTCCCGCTGGCCGTGGATCCGGAGCGCAAGCTGCTCTCGGTGGTGGCCGCCGAGCCGCAGAACAAGTCGCTGCTGGACGAGATCGCCCTCGTCACCGGCATGTCGGAGGTCTACGCGTACATCGGCCTGCGCAGCGCCATCTCCGCGGCCATCCGCAAGCACTACTACGGCGACCCCACGGCGTTCTCCACGCTGCTGGAGGGCCCCTCCGCCAACAACGGCCCCCGCCGTCCGGACACGCCCTCCAACACGCACGTGGGCGCGGAGCCCGGACGCGGCGGGAGCTCCGCCGGACGCAGCAGCGCCACCAGCCTGAGCATGCGGCTGGAGACGGACGCGCGGATGCGGCTGCAGCGCGGAGGCAGCGGCACCAACGTGGCGCGCGTCTCCACGCAGCGTCGCGAGCCGGGCGGCCCGCGCGGGCTCATCAGCGACACGGATTATGTGGAGACGCTGAGCCTGATGGTGGGCCTGCTGGAGCAGGACCGGCCCCGGCACCGGGGCCACTCCGCGCAGCTCGCGCGGCAGGCGGGCATCGTCGGCCAGCGCATGGGCATGCCGCACAAGGAGCTGGCGGCGCTGTCCATCGCGGCGTACCTGCACGACCTGGGCAAGCCCGCGGAGCGGCACTTCTCGCTGGCGAGCAACGCGGCCAACCCGGAGTGGAAGGCCCAGGCGAAGGCGTGCTGCCGCGCGCCCACGAAGCTCTTCGAGACGGTGCACCTGCCCGCGCAGGTGAACACCATCCTGGCGCAGTTGTACGAGGCCTGGGACGGCTCCGGCACGCCCCAGGGCGCCAAGGGCGAGGACATCACCCTGGGCGCGCGCATCCTGGCGGCGGTGGACAGCTTCCTGGAGCTGACCAAGAACCCGGGCAACGCGCACGGCCGCGTCTTCACCAAGCAGCAGGCGCTGGAGCACCTGAAGAAGCACGCGGGCGTGCTCTACGATCCGGTGGTCGCGGACATCGTCGGGCAGTTGCAGAGCGGCGCGCTGCTGGTGCACCGGCTGGCCAGCGAGGGCCGCCAGGTGCTCATCGCGGAGCCGGACGAGGCCACGCGCGGCGAGCTGCTGGAGGCGGTGCTCAAGCAGGAGCTGGTGGCGCACGCGCTGTCCACGCTGGACGGCGCGCTGGACGGCCTGTCGCGGCAGGACTGCGACGTGCTGGTGGTGAGCCTGCGCCTGGGCCAGCAGGAGGTGATGGACCTGCTGGAGGCCGTGCGCTCCACGCCGGAGAGCGCGGGCCTGCCCATCGCCGTGGTGGGCGAACCGGATGCGCAGGCGCGCGAGCGGCTGCTCATGGCGGGCGCGACGGCGGTGCTCTCCCCCAGCGACAAGGCGGAGGTGGCGCGCACGGTGCTGACCCTCTTCCAGGACCGCGTGCAGCACAACGGCCCGGGCCGGGTGGTGCGCGGCAGCTTCGACGAACTGCCCCCGAAGGAGCTGCTCCGCACGCTGGGCGGCGGCAAGAAGAGCGGGAAGCTCCAGTTGCGCAGCCACACGCTGGAGGGCTCGCTGCACCTGGAGCGCGGCCGCGTGGTGCACGCGGCGTTCGGCGGCCACGCGGGGGAACCCGCGCTGCAGGCCCTGCTGAAGCTGAAGCAGGCGGACTTCGTCTACGACCCGGACGCGCTGCTCCTGGACATGCCGCAGTTGGACCAGGACCTGGAGGCCCTGGCCAACGCGCTCACCCCAGCGTGAGGTTGAAGAGGCGGGCCGCGTTCGCCGTGGTGACGCGGGCCACCTCCTCCAGCGACACGCCCTTCAGCTCCGCGACCTTCTTCGCCGTCTCCAGCACGTGCGCGGGCTCGTTCTTGCGGCCGCGGTGGGGCACCGGCGCGAGGTAGGGGCTGTCCGTCTCCACCATCAGGCGCTCCAGCGGCGCGAAGCGCACGGCGTCCTGGAGGGCCTCCGTCTTCTTGTAGGTGACGACGCCGGACAGCGACAGGAAGAAGCCCCGGTCCAGGTACTTGCGGGCCGCGGCCGTGTCGCCGGTGAAGCAGTGGATGACGCCGCTCGTGACGTCCTCGGCCGCCAGGGCCGCGTCGCAGTCGTCATGCGCGTCGCGCACGTGCACCACCAGCGGCTTGGCCAGGCGCTTCGCGAGCGCGCACTGGCGCCGGAAGACGGTGGCTTGAACCTCGCGCGGCGAGTGGTCGTAGTAGTAGTCCAGCCCGGCCTCGCCCACGGCGCGCAGCTCCGGGCGGGCGCAGGTGCGCTCCAGCATCTCGAAGTCCGCTTCGGTGGCGCGGGCGGCCTCATGCGGGTGGATGCCCAGCGTGGGCGACAGGAAGTCCGGGTGCCGGGCGGCGACCTCCAGCGCGTGGCCCCAGTCACCGGGGCCGTGGAACTGCCCCACCAGCACCGCGTGCACCAGCCCCGCGGCGCGGGCGCGCTCCAGCACCGGCGCCACGTCCGCGTAGTCCTTCGGCTCCAGGTGGCAGTGCGCATCAACCAGTCTCATGGCTTCTCCTGAAACAGCTCTTCCAGCTCCGTCCGCGCCTCTTCCGAGGCGAAGGTGGGCACGGCGGCGCGCAGGCGCTCCACGCCCTCCGCCACGCCCAGGCGCCACACGCCGTCCGCCGCGTCCAGCCGGTCATCCTCCGGCGCGCTCCGGTCCTCCAGCACCGCGAGCAGCCAGGGCAGCGCCCGCGCATCCCCCAGCCGGCCCAGCCCGCGCGCGGCGGCGCCACGGCACGGGTCCTTCGCGTCCGCGAGGATGTCCTTCAACCGCTCCAGCGCGCCCGGGACCTTCAGCTCCCCGCACAGCTCCACCGCGAGCGCCCGGTCCGCGCTCCACTTCTTGCGCGTGCGCTGCATCAGCCAGTCCGCGCCCTCCGGGTCGCCCAGCTTCAGCAGCACGCCCGCGGCCTGCGTCTTGTCGAACGCGGGCAGCAGCCACTTGCCGAAGAGGCGCTTCACCGCCGGCAGCGCCCGCGGGTCCTCCAGCTCCGCCAGCGCGCCCAGCGCCCGGAAGCGCAGCGTGTCCACGTCCAGCGCGGCCACGAGTACGTCCAGGCCGGCGGGGTGCTTGAGGGCGGCGATGCCTCGCGCGGCCTCGAAGCGGACCTCGGGCGTGGGGTCCTCCAGCATGCCGGCCAGGGCGCCGCGCGCGTGCGGCAGCGCCAGGTCCGCGAGCCGTCCGGTGGCCTCCAGCCGCACGCGGGTGTCCTCGTCGCGCAAGCGCGGCAGGAGCATGTCCGGGAGCTGCTCCGGCGGCAGGATGACGGACGCCAGGCTCACGCCCGAGCGGCGCACCTCCGGCTGCGCGTCCGCGAGCAGCCGCACGAGCACGTCCGTGAACTCCGCCGCGTGCGCGGGCTCCTCCGACGCCAGTTGGAACAACAGGTCCGCCGCCTCGGCCCGGCTCGCCGGCCGCTTCTCGCGCTCCAGGGTCAACAGGGCGCGGTCCCGCTCGGCACGCCAGTCCGCCACGTCTCGTCACCTCTCTGGCGCCCGGGCCTTCCCATGCCCGGTACGTCCTTGGAGTTCCTGCCGCTCCACCCGAAGCTGAAACCACCTCCGCGGCGCGTGGATTCAGGGCGGGAGGGCCTTCTGGACGACGCCCTCCCCTGCTCCGACCCGCACCGGAAGCGACCGCCCGCGCTACTTCACGTCGGCGCCGGGCGGCACGTCGCCCGGATCCAGCAGGGACAGGTCCTTGCCGCCCGAGCCCGCCGTCAGCAGCATGCCGCGCGACTCGATGCCCTTGAGCTTGCGCGGCTTCAGGTTCGCCACCACCACCACGCGCCGGCCCGCCACCGCCTCCGGCGCGTACGCCTCCGCGATGCCGGACACGATGGTGCGCGGCGTGCCCTCGCCCAGGTCCACGTCCAGCTTGAGCAGCTTGTCCGCGCCCTTCACCTTCTCCGCGGCCACGATGCGCCCCGCCTTCAGCACCACCTTGGCGAAGTCCGCGTACTCGATGTCGGCCGCGGGCGCGCCTTCCGCCGGCCCCGCGCCAGGGGACGCCTGCGGGGTGGGCGCCGCTTCGGGAGTCTTCACTTCCACGGGCTTCTTCTCCGTCTTCTTGTCCTTGCCGCCTGCCTTCGCGGGCTCGGCGGCCGGCGTCCCCGCGGGGACCTTGATGATGGCGTTGACGCGCTCCTCCTCCAGCCGGGGCAGCAGCGGCTCCGGCGTGCCCAGCGGACGGGTGCGGTCGAGCAGCGGGTACTTCGCGGTGGCGAGCGCCTGGAACGTCAGCGGCTCCGCCCCCAACTGCGCGAACAGCTTCTCCGACACGCGCGGCGTCACCGGCGCCAGGAGCGCGCCCAGCAGGTACGCCACGTCCGCCGCGTCCGACAGGTCCGCGCGCGCGGCCTCCGCGTCCTTCTTCACCAGCGCCCACGGCGCCGCCGTCTGCAGGAACGCGTTCGCCGTGGAGGCGATCTCCGTGATGATCCGGATGGCGTTGCGGTACTCCAGCTTCTCGAACGCCTCGCGCACCTCCGGCACGCGCGCCAGCGCGTCCTCCACCAGCTTGCGCCCCGCCCCTTCCGCGCGGCCCGGCGCGAGCTTCTTCTCCAGCGGCCCGGCCAGGAGCGACAGCGCGCGGTTGGCCAGGTTGCCCACGTTGTTGACGAGCTCGCCGTTCACCCGCAGGCGGAAGTCCTTCAGGTTGAGGTCCAGGTCCTCCACGCCCGCGCCCAGGTTGGCCGCGTAGAAGTAGCGCAGGTAGCTGGGGTCCAGCAGGTCCAGGTAGTCGCGCGCGGCCACCATGGTGCCGCGGCTCTTGCTCATCTTCTCCCCGTTCACGGTCAGGTGCCCGTGCACCTTGATCTCGTTGGGGATGTGGAACCCCGCGACGTTCAGCACCGCGGGCCAGAACAGCGCGTGGAAGTAGACGATGTCCTTGCCGATGAAGTGGATGATGCGCGTGGGCGCGTCCTTGCCCCAGTACGCGAGCGCGTCCGGAGCGCGGCCCGACTCCTTGGCCCACTTCTCCGTCGTGGCGATGTACCCGATGGGCGCGTCCAGCCAGACGTAGAAGAACTTGTCCGTCTCACCCGGGATCGCGAAGCCGAAGTACGGCCCGTCGCGGCTGATGTCCCAGTCCGCCAGGCCCTTCTCGAAGAAGCCCTGGAGCTGGGCGGCCAGGCCCGGGTGGATGAAGCCGGGGCGCTTGAGCACTTCCTGGAGGAAGTCCGCGTGCCGCGACAGCTTGAAGAACAGGTGCACGGAGTTGCGGCGCACCGGCGGAGTGCCACACAGCGCGCACTTCGGATCGATGAGGTCCGTGGGGTTGTACGTCTTGCCGCACTTCTCGCAGGCGTCGCCGTACTGATCCGTGGACCGGCAGTTGGGACAGGTGCCCCGGATGAAGCGGTCCGGCAGGAAGCGCTTGTCCTTCTCGCAGTAGGTCTGCTCGATGTCGCGGCGGTCGATGTCGCCCGCGTCCTTCAAGCGCCCGTAGATGAGCTCCGCGTAGTGGCGGTTCTCCGGCGAGTTGGTGGAGTGGAAGTAGTCGAAGCGGATGTCGAAGTCGCGGAAGTCGCGCTGGTGCTCGTCGTGGAAGCGCGCGACGAACTGCTCCGGCGGGATGCCCTGCTTCGCGGCGTTGATTTCGATGGGCGTGCCGTGCGTGTCGTCCGCGCAGAAATAGACGACGTCCTGGCCGCACGAGCGCAGGAAGCGGACGTAGATGTCCGTCTGGATGTACTCGACGGCGTGGCCGAGGTGGACGGCGCCGTTCGCGTACGGAAGGGCGCTGGTGACGAGGATTCTCTCCGCCATGGACTCTCCTGAGGGCGGCGGACCATAGCCGCTCGGGGAAACGAGGTCATCGCCAACATGCAGGCCGGACGCTGCATGGCGCGAAGGGGGATGTTATCGAGCGGACGCCATGTGCACCGTCCTCATCCTCCGTAACGTCCATCCCGAGTGGCCGCTGGTCCTCGCCGCCAACCGGGATGAGCTCTACGCGCGTCCCGCCCACGGGCCCAGGGTCCTCTCCCAGTCCCCCCGCGTGGTGGGCGGCCAGGACGTGGAGCGGGGCGGCACGTGGATGGGGGTCACCCACGAGGGAGTCATCGTCGCCCTGACGAACCAGCGCGGCGCCCGGAGCCTGGGCCTGGCCCCCCGCTCCCGGGGCGAGGTGGTGCTGCGCGCCCTCCAGGCCGGGTCGGTGGACGCCATCGAGCGCTACCTCGGCACCCTGCCCGCCCCGGAGTTCCTGCCCTTCAACCTGCTCTACGGCGACGCGAGCACCCTGCGGGTGGCCTACGCGCGCCCGGGCCACGAGCACCTGCTGCACGAGGACGTCCCGGACGGCGTGCACGTGCTCCCCAATGACAGCCTGGACAACCTGGCCCTCCCCAAGGTCCGGCGGGCGCATGCCCTGGCGGAAGGCGCGGCGAAGGGCCCGTGGCCGGAGCTGGTGACGGGGCTCCAGGCGGCCCTGGCCGACCATGCCCTGCCACCCCGCGAGGCCGCGACGGGGCCGCTCGCGGAGAACGACCTGCCCGCGGACTTCCTCCAGCAGCTCCAGGCGCTGTGCATCCACACGGAGGGCTATGGGACGCGCTCGTCCGCCATCGTCGCGCTGGGGCCCGGCCACGTGGGGCACTACCTGGCCACGGACAGCGCGCCCTGCCAGGGCGGCTGGCGGGACGTGACGGGGCTGCTCACGGCGCCCTGAGCGGCGGTTCTCAGTCCAGCCGCGCCCGCATCACCGCGTCGCGGCCCGCGTCGTAGGTCGCTTCGAAGGCAGGCCCGCGTCCGGTGAAGGCCTCCACCGGGGGCATGGCCACGTCCACGCGGACCTCCCGCACGTCGCAGCCCAGGTCCGGGCTGTAGAAGGCCGGCTCGCCGGTGACGTTGATGGCGATGAGCCGCGCGCCCGGGAACAACTGACACGCGTCATGGACGGGCGTCGCGGACACGCGGTCCGCGCCCGGGTCGATGCGCTCCAGCGTCGCGTCCTTGAACAGGAGCGGGTTGGCGGCGCTCGCGGCGACGGCCTCCGCCAGCGGGCCGCGCGTGACGGTCACCAGCCGGATGCCGCCCGTGAAGGGCTCCTGGTGGAAGGTGGCGAAGGGCACGGGGAGCTCCTCCACGCGCGCGCCCGCGTAGAAGGACTCCAGCACCTGGGTGAAGCGCTCATGGCTCAAGGGAGGCACCGTCGCCGCGCCCCCCGCCGCGCCCAGCGCGCCCGCCGCCACCGCCGGTCCCAGCGCACCGCCCGACACCAGCACCGCGAACAGGCCCACCGCCGCGCCCACCGCGCCGCGCTTCGCGGCGGCCCTGCGCGTCTCGTCTTCATAGGCGGTGAAGAAGGCGTGGTAGCGCTGGCGCAGGTTGGCGCCGGGCGCGGACGCGTAGAGGCCGCCCACCACCGCGCCCATGCTGTTGCCCACCACGCAGTCGATGGGCACGCCCCGGGCCACCAGCGCATCCAGCGCGCCCACGTGCGCGAGCCCCTTGGTGCCTCCCACCGACAGCACCACGCAGGTGCGCGAGGCGCGCGTGTCCCGGTGACACGACAGGGCTCCCGAAGCCACCACCACCGTCAGCCACACCAGGCCCAAGCGCCGCATGCGTCCTCCTGCTCGCGAAGTCGGGCCACCCTACCCCGTGGCGCCACTCCCCCCAAACACGACCGCCCCCGGGACAGGAGCCCCGGAGGCGGAAGGTGACCTTCACGAGGCCCGGCGTGGACTCACGCCGGACCCGCGCGAGGGACTAGTACGTGGCCTTGAGGGACACGCTGCTGTACGCCGAGTAGCCGCGCAGCATGATGTACATCTTGCCCGACGCGGTCTTCGCCGCCGCGCTGCACGTCTCGTTGTTGCCGGACAGGTACGGACGGCAGTCGTACGAGGTCGTCGTCGGGGCGGAGCCGAACTTGATGTACATGTCCGCGTCGCCCGTGCCGCCGCTCATGACGTACGTGGACGCCTTGGAGGCCGGCAGGTCGATGCAGTAGTAGGTCTGCGAGCCGGAGGCGCCGGACAGGCCCGTCTTCGCCACGCCGTTGGTCAGCGCGGTGCAGGTGATGGGGATGCCCACGCCCACCGCTTCCCAGGCCGCCTTCACGGAAGCCTGCGTCGCGGCGTCGTAGCCCAGGGCCGCGGCGGCCTGGATGGTCCACGTCTTCGCCTGCTCGTAGGTGGTGCTGGCCGTGTAGAGGTTGGCGTTGGCGTAGTACCAGATCTGCGCCGCCTTCTGGACGCCGATGCCCGTCACGACGATGGAGCTGCGGCCGCGCGGGTGCGTGCCGCCCTTGGCGAGCAGCGCGAACGCCAGGTTCGGGACGCCGGAGGTGTAGTGCACGTCCTGGCCGCTGTAGTTCGGCGCCCAGTCGATGGACGCGCCGTCCTTCGCCGGGTCGTCCATGTAGCGGAGCGCGTCACCGGCCGTGGCGGGGGTCCACACGTCCTCGCCCACCTTCCAGATGTCCGCCCCGGTGCTCCACGTGCCGGACTTCCAGCTCTCGCAGATGGCGCCGAAGGTGTCGGACATGGCCTCGTTGAGGCCGCCGGACTGGCCGGAGTACGTGAGGTTGGACTCGTTCTCCGTCACCGCGTGGGTCAGCTCGTGGACCGTGACGTCCGCGTCCTTGCCCAGCTCGATGGAGTTCACGCCGTCGCCGTCGCCGTACACCATCTGGGTGCCGTCCCAGTAGGCGTTCACGTAGTTCTTGCTGTAGTGAACCGTGCTGATCAGCGTCTGGCCCGCGTTGTTCAGCGAGTCGCGGTTGAAGTTCGTCTTGTAGCAGTCGTAGGTGTAGCCCAGCATGTCGTAGTTCATGTCGACATGGGAGTCACCGATGGCCGCCTGGCCCTCGCTGCGCTTGAGCGTGCCCGGGGTAGTGGTGCCGTTGTTCGCGCTGTAGAGCTTGCGGTTGAGCGCGGTGTGGATCTCCGGAACGCGCAGCAGCGTGGCGCCGTTGAGCGCGTCCACGTAGACGCGGTCGCGCAGCGGCATCTGGGCCGTCTCACCGGTGACCTTCACCTCGTAGGCCAGGCGCAGCCGGCCGTCCTGCTCGGACTTCACGTACACCAGGCGCGCGCCCTCCGCGGCCAGGCCCGTGCCCTTCGTGTCGCGCAGCGCCGCCGTCTGGGCCGCCTCCGCGGCGACCAGCGGACGCGCGGACACCGTGCCACCGGCGCGGGCGGAGCCGTTCGCGCCGAAGATGGCGCCCGAGCGGTCCACGTGCACCACCAGCTCCTCGCCCACCACCGGCAGACCGTTCATCGTCTGCGCGTAGCGGATGTGCGAGACGCCCTGGTCGTCCACGCTGATGCGGCGGACCTGCAGGTCGTTCGCGTTCAGGCGGAACAGCGACGCGATGGAAGGCAGCGACCCGGCGATGGCCGTGTGCACGTCCGCGGCCGCGAAGCCCGTCAGCGGGCGGTCCGCCTGGCCCAGGCGGCCCTGGATGGTGTGCGGCGTCCCATCCGCGTTGGTGCCGACAATCTGCGCGCCCGGGATGACGCTCAGCGCGTTCTGCACTTCGGCGACGTCGTCCGGCTTCTGCTGCTCATTCTGCGTGTTGGCGTCCGTGTCCCCGACACCACAAGCCATCAGGGGAAACGCCAGCAGGGCTGAAACGAAACGGGTGCGAACCAAGGTACTGCCTCCTGCCCGGCGCGAAGGGGGTGGTCGCCGGGCAGCGCTCCCTTCAGCATTCTTCAGGCCAACTCATTAAGTCCGCGAAATGCTTCGGAGTACGGGAAGGCACTGAAAAACGGCTGGCACATCCGCGCCCAGTAAATCTTCTGTAATGTGGAAGCATTCGTTACACCCCCGGCGCAACCCCCCGGACTTGCTCGGGATTCAGGGGCGAGCGGGCGGCTGTCCTGAACCATGACAGCGCACGCGGGGTGCGTCTTCTATTCGGACAATCCCAGGCTGACGGCTTTTTCTTGCTACGCAAAGCAACGCCGCGAATTCGCGCGGTGTGCGTCAGCGCCACACGCCGAGCAGCACCCGCGCGCGTCCGTCCATGGGGAGCGCGGCCTCTTCCACCGTGGTGAAGCCGGCGTCGCGGGCGACGTCGGCCAGGTGCCGCATCCACGGCTTGTAGGGCATCCCGTTGTCGGAGCAGCACGGGACGACGGCGAAGCCCAGCCCGTGGCGTGCGGCGTACTCGATGATGATCCGCGTGGCGCCGTCCGGGTGCATGCCCACGACGAGCTCCGCCTCGCAGGGCTCCTCCAGCGTGAAGAGCCGCTGCGCGTACTTCACGGGCAGGTGCTTGTGGCGCAGGTCGAAGGTGGTGACGGTGCGCCCGCGCTGGGTGAGGGACTCGTTCAGCTTCCCCATGCCGCCGGCGATGTCATAGACGCGCAGGGCCTGGGGGAAGCGCGTGACGAGCAGGTCCGCGAAGAGGTCGAAGCGTCGCTTGTCCGCCATGGCGGCTCCTTCAGCCCGGGCCCCTTCAGGCGCGGGTGCACACCGTCCACAACAGCCGCTCGATGACGAGCTTCCCGCTGGCGGAGGACTTCAGGGCCAGGTCCGCGTCCGCGCACGCCACCAGGGCGTTGAGCAGCTCGCGGCGCTCGTAGCGGGCGGCGGCCTGCATGCCGAACGCGAGCGCCCACGCGTTGGGCGTCTTGCGCTTGGAGGCCTTCAGCTCGGCCTCCAGCTTGGGGAGGATGCGCGCCTCCACGTCGCGGCCGGTGCGCGGCGGCTGGCCGCCCGCGTACTTCTCCAGCCAGGCGTGGTTCTCCAACAGCGAGCGGACGATGGACGCCACCGCGCCCAGGAGCTGCAGCGCGTGCGTGCCCTGCCCCATCGCGTCCTCGGCGTAGGAGAGCGCGTCGCGCAGCTCGCGCTTCTGCAGCGCCTCCGTCAGCTCGAAGAACTCCTCCTCGCGCGCGTGGTGCACCAGCAGCGCCACGTGCTGCGCTTCAATGGTGGGCCCCTCCGCGTAGACGGCCAGCTTCTCCAGCTCCGACTGGAGCAGCCGGATGTTGCCGCCGATGCGCTCCTTCAGGCCCTCCAGCGCGCCGGGCCCCAGCTTCTTCTTGAAGGGGGCGAGGAACTCCCTGGAGATTTCGCTGAGGTCCAGGTCCTTGTGGCGCGCGGCCACCTTGCGCTCGAAGAGCCGGCCCTTGTCCTGCGCGAACTTGAGCAGCGGGCTGCGCGAGTCCACGTCCGTGGCCGCGAGCACCAGCGCGTGCCCCGGCGGCACGCCCTTCTGGAGCAGCTCCAGGAGCGCGGACGCGTCCCCTTCCGGGGCGCTGATGCGCTCGTCGCGGCAGAAGGCCGCCGCCTCCTGGAGGAAGGCGAGGTCCGCCTCCGCCAGGTCCACGTTGAGCTCATCCTTCCACTGCTCCACCGTGGGCGCGCCGGGCACGCGGGGGTCCAACTGGTCCACGCCCCAGCCCGCGCGGCCCGCGAGCGCCAGCAGCCGCCGGGCGCCCTCCTTGCGCTTGCCCGCCTTCCACGCGTCGCGCGCCTTGGCCAGCGCGTCGCCCTTGCCCTTCTTGGGCGCGAGGAACTCCGGGTCGCGCACCAGCACCACCTTGCGCCCGGGGAACAGCGGCAGCGTGGCCAGCTCCTGCGCCACCTCGCGCGGGGAGGCCGCGTCCAGCACCGCGAGGTTCAGCCCCATGGCGGCGTCCGGCACCAGCGTCTTCACCAGCTCGTCGGCGCCCTTCCTGACCAGGAACTCCTCGCCCCACAGGAGGTACAGCGGCCACACCTTGCCGCCCTTCACCTCCGCCAGCACCTCGTCCATGTCCGCGCTCACCGGCCCTCCACGCACAGTTCGATGAGCAGCCGCTCCAACTGCAACCGGGGCGCGCCGTTGCGCGAACCGATGGCCGTGCGCGCTGACTCCAGCAGTGAATGCCGCCGGTGCAGCGCGGCCTCCGACGTGCGCTTCGCCGCTTCTTGCGCCAGCGCCGTCAGGTCGCGGTTCGCCAGCGCCTCCAGCGCCCCGGCCTTCGCGAGCGACACGTCCCGCGTCCACAGGATGAGCAGCTCCAGCGCCGTGTCCGCGTCCTCGCGCGAGCCGCCGTGCGCCTCCGCGAAGCGCAGGAGGGCCGGGATGTCATCGCCTCGCAGGCCCTCAAAGGCGGTGAGGACGTCCTTGCGCTCCTTCAGCGCGTCCACGTCCAGCGCGAGCGCGCGGCCCAGGCTGCCCCCGGACATCACCGCGGCCAGGGCGGCGGTGTCCGCGTCCAGCTTGCGCTCCTGCTGCACGTGCCGTGCGACCAGGTCCACCGGCAGCGGACCGAAGTACACCTTGCTGCACCGGCTGCGGATGGTGGGCAGCAGGCGGTCCATGGCGCTCGCCACCAGGATGAGCGTGGTCTCCGCGGGCGGCTCCTCCAGCGTCTTGAGGAACGCGTTCTGCGCCTGGACGTTCATCTGCTCCGCGCTGACCAGGATGGCCACCTTGCGCTTGGACTCCAGGCCGCGCAGCGCCAGGCGCTCCTGGAGCTGCCTTACCTGCTCCACGCGCAGCTCGCGGCTGGGCGTGCCGGTGAAGTCGGAGCGGCCCGCGAGCCCGCGCGACACGCGCTCGTCGTCCGGCATCACCCAGGTGACGTCCGGGTGCAGCCCCTTGGCGAGGCGCACGCAGCTCGCGCACCTGCCGCAGCCCACCTCCGGGGCCTCCGGGCACGTGAGGGCCTGGGCGAGCCCCACCGCGGCCAGCTCCTTGCCCACCCCTTCAGGCCCGGCGAACAGGTAGGCGTGATGCACCGAGCCGGACCGCAGGGCGGATTGGAGCGCGTCCATCGCGCGGGGCTGTCCCTGCACCGAGGCAAGCGTCATGGGGGGCGTGTATCCCCGCTCGGGGCCCACCCGTCAACCGCCACCTTGACCCGTGCGCGTGCCGCCGGTCTGATTCGTCCGGCGTGTTGAACTTCCTCGAAGGCCACCTCCCCCTGCTGGCGGGCTCCATCCTGACGGTGCTCCTTCTGGGCATCCAGCGGACCACCCGCGACCCGGACCTGCGCGACGACCTGCGCGGCGCGGTGCGGATGCTGCTCGCCTTCCTGGTGCTGCGGCTGGTGTCGCGCCTGCTGCCGGAGGCGTCCACGCCGGAGGGCCTGCGCAAGTTCGTGAACGTGGGCTGGATGCTCACGTTCGCCTACGGCGTCATCCGGGCCGCGGTGGCGTTCGCGCTGAAGCTGGCGAGGATGCGCTCGCCGGTGTCGACGCCGAAGATCCTCCGCGACGTCATCGACTTCACGCTGTACGCGCTCGCCACGGTCCCCATCCTCCAGAGCCAGCTCAACCTGGACCTGGCGGGCCTGGTCGCGTCCACGGCGGTGCTGACGGTGGTCATCGGTCTGGCGCTCCAGGAGACGCTGGGCAACCTCTTCGCGGGCCTGTCCCTGCAGTTGGACCGGCCCTTCGAGGTGGGCGACTTCATCCGCATCGGCGAGCACACCGGGCGGGTGGTGCACATCGGGTGGCGCTCCATCCGCATCGCCAACTTCCGGCGCGAGGTCATCACCCTTCCCAACAGCATGGTGGGCAAGGAGCACGTGAAGAACTTCACCCAGCACCGCGAGCCCGTGGGCATCGAGATGCAGGTGGGCGTGTCGCTGGACGCGCCGCCCAACCAGGTGAAGCAGGCGCTCCTGGACGTGGCGCGGGAGATCCCCCAGGTGCTGGTGCAGCCGCCGCCCATCGCGCGCACGGTGGCCTTCACGGACTCCAACGCGCAGTACATGGTGCGCGTGTTCCTCAACGACTTCGCGCTGTCGGACACCGTGCGGGAGGAGCTGCACACGCGGCTGTGGTACCGGCTGCGCCGCGAGGGCCTGGAGCTGCCCCACGCGCAGCGCACCGTGACGCTGCGCCGCGAGACGAAGCACCGCCGCCGCGAGCTGGCGGACGACACCGTGCGCGACCTGCTGCGCCAGGTGGACCTCTTCGCGCCGCTGGGCCCGGAGGAGCTGGAGCGCCTGCGCTGCGAGGTGGTGGTGCGCCGCTTCGGCCGCAACGAGCGCATCATCCAGGAGGGCGAGGAGGGCGGGACCTTCTACGTCGTGGCCTCCGGAGAGGTCAGCGTGCGCGCCGGCACGCTCCAGTCCGAAATCACGCGGCTGGGGCCGGGGCAGTACATCGGGGAGATGTCCCTGCTCACCGGCGAGCCCCGCGCCGCCACGGTGGTGGCGCTCCAGGACTCCGTGCTGATGGAGCTGGACCGGCCCACCTTCGCGCGCCTGTTCTCCGACTATCCGGGCCTCGCCCGCCAGCTCTCCGCGCTCCTCGCCCAGCGCCGCACCCAACTGCGCGCCGTGGCCCAGGCCTCGGGCGGCGGACCGGACCACTCGCCCGAGGCGGGCCGCATCCTCGGAAGGCTGCGGGCGCTCTTCGGCCTCACACACGAATAGCGGCTTTCCCTCACCTGAGTCCGGGGCAATCACGACCCGCTTTCACGCAGAGCGTGGCGGCCTGGGAGGCATGCATCCGGCCGTGACGCCAGGGCCTTTGACGCTTGGAGCCTGAAAGGTCTAAAGGTTCACACATGCAAGACATTCGTGGCTTTCCCGCGCGATTGGGCGCGCTGCTCCTTCCCGGCGCGCTGTGGATGGGCCTGCCCCAGAGCGCGGCGGCTTCGGCCCCGGTGAAGCCAGACATGACGGCCGCGGGCCTGGAGCGGCTGGCGCACCGCCGAGTCTTCTTCGGCCATCAGTCGGTGGGCGGGAACATCCTGGACGGCGTGCGCGGCCTGCCGGACGCGAAGGCGCCGGCCATCGTGGAGGTGAAGGACGCGAACGCCACGATTCCCCAGGGCACGCTGGCGCACGCGTTCGTGGGCCAGAACGAGCGGCCGGAGACGAAGCTCGCGCACTTCGAGCAGCTCCTGGACGGCGGCGTCGCGAAGCAGGTGGACGTGGCGCTGATGAAGTTCTGCTACATCGACTTCACCTCCAGCACGGACGCGAAGTCGCTGTTCGAGAAGTACCGCGCCACGCTCGCGGGGCTGAAGTCGCGCCACCCGGGCGTCACCTTCGTGCACGTCACCGCGCCGCTGACGACGGTGCAGCGCGGGGCGAAGGCGTGGTTCAACGAGCTGCGGGGGCGCCCCGTGTTCGGCGTGGGGGAGAACGTGTCGCGCGAGGCGTTCAACGCGCTGATGCGGCAGACCTACGGCGGCAAGGAGCCGCTGTTCGACCTGGCGGCGCTGGAGTCGACGCAGGCGGACGGCACCCGTGAGACGTACGAGGTCAACGGCCGCGCGTATCCGGCGATGGTGCCGGCCTGGTCGGATGACGGGGGGCACCTCAACGCGCAGGGGCAGGCGCGCGTGGCCTCCGCGCTCGTCACGTTCCTGGCGGCCCTGCCGGAGTCCCCGGCCTCCGCGAAGGCCGGGCCCTGAGCCATGCGCGTCCCGTTGATGATGATGCTCGGCCTGGGGCCGACCGTGGCGCGCCTGAAGCTGCGCCGCTGTGAAGCCGTGGGCGCCACCCCCACCGTCTGGGGGCGCGTCTGGATTCATGGCGAGGGTGAAATCCAGGTGGGGGACCGCGTGGTGTTCGACGCGCGGATGGCGCCCATCGAGCTGCACGCGCAGCGGGGGGGACGCATCGTGATTGAAGACGACGTGACCATCGAGGGAGGCAGCTCCATCGAAGCGCAGTCATGCGTGACGCTGGGCGCGCGCAGCCGTCTGGGCATGTGGTGCAAGCTGATGGACAACATGTACCACCCGGTGCGGGGCAACCGGCACGAGCGGCCGCAGTCGGTGCCGCTGGTGGTGGAGGAGGGCGTCACGGTGGGCAGCCGCTCCATCCTGCTGCCGGGCGCGCACCTGCAGAAGGGCGCGAGCGTGGCCTCCGGCACGGTCATCTCCCGCCGGATTCCCCCGGGCGTGACGGTGGGCGGCTCTCCGGCCCGCGTGCTGCGGCGCGAGGTGACGCGATGAAGCCCGCCCTCCCCTCCCGCGACGAGGCGCTCCAGATGGCGCGCGCGGGCCTCCAGATGGTGCGCACGGAGGTGTTCCCGCGCGCCGAGCGCGTGGTGGCCGTGGCGCGGGCGCGCTGGCTGTTCCGCGGCTTCCGCATGGGCCGGGACGTGGCGGCGTATGGCCCGGTGGCCGCGCGCAACGACGGCCACGCGGAGCTGGGCGACAAGCTGACGTTCCTGGGCGGCATGCTGCCCACGTCGGTGGTCTGCTACGAGCACGCGCGGCTGCTGGTGGGCTCGGAGACCCAGTTCAACTACGGCGTGTCCGTGGAGGCCTGGGAGTCGGTGCAGATTGGCGACCGGTGCATGTTCGCGTCCTACGTGCGCGTGAGCGACCGGGACGGCCAGCGCATCGCGCCCATCATCATCGAGGACGACGTCTGGGTGGCCCACGGCGCCATCCTGCTCCCCGGCGTGCGCATCGGCGCGCGGTCGGTGGTGTCCGCCGGCAGCATCGTTTCGCAGGACGTTCCTCCGGATTCGCTCGCCATGGGCAACCCGGCGCGCAGCATGAGCCTGGACCTGGTGGCGCGCGACGCCACGGGCACCTGACGGGCGGCCTGACGCGCTTCGCCCGGCGCTCAGCAAAACGCGCCGGGCGCGTTCTTTTCCGCATCCCCTTCCACACCCCACCGCTTCGCCTCAACGACAGGACCCACCCCATGAGCACGCGTGACACGCTTCGCACCTTCATCGTCGACACCTTCTTCGTGGACGACTTCGCGGACGACGACTCGTTCCTGCGCAAGGGCCTCATCGACTCCACGGGCATGATGGAGCTGGTGGCCTTCATCGAGACGGAGTTCCACCTCAAGCTGGACGACAAGGAGCTGGTGCCGGAGAACCTGGACTCGCTGTCGCGCGTGGTGGCCTTCGTGGACCGCAAGCAGTCGCTGGCGAAGGCGAGCTGAGACGCCCATGTGCGGCATCGCGGGGTTCACCTTCCCGGCGGGTGACGCTTCGGGCACGGCGCAGCACGCCGACCGCCTGCGCCGCATGACCGCCAGCATCAAGCACCGGGGGCCGGACGCGCAGCGGGCCCTGCTCCTGGATGGCGCCGCGCTGGGGCACGCGCGGCTGTCCATCGTCGACCTGGCCTCCGGCCACCAGCCCATGCGCGACGAGGCCACCGGCCTCACGGTCGTCTTCAACGGCGAGATCTTCAACCACGTGGAGCTGCGCGAGCAGTTGTCGGGGGCGTATGCCTTCCGCACGCGCTCGGACACGGAGGTCATCCTCGCGGCGTTCCTCACGTGGGGCATCGACTGCGTGCGCCGCTTCGAGGGCCAGTGGGCCTTCGCGCTGTGGGACCCGCGCGACCGCACGCTGTGGATGTCGCGCGACCGCGTGGGCATCTGCCCGCTGTTCTACGCGCAACTCCCTCAAGGGCACCTGGCGTTCGCGTCGGAGGCGAAGGCGCTCTTCGCCGGAGGCCTGGTGACGCCGGCGCTGGACGCGCGGGGGCTCAAGCAGACGTTCCAGCTCTGGGCGCCGGTGGCGCCGCGCACGTCCTTCGAGGGCGTGTCGCTGCTGCCGCCCGCGCACGTGGCGAAGTGGCGCGACGGGGCGCTGACGCTCCAGCGCTACTGGGACCTGGACTTCGGCGTGACGCCGGACGCGGCGGAGGCGCCCCGGCTGCTGGAGGAGCTGGGCGCGGTGCTGGACCGGGCGGTGCGCCTGCGGCTGCGCGCGGACGTGCCGGTGGCGGCGTATCTGTCGGGCGGGTTGGACTCCAGCCTGCTGTGCGCGCTGGCGCAGGAGCAGTTGGGCGGGACGCTGCGGACCTTCTCCGTGGGCTTCGCGCACGCGCGCTTCGACGAGCGCACGCACCAGGCGACGGTGGCGGAGCAACTGCACACCGAGCACCGCGTGGTGGAGATGCGCGACGGGGACATTGGCGCGCTGGTGCCGGGCGTCATCTTCCACGCGGAGCAGGCGATGATGCGCTCCGCGCCCGCGCCGTTCCTGCGGCTGTCCGGGTGGGTGCGCGACCAGGGCATCAAGGTGGTGCTGACGGGTGAAGGGTCGGACGAGATGTTCCTCGGCTACGACCTCTTCAAGGAGACGAAGGTGCGCCAGTTCTGGGCGCGCCAGCCGGGCTCCAGGTACCGGCCGCTGCTCCTGCGCCGGTTGTACCCGACGCTGTCGGTGAGCCAGCAGAGCGTGGAGCTGCTGCGCGAGTTCTTCGGCACGGGGCTGGAGACACCGGACGCGCTGGGGTTCTCGCACCTGGTGCGGTGGGGCAACAGCGGGCGCATCCTCCGCTTCCTCGCGCCGGAGTTCGCCGCGAAGGTGGCGGACGAGGATCCGGTGGCGTCGGTGCTCGCGACGGTGCCGGACGCGGTGGCGAAGTGGCGGCCCCTGGCGCGGGCCCAGTACCTGGAGGCGCGCACGTTGCTGTCGGGCTACCTCCTGTCCGCGCAGGGCGACCGCATGCTGCTGGGCAACGCGGTGGAGGGGCGCTTCCCGTTCCTGGACACGGGCGTGATGGAGTTCGCCGCGCGAGTGCCGGAGCGGCTGCGGCTGCGGGGGCTGGACGAGAAGCACCTGCTCAAGCGCTTCGCGAAGGGCCGGGTGCCGGCGTCCATCCTGGAGCGCAGCAAGTTCCCGTACCGCGCGCCCATCGCGGGAGCGTTGGTGGGCCCGGATGCGCCCGCCTGGGCGCGCGAGCTGCTGGCCCCGGAGGCGGTGTCGGCGACGGGCGTGTTCGACGCGCGCAAGGTGGAGCGGCTGGTCGCGAAGCTGCGGGCGCCGAACTCGGCGGAGAGCGAAGCGGACACCATGGCCCTGTTCGCCGTGGCGTCCACGCAACTGCTGGCCCACCACTTCCTGAAGCCGAAGCCCGTGCCCCAGGCGGACGTGGATGCCGTGCGGTTGGAGGCCGCGTGAGCGCGGATACCGCCCCTTCATGGGTTCGTGGCCACGCGGCCGCGACGCCGGAAGCTCCGGCGGTGGACTCGCCGTGGGCGCGGCTCACCTACGCCCAGTTGGAAGCGCGGATGCTCGCGCTCGCGGGACAGTTGCGCGCCGCAGGTGTGGAGCCCGGGGCTCGGGTCCTCATCGCCCTGCCCCTGGGCTGCGCTGCCGCCGTCGCGAGCCTCGCGGTGCAGGCCCTGGGTGCCTGCGCCGTGGAGCTGGACCGTGAGACGGGCGCGGACTCCCTGGCGAGCATCCTCGCGCAGACGGGTGCCCGCCTCGCGGTCATCTTCGGGCAGGACGCGCGGCGCTGGACGGGCCGCTCGCAGCTCACCCACTTCTTCGTCGTCCACGGCTCCCGGCCTCCGGAGCGCATGCTCGGGCTGCTGAAGCCCGCTTCGTGCACGTGGCTTCAGGAGGACGGCGCGGTGGATCCGGACGTGCGCCCGGAGCCGCTGGCCGCCCTGCCCTCGCCGCCCCCGGATGCGCCCGCTTCCATCGTCTACACGTCCGGCAGCACGGGCACGCCCCGCGGCGTCGTGCAGACGTTCGCCAACATCGCGGCGAACACGCGCTCCATCGCGGAGTACCTGGGCCTCACGCCCCGCGACCGCGCCATGCTCATCCTTCCCCTGCACTACTGCTACGGGAAGAGCGTGCTCCAGACGCACCTGCTCGCGGGCGGCTCCGTGTTCCTGGATCCGCGCTTCATGTACCCACGGGTGGTGCTGGAGGCCATGGCCACCGAGTCCTGCACCGGCTTCGCGGGCGTGCCCCTCACCTTCGAGCTGCTGCGCCGTCAGGCCGCCCCGGACTCGCTCGCGAACCTGAAGCTGCGCTACCTCACCCAGGCCGGCGGCGGCATGTCCCCGGACACCGTGCGCTGGACGCGCGAGGCCTTCCACCCGGCGGAGCTGTTCGTCATGTACGGCCAGACGGAGGCCACCGCGCGGCTCTCCTACCTGCCGCCCTCGCGCGCCACCGACAAGGCGGGCTCCATCGGCCAGGGCATCCCCGGCGTCACGCTGGCCGTGGTCGCGGACGACGGCGCGCCCCTGCCCGACGGCGAGGTGGGCCAGCTCGTGGCGAAGGGCGCCAACGTCACGCCGGGCTATCTCAACGCGCCTGACGACACGGCCGCCATCCTCCACGACGGCTGGCTGTGGACCGGCGACCTCGCGTGGCGCGACGCGGACGGCTTCTTCTTCCTCGTCGGCCGCGCGAAGGAGATCCTCAAGGTCGGCGGCCACCGGGTGAGCCCCGCGGAGATGGAGCACGTCCTCGCGCGCCACCCGGCCGTGCTGGAGGTCGCCGTGGTGGGCGTGCCGGACGACCTGGGCGGCGAGGCCGCGTGCGCCGCCGTGGTGCTCCAGCCCGACGCCAGCGCCCAGGAGGACGACCTGCGCCGCTTCTGCCGCGAGGCGCTCCCGGCCCACAAGGTGCCACGCCACGTGCTGTTCATCGACGCGCTCCCCCGCGGGCCCACCGGCAAGGTGCTCAAGGCCGACCTGCGCACGCGCGTGCTGTCTTCACTCTCTTCCCCTGAATCGAGGTCGCCGTGACGATGAAGTTCTCCAAGCAGGTACTGGAACTGGACTGGGAGGCCAAGGCCGCGTCGCTGTCCGACGGGCTCAAGGAGGCCGTCCTCAAGAAGCTGCGCAAGCGCGGCCTGGTGGTCGCCGTCTCCGGCGGCATCGACTCCGCGTGCGTCGCGGCGCTGGCGGTGCGCGCGCTGGGGCCGGACCGCGTCTTCGGCCTGCTCTTGCCGGAGCGCGACTCCAGCGGCCTGTCCTCCAAGCTGGGCCGCGAGCTCTGCGAGAAGCTGGGCATCCAGTACACGCTGCACGACATCGCGCCCGTGCTGGAGGCCGCCGGGTGCTACTCGCAGCGCGACGCGGCGGTGCGCTCCGTGTTCCCCGCGTTCCAGCCGGACATGAAGTGGAAGATCGTCATGCACGGCGACCGGCTCAACACGGACGCCCTCAACGTCTTCTACGTGGTGGTGCAGGTGGACGGGCAGGAGCAGCGCTTCCGCCTCACGCCCCAGGCCTACGTGCAGATTGTCGCCGCCACCAACTTCAAGCAGCGTGTGCGCAAGATGATGGAGTACTTCCACGCGGACCGGCTGAACTTCGCCGCGTCCGGCACGCCCAACCGCCTGGAGTATGATCAGGGCTTCTTCGTGAAGCTGGGCGACGGCTCCGCGGACGTGAAGCCCATCGCCAGCCTCTACAAGACGCAGACCTACAAGCTCGCGCGGCACCTGGGCGTCATCGACGGCATCCTCAACCGCGAACCCACCACGGACACCTTCAGCCTGGAGCAGTCACAGGAGGACTTCTACTTCTCCGTGCACTACTCGCAGTTGGACCTCATCCTCTGGGCGAAGAACCACGGCGTCGCCCCCGAGGAGGTCGCCCCGGAGATGGGCCTCACGCCGCAGCAGATCCAGCGCGTCTACGACGACATCGACCAGAAGCGCCGCACCACCGCGTACCTCCATGCGCAGCCGCTGCTGCTCGAAGAGGTCAGCGAGCTGAAGCCCTTCAAGATCGCCTGAAGCGCCTCACCCGCCGCCGGAGCCAGGGGAACCGGAGGCCGCGTCGATGGTGTCCGCGGCCTCCACCCGGAGGCGCTCCTCCGGGGTGAACGAGTCGAACAGCAGCCGCTGCACCGCGGCCTGACGCCGGGCCGGGTCCGGCTCGCTCTGGCCCAGCGCCGCGCGCTTCGCGCGGAAGTCCGCCAACCGCTGCTTCCATTGCGCGCGCTCCGCGTCCAGCGCCTCCAGCCGCCCGGTGGCCTCCGGCCCCACGGTGGACAGCCGGTGCTGGTGCAGGTCCTCCGCCGTCGCTCCCGCCGCCAGCAGCTCCTGCTCCACGGCCTGCTGCCGCAGCGGGCGCACCGCCTCCTCGCGGCTGGCGCGCACGTCCGGGGGCAGCCGCTCCTCCAGGGCCGCCATGCGCTGCTCGCGCTCCTCCTTCGTCAGCGACGCGTCCTTCATCAGCTTCAGCCGCTCCACGGCGACGGCGTCCACCGCCTCCTCGTGTCCGAAGAGGCCGTCCGCCACGCCCGGGCCCAGGTGCTCCCGGCGCAGCTTGCGCAGGGCCTCCAGGCGCTCCGCCGCGTCCGGCATGGCCGCGGAGCCCTTCGCCCCCAGCCCCCGCGCCGCCTCCAGGTAGGCCAGGTAGTCGTCCAGCACCTGCACCGCTTCGTCCATGGCGGCGGCGGGCAGCTTCTTCGCCCGCAGGGCCGTGAGGATGCGCTCGCGGATGAGCGACGCGGGCTCCTCGCCCGTGGCGGACAGGTAGTAGTTGAAGAAGCGGCGCAGGTCCGCGTTCGGCACCAGGTGCCCGGACGCATCCACCATCACCGCGCCGTCCTCCTCCGTGTCCTGGAGCGAGCCGGGCAGCGGCGGCAGCGGCGCGTCCCGCGACGGAGCCGGGCTCGCCGTCGCGGCGGCACCGGAAACGACGGGAGACGCCGCGCGCGGCAGCCCCTGCGCGACGGGCGCCGCGGACGGCGGGACAGCGGGCCCGGGCGCATCCTCCGCCCGGACCTTCCACCACGAGAAGACGCCGGCACCCAGGAGGGCGCACAGCGCGACCACGTGAATGACGGCGCGGCTCTTCATGGCGGGCGCTCCCTGCGGCGGACTACAGGCCCGCGGACTTCAGGCGGTTCGCCTGGGTGCGGAACACGGACTTCGGGTCGGTGAAGAACGCGGTGAGGCCCAGCACCTGGTTCACCTCGTCCAGGTGGTTCATGTCGTAGTTGTCGCGGATGACCGTGCCGAAGTGCGAGCTGCAGCGGCCCACGAGGCCGTCGTTGGACTCGCTGTAGAAGAAGGACGACAGCTTCAGCGCGTAGTCAGACGCGTCCAGGATGTTGGTGAAGGGGTCCGTGCCGGACCAGGAGTAGTAGCGCTGGCCCTGGGTGCCCGTCGCCGCGCCGCTGCCGCAGGACGTGGTGGGGACGCCCGCGGGGAACTTCGCGGTGAACGCGGCGCCGCCCGCCTTGCTCAGCGCCGCCAGCGCGCCAATCGCGTCCTGCGGCTGCGTGTGGCCGGACAGCAGGCCCAGCACCGTGCCCAGGCTGTTGGCGAAGTAGGCCAGCACGCCCTCCGTGAACGAGCCGTTCTTGAGGTTGTTGCGCAGGTAGTCCGCCAGGTCCGCGCCCTTGTGCGGCGAGCCCACCGTCGTCACGGACGCCACCAGGTCCGGCCGCACCGCCGCCACGTAGCGCACGTCCAGGCCGCCGTGGCTGTGGCCAATCAGGTTCACCTTCGCCGCGCCCGAACGCGCGAGCACGTCCTGCACCTGCGCCAGCAGCGCCTCGCCGCGCGCCTCGCTCGTGTTGAACTGCGGAACGTGCGTGACGTAGACCCTCGCGCCGCCCGACTTCAGCGTCGACTCGATGCCATAGAAGTAGTCGAGCACCCCGAACAGCGAATCGAAACCCGCCATGCCGTGCGCCAGCACGATGGGGTACTTCGTCTGCGTGTACGTATCCGCGGCGCGCGCGGGCTGCGCCCAGAGGGCAAGAACCGCGACAGTCAGAACGAGGGTCCGGACGGCGTTTCGCATACAGGCTCCTGATTGGGGAGGGCGGATCATCGAAGGGATTGACCCGCGAATCAGCCCATAAGGCGAGACACTGATAAAAATCAAGCCAACCTCAGAATTCACTGAAAAGCGTGTCAGCTCCGGGTCAGCCCCCTTCAATTCAACGCAACGCATCAATCACTCCAACGCTCCGCGTCGAAACGGCAGCATGCGGGCCCATCCAGAGGAGAACGCACTTGGACACCGCCGCCTATCAGGCCTTCACCACGGAATTGACGCACAGCATTGACGCGGACGGTCGTGCCCGGGGGCTGGTGGCGCTGGGCTCGATGGCGGCGCGCGACTACGCGCCGGATGACTTCAGCGACCACGACTTCTTCGTCATCGCGTGGCCGGGACACGCTGAAACATTGAGACAGGAGCGCGGCTGGCTGCCCCGCGCGGAGGACGTGGCGCTGGCGTTCCGCGAGACGGCGCACGGGCTCAAGGTCGTGTACCGCGACGGGCACCTGCTGGAGTTCGCGGTGTTCGACCTGGAGGAGCTGTCGTTCGCGCGCGTCAACCGCTACCGCGTGCTGCTGGACAAGGGCGGCGTGACGGAGCGCATGGACGCGCGCGCGCGGGACACGGCGGTGGAGTTCCAGCGCACGGCCCCGGACGACGCGTGGCTGTTCGGCCAGTGGCTCACGCAGGTGCTGGTGGGCGTGGGGCGCCACGCGCGCGGCGAAGGGCTCAGCGGGTGCGCGCGGCTGCACGAAGCGGTGCGCTTGTTCTGCCTGCTGCTCGCGCGCCACGTCCCCGCCCCCGAGGCTTCGCTGCTGGACGGGTTGGATCCGCTGCGGCGCGTGGAGCGCGTGTATCCGGAGACCGGCGGGGAGCTGGCGCGGGCCCTGGAGGGCGACACGCGGGGGCTCGCGAGCACGCTCCTGCGGCTCGCCGAGCGCGAGCTGTCCCACGTGCCCGCGTACCCGCGCGACGCGGTGGCCGCCGTGCGGGCCCGGCTCCAGGCGGTGCACCGGTAGGCACGGCGGGCGACTCAGGCCCGGACGGTGTCCTGCTCCCGGGCGTTGTGCGCGATGACGAGCACCCGTTCGGGATGTTGCTGCCGGCGCGCCCAGTCCAGGAGCGCGCTGAAGGCATCCGGCGCGGGGGCGGCCGTGGAGAGGAGCATGCGCGGCTGGTGCTCGTGGAAGAGGTCCTCCGCTCCCAGGTTCTGGGCCGCCCACGTGCGCCAGCCGGGCACCGGCTTGCCGGGCGCGGGCTGCAGGCCGGTGACGGTGAAGCCACCGGCCATGAAGACGCGCGTCAGGCCCACGAGCGTCGCGCCCGTGCCGAAGCCGCACACCACGTGCCGCACCGTGGGGAAGCGCTCGCGCACCTGCGCGCGCAGGCCCGTCGCCCAGGCCTCCACGCACGCCACCATGGCCCGGTTGGTGAGCTGCCGGGGCCAGCTCCAGCCCTCGCGCTCCAGGGCCTGGGCCTGGTGGAACATGTCCGCCATCGAGTCCACCTGGCGCACCTGCCCCTGGAAGCCGTGGGCGCGCAGGTACGTCGCGCCCGCCGCGTCCGTCAGGGCCACCGTGGGCAGCCCCCGCTCGCGGCCCAGGACGTCCAGCGCCAGCGCGCTCGACGCGCCGGACAGCTCAACCAGCCCGCGCGAGCCCGGCGGCATCGCGGCCAGGTAGCGCGCGAAGGTGAGGTACTTGAGGCTGCCGGAGGGCTGCGCCCCGCCCCACAGCACCACCGGCCCGCCCGCACGCGGACGCGACAGGGAAAACACTCCACGCATGGCCGCCCCTCTGGCGCGCGACCGCATTCCGCGCCCGACATGCGCCTGAGTCTTCCGGACGGGGTGCCCCGCGGCCATTGCCCCCGGGACGGGGCGGATGTCCTGCGGGGGACGGCGCAAGTCCCTGCAAGCACGTGGCGGGCGGTTATGCTCCCCGCCCATGTCTCAAGCTCCTCGCGTCCGCATCCTGCTGTCGGAGACGTACAACCCCTGGTTCAACCTCGCGACCGAGGACTGGATCTTCCGCGAGCTGGACCCCTCCACCCAGACGCTCTTCCTCTGGCGCAACGACAACACGGTCGTCATCGGCCGGAACCAGAACCCGTGGTCCGAGTGCAACCTCACGCGCATGGAGGAGGACAAGGTCTTCCTCGCGCGGCGCACCAGCGGCGGCGGCGCGGTGTTCCACGACCTGGGCAACACCTGCTTCACGTTCCTGTCCGCGAAGGAGGGCTACAACAAGACGGCGAACGTCAGCATCCTGCTGGACGCCCTGTCGCGGCTGGGCGTGACGGCGCAGGCGTCCGGGCGCAACGACCTGGTGATTCCGCTGGAGGACGGCCCCCGGAAGATCAGCGGCAGCGCGTACCGCGAGACGAAGGACCGCGCCTTCCACCACGGCACCTTCCTCATCCACGCCAACCTGTCGCGGCTGGCCAACTACCTCACGCCGCACCCGAAGAAGCTGGAGTCCAAGGGCAGCGCGTCCGTGCGCTCGCGGGTGATGAACATCCGCGACCTCCAGCCGGAGGCCTCCCATGAGTCGCTGGTGAAGGCGATGATTGGAGCCTTCTGCGACTTCCACGGGGCCACCGCGGAGCCGGAGCTGCTGGAGCCCTCGTTCCTGGAGGGCCAGCCTTCGCTCAAGCGCACCTTCGAGCACTACGCGTCGTGGGACTGGCGCTTCGGCAACGCGCCCCGCTTCAGCCACCAGATGGTGGAGTACCTGTCGTGGGGCTTCTTCGAGGTCCACGTCGACGCGGAGAACGGACACGTCACCCGCGCGCAGGTCTTCTCGGATGCGCTCTACCCGGACCTCGTGCAGGACCTGCAGGCGGCGCTCACCGGCAAGCCGCACAGCCGCGACGGCATGCGGCAGGCCGTCTCCGAGGTCCGCGCCCGCCACCCCTCGCAGGAGCGCGAGCTGGCGGAGCTGGAGACGTGGCTGATGGGCCAGGTCGAGGTCTGACCCGGCCCCCCCGCCGTCCCTTCACTCAGCGATGGCCACCACCGCCGTGGCCACCGCCCCAGCCGCCGCCATTGCCGCCACCGTGGCCGGAGCCGTGAGACCCGCCGCCGCCGCTGGAGCCGCGCGAGGGGGACCCGCCGCCACGGCCGGAGCTGCCGCCGCCCCAACCGCCGCCGTGGCTGCTGGAGGACCCACCGCCGGTCTGCTGGACGCGAACGGAGCCGCCACCCCAACCGCCGCTGTTGCCGGACGAGGAGCGTCCCCCGCCACCCGGCGACGGACGCCCGGGGTTGGAGCCGCCACCCCAGCCGCCGCTGGACTCGTGCGAGCCACCGCGCGTGCCGTTCCCACCGGGGGGCGGATTGCGCGTGCCGCCCCAGCCGCCGCTGTTGCCGCCGTTGCCGTTGTTCGACGAGTGGACGCCGCCGCCCTGCGGACGGTAGGGCCCGGGACGGCTGTCACCCCGGCCGTACGACGAGCCGTAGCGAGGACCGGCCGGCGACGCGTCATGCACGCGCGGCCCGTACCGGTACGGGCCCGGACGCGAGTAGTGGTAGCGGCCCGGGCGGTAGCGGTCGTACCCGTAGCCGTAGTAGCGCCACGACACGCCCGGGTAGCGGTACCACGTGCGCAGGAACGGGTTCGGACGGCCGAAGGAGAACGAGATGTGCGCGTGGCGGTAGACCGGGACGACGACCCGCACCGAGCCGTTCCAGCCCCAGCCGCCACCCACGAACACCCAGGACGGGCCGCGGCGCACCCAGTGCGGAGACACGAACACCAGGCCCGGACGCGGCGGCTCCATCCACGTGCCGGAGACCCACTCATAGCCGTTGGCGCCCCAGTACCAGTAGCCCGGCGCCCACGTGTAGCCCACGGCCGGCGCGGGGGGCGGGGTCTCCACGCGCAGGGCGGGAGGCGCCTGGGTGGCCCTCACGTCTTCGCTGGCGACCTCGATGGGGATCTCCACCTCGGTGGAGCCCTCCGGGGCCCAGCCGCCGGACACCCAGCGCCAGACGTCGCCGTCCTGCGCCCAGTAGCCGTTGATGTACTGGTAGCCGGGCATGCGCTCCACCCAGCCGCCGGACTTGAACTGCCAGTTGTCGCCGTCCCAGTACCAGTGCCCGGACGTCCAGATGGCGCCGGCATAGGGCCGGGGAGTCGGTGACTCGGCGGGCAGGTCGGGGGGCGGAGAGGGCGCGATGGGCCCGGTGTCCTCCACGTTGGCCTGCTGGGCATACCCGTCATCATCGCCCCAGTCATCCGCGGCGACCGGCGAGGTCTGCGCGAACGCCCCCTGGGACGCCAGGCCGACAATCAAACCCATCCACCATCGAGAACCCATGACTCCGTCTCCGATCTCCAGACACCCGAGGGGACGCGGGCTGCCCCCACTTTATTCACCCTGGAGGCTCCAGGCCCGCAAACCTGTCGACACTGCTACAGTCCCGCGGGACGCGAATGCTGCGCCGACTCCTCCCCACATTGCTCGCCCTGGGTTGTGGACTGCTGGCCCTCGGATGGGGGCTGGTGAGCCTCCAGCGCATCTTCACCCAGGAGCGTGAGGACGCGCGCGCCCAGGTGCGCTCGCGGCGCATCGCCCTGGAGCAGCTCGCGGCCGAGTCCCTGCGCACCGCGCTCGCGCAGAGGATGAAGACCCACCTGCCGAACCTCAACGCGGCCGTGGGTGACCCGCTGCTGCCCGCCGAGGGCTACTACCTGCTCTTCCGCAACCACCAGTTCCTGCCGCGCGTGGACTGGCCCCGCGAGGGCGCGGACGTGCCGGCCCAGGCCAACTACACGATGCTGGCGCACGCGCTGGACGACGGACAGGCCCCCTCGCCCTACCAGGACCGGCTGGCCCGGCTGCGCGCGGCGCAGGCCGCCCTGGCCTCCGGCAGCGAGGCGCGCAAGGACGCGGCGGTGGAGTCCCTGCTGCGCTACCACGCGGCGCACCCGCTGCCGCCGGATCAGGAGCTGCCCTTCACCCTGCTGATGGTGGAGTACCTGCAGCGCGGCGAGGACACGCAGCCCCTCATCCGGGCGCTGGTGCGCGAGGGCCTCCCGGAGGAGCTGGGCGGCATGGCGCGGGACGCGGGCCTGCAGCGCAACCTGCTGCGCGCCCGGTCCCAGCTCACGCAGCCGGACTTCAACTTCCTCCAGGCGCGCATCGTGGCGCTGAGCCGCGCCCTGTCGGAGCCGTCCGACGCCTTCGTGGCGCGCGTGCAGGAGGCCGGCGCGGGCGCGCTGGTGCTGCCGGAGCCGCTGGACGGCCCCACCCTGCTGGCCGAGCAGTGGTACGTGGAGCCCGCGGCCGAGCAGGTGCACGGGCTGGCGGTGGACATGGGCGCGCTGCTGTCGGAGCTGACGCAGGAGCTGCGCGGGCGCAACCTCATCCCCCGGGATGGCCAGGTGCGGCTGGGGCCCGGCGGCGTGGCGCGGCCCCTGAAGCACCCCGGGCTGGAGGTGGCCACGCCCGGCTGGGCCGCGGCGGAGGCGGACATCGAGGCGCGGTACGGCCTGAAGACGCTGCTCGTCGCGGCGTGCGGCGCGCTCGCGTCGGCCATCGCGGCGCTGGCGGTGGTGGCCCAGCAGCGCAAGTACCGCTTCGTGGAGCTCAAGAGCGACTTCGTCTCCACCGTCTCCCACGAGCTGCGCACGCCGCTCGCGTCCATCCGCCTGCTGGGCGAGACGCTGGAGCGCCGGCTGGGCAAGAGCCCGGAGGCGGGGGACTACCCCACCCGCATCGTGCGCGCGGCGGAGGGGCTGCACTTCCTGGTGGAGAACATCCTGTCCTTCAACCGCATCGACAAGGGGCGCTGGGCGCTGAAGCCCGCGCGCATGCGGCTGGAGGAGGCGGTGGGCAACCTGCGCGACGACCTGATGGACGCGGTCACCGTGCCGGTGGAGCTGCGCTCGGACGTGGGGGACGTGGAGCTGGACGCGGACGCGTCGCTCGTGCGGATGCTCTTCGCCAACCTGGGCCGCAACGCCTGCCTCTACAACCAGCGCAGCCCGGTGGTCCTCACCGTGCGCGCCTATCCGCAGCCGGGCTTCGGGGCCACGGTGCTCTTCAGCGACAACGGGGTGGGCATTCCCCCGGAGGAATGGGAGCGCGTGTTCCAGGACTTCTACCGTCTGACAACGCCCGGGCCGGAGGTGCATGGAAGTGGCCTGGGGCTGGCGCTGTGCCGCAGAATCATGGGCCTGCACCAGGGCAGCATCCAGGTGGCCTCCTCCGGCCCCGAAGGCACGACCTTCGCCCTGACCTTTCCCGAGACGCGCCGATGACGACGCAGACGCCGACCTCCTCCTCCCGCCCCTCCATCCTCATCGTCGAGGACGACGCCAACCTGCGCATGGGCCTGCGCGACAACCTGCGCGACGAGGGCTACGAGGTGACGGACGCCCCGTCCGCGAAGGACGCGGCGCCGCACCTGGCGTCGCGCGAGTTCGACCTGCTCATCCTGGACGTGATGCTGCCGGGCGAGGACGGCTACAGCTTCTGCCGCCGCCTGCGCGCGGAGGGCGTGAAGAGCATGGTGCTGATGCTCACCGCGCGCTCGCTGGAGGACGACCTGGTGCGCGGCTTCGAGGCCGGCGCGCAGGACTACCTCACCAAGCCCTACCGGCTGCGGGAGCTGCTCGCGCGCGTGCAGGCGCTGGTGCGCCGGGCGGGCACGGCGCCGCCGCAGGTGGTGACCTTTGGCGCCTTCACGCTGGACCTGGGCCGCCGCGCGGTGCTGCGCTCGGACGGCAGCGAGGTGGACCTGACGCGCACGGAGTTCGACCTGCTGGCGTTCCTCCTGCGCCACCGCGACCGCGCCCTGCCCCGGGGCGAGATCCTGGACGCGGTGTGGGGCCGCGACGTGGTGGTGGATCCGCGCACGGTGGACAACTTCGTGTCGAACCTGAAGAAGAAGCTCGGGTGGACGAGCACGTCCGGCTTCACCATCCACACGCTGCGCGGCGTGGGCTACCGCATGGAGGTCACGAGCGGCGGGCCGTCATGACCGAATCATGACCGACACATGGAGCCCCGTCTGCCTTCCGGCGGACGGGACTTCGTACCTTGCCTCTTGTGGGACGGGACGCCTGGAGCGTCCGTCCTGAACAGGAGGCGGGTCAGATGTTTGAGTCGGTCATCGAACGGCGGGGAGTGCGCTCGGGACGGTTCGGCACGGGCGCGTGGGTGTCCATCGGCGTGCACGCGGGGCTCCTGGGCCTGGTGTTCTTCATCTCCGGCCGCCCGCCCGAGACCGTCGAGCCTCCCGAGCGGACCATCGTCTTCCACCCGCCCGCCATCCAGAAGGGCGTGAAGCAGGCCGCGCGGCCGGCGCCGGCGACGGCCGCTCCGAAGCCCAAGCCCAGGCCGCGCACGGACCGCGTCCCGCTGAACCCGAAGCCGCTGCCCGCGGATCCGCCGGAGGCGAAGCCGGATCCGGAGCCGACGACGATCGCGGACGCGGCGGCCACCACCGGCGCGACGGGCACGGGAGAGACGGGGCCGGTGGGAGACCCGGACGGAGACCCGAACAGCACCAGCCCCATCGGCGCCATCGGCGTGGCGGGGCTCGTGCCGACCGCGCCCACGGGCACGGAGGTCCTGCCCTTCCAGGGTGGGATGACGCCCCCGAGGATGCTGAGCGGCTCGCAGTTCAGCTACACGCGGGAAGCGGCGCTCGCGGGCGTGGAGGGGATGGTCATCGCGAAGTGCGTCATCACCTCGGAGGGCCATGTGCGCGACTGCCGCATCATCAAGGGCCTGCCGTTCATGGATGACGCGGTGCTGGAGTCGCTCTACTCGCGCCGGTATCAGCCGCTGACGTTCCAGGGCCGTCCGGTGAACGTGTCGTACACGTTCAACATCCGGCTGAAGATGCCCCGGTAACAGGGGCGGGTGTCCGCCAGTGAAAGCGCCCGGACGCCCGCCTCCCCTTCGGGAAGGGAAAAGAATCGCGGCGGGAGTGCGGGCCCGTTAGGAAACTCCCGTCGCGCCTGGCCATGTGCGCGATACCGGCACCGGAAGGAGCGGGTCTCCCCCGGCCCGCTCCCGGTGCCGGTCCTTTACCCGAACAATGGCGGATACCTGGTACGACGCGGTGGTGGTGGGTGCGGGCTTCGGCGGCCTGGGTACGGCGTTGGAGTTGTGCCGCCGGGGCGCCCGGGTGGCGCTGTGCGAAGGGCTCAACTACCCGGGCGGCTGCGCGAGCACCTTCCGGCGCGGCGGCTACGCCTTCGAGTCCGGCGCCACGCTGTTCTCCGGCTTCGGTGAGCATCAGCTCTTCGGCCGGTGGATCCGCGAGCACGCGCTGGACGTGACGGTGGACTGGTTGGATCCCCTGGTGGAGCTGCGGACCCCGGGGATGCGGTTGCCGGTGCACCGGGACCGGGAGCGGCTCATCGCGGAGCTCTGTGGGCTGCCCGGAGCGCCCGTGCGGGGCGTGCGGCGGTTCTTCGAGTTGCAGGCCCAGGTGGCCGGTGCGCTGTGGCCGCTGTTCGATGACCCGGACCTGTTGCCGCCGTTGAACCTCCAGACGCTGATGCGGCACGCGGGCCGCGCATGGTCGTACGCGCCGCTGGCGCGGTGGCTGGGCCGCCCGCTGGGCGCCGTGCTCGCGAATCACGGGCTGGAGGGCTTCACGCCGCTGCGCACGTACCTGGATGCGCTCTGTCAGATCACCGTGCAGTGCCCCGCGGCGGAGGCGGAGGCGCCGTTCGCGTTCGCGGCGATGGACTACTACTGGCGCGGCACGGGGCACGTGCGTGGCGGCATCGGGAAGCTGGCGACGGCGCTGACGAAGGCCATCTCCGACCGGGGCGGCGACGTGCTCCTGGCGAACCGGGTGCGCGCGGTGACGCCGGTGGACGGAGGCTGGAGGGTGACGGCGCGCAGGGGGGAGCTGCTCGCACGGCACGTGGTGGCCAACGTGTTGCCGCACGGCCTGCGCACGCTGCTGGATGCGCCGGTGGGACAGCTTCCCCGCGTGGATGCGCTCGCGGAGCGCGTGGACGAAGGCTGGGGCGCGGCGATGCTGTACCTCGTCGTGCGGCCTCCCGAGGGTGACTCCGGCGGCGCGCATCACTTCGAGCTGGTGCGCGACGAGCAGGCGCCGTTCGTCGAAGGCAACCACCTCTTCGCGTCCATCAGCGGGGCCTCGGATGAGGGCCGCGCACGGCCGGGCCAGCGTACGATGACGGTGTCCACGCACGTGCCCTTGAAGAAGGTCGCGGGCATGTCACCCGAGGAGCAGGCGGCGTACTTCGCCGGGCTCCATGCGCGGATGCGAGAGAACCTGGACGCGCTGCTCCCAGGGTGGACGGCCAACGTCGTGCACGCCATGACGGGTTCGCCGCGCACGTTCCAACGCTTCACGCTCCGCGAGGCCGGCGCGGTAGGAGGCGTGCCCCGGCGCGCGGGGTTGGACAACTACCGCATCCTGGGACCGTTCCAGGCGCAGCGCGGGGTGTGGCTGGTGGGGGACTCCGTGTTCCCGGGGCAGAGCACCCTGGCCACCGCGGTGGGGGGCGTGCGCACCGCCGCGAGCATCGCCTCGGCGCGCTGACGCCGTGTCTGCCCCAGGAGTGCCGAGCCGTTGAACCCGGACCTAGGCCACTCCCGAAACCACGGAGGGGTTCGAGGTCCGCGCCTCCGCGAGGATGCGCGCCGACTCCACGGCGGCGTCCTCCGGGCGGACGCTGGTGTCCGAGATGCCAGCGATGAGCCGGGTGCGGTCGTGGTCCACCGCGCCCGGCTTCGCCCAGGTGTCCGCGTCCGGCGCGGTGAGGTACGCGGAGAACGCGTGGTGCCCGGAGCCGGGGCGCTCCCCAATCACATGCACCAGGGCGCGCGGACGCGGGTCCCCTTCCGCGCCGAACAGCAGGTGGCCCACCTGGTAGCCCGCGCGCACCCGGCCGTGCTTCACCACCAGCACCTCCGGCGCCACCCGCCAGCCCGTCGCCTCCAGCTCCGCGCGCAGCCGTGTCAGGAACGGTGCCAGGTGGCCCTCGTCCATCAGCGACCGGGGATCCAACCCATCCGACACGACCACCTGCGCGTCGTACCGGCCCGCGTGCTGGTCGCGCAGCGCGCGCACCGTCGCCTCCGAGGCCTCGTCCAATGACTCGCCGGACGGCGGATGCAGGATGTAGTCGCGGCGGTCCAGGGAGCGCGTCTTGAGCCGCGTCGCGCGAGCGATGGACTCCACCGCCGCGTCGGACAGCTCCGACCACAACCCCACCTTGCCGTCGTCGTAGAGGCCGCGCACCTCGCGCTCCAGCGCGGGCTCCGGCGTCCAGGGCGCCTCGCCATGCCCCACCGCCAGCGGCACGCCCCGCGCGCGCACCTCCGCCATCTTCGCTTCCGCCTCCGCGCGCAGCTCCGCCTCCGTGCGCGTGTCGCCCCTGGCCCGGCGGTAGTGCACGTAGACGTGGGCAGGGTCACCGAAGTGCCTCGTGGGCCGGCCGTCCGCGTCGATGACGCCCAGGCGCTGGAAGAAGGCCCACATCCGGTCATCCACCTTCAGGCCGTACCGCTCGCGCAGCCGCACGTGGTCCTGGAAGGACGTGGTGAGGTAGCTGAGCATCGGATCATTCCGCGTGGGCAGCGCCATCAGGTACGCGGGCCCGGCCTCCGCGAGCTGCTCCTGGCACCAGCCCAGGTCATCCAGCGTGACGTCCATGTGCAGCGTGGAGCACACGTCCAGGCCCAGCGTGAGGCCGTGCAGCTTGCCCATCACGATGTCCTCCAGGCAGCAGCGCACCAGTTGCTCGCGCGTGCGGAAGACCTCCGGGCCAATGAAGCCCGCCACGTCGTTGACGTGCACCCACGGCGCCGCGTCGCGCCCCGCCCCCGCCTGCGCCAGGGCCACCCGGCGCTTGAGTGCTCGCGCGAAGCCGTACTTGCGCGACTCGTGGATGAGCATGTCCGTGCCGTGGTGGTGCCCGTTCGTCGCGTCCGCGCCCTGCCCCGTCTCGAAGTACAGGCCCCAGCGCCCGGTGCGCGCCGCCGCGTGCGCCACCATCTTCTCCAGCGTCACGTCGAAGGTGCGGTTGGCGGCCTCGTTTCCCCCGAGGCTCTGGAACCAGATGCCCGTGGTGCCCGGCCGCTGCGCCTCCACCTGCGCCTGCACGTCGATGTGCGCGAGCACGCAGTGGGGCATCACCTCCTCCAGCCCGAACGTCACCAGCACGTCGTGCAGCGCGGACTCCACCGCGGCCACCGACGCCACGTCCGATGACACCGGGTTGGTCCCCAGCACCACGTCGCCCACCGCGAAGGACCACCCGTTGAAGACCTGCCAGCGGATGTCCTCCGGATGATCCGTGGGCGAGTTGGGCTGCAAGCGCGCGCCCAGGTAGCCCTTCGCGCCCACGCGGCTGCCCGGCAGCGGGTGGAAGATGCGCCCACCGACGGTCTTCAGCTCCGCGTCGTCCATCAGCTTCACGACGCAAGCGATGACGTCACTGGGCAGCCCGTCCAGCACGTCATGCACCTGGGGCTCCGGCGCGGTGAGCAGGAAGTCCTTCAGCCGCCCCAGCGTCCAGTCCGCCACGCGCCTCCAGCGCACCGGCTCCCACGCCTCCAGGTTGAAGACATACAGCCGGTCCTCGAAGGGAGGATGCGCGTGCAGGTCGTCCAGCCGCGTGCGCGACAAGAGGGTCCGTGCGTTGCGCCGCGAAGCTTCATCCGCCGCCGCGACGCCGATGGCCTCGTCGCCTTCCTTGAACGCGTTCGCCGCGCCCAGGACCTGCTGATACAGGCGCGCATCGAAGCCGCCGCTCAGGCGCTGCACGTAATCCAATACGTCTTCGTGGGGGAGGACGCCGGGGAGACGGACGCTCATGGGGCCAGAGCTTTAACCGGCGCCCCCGCCGCGCCACCATCCCCCGAGGGCGCTGTCGCCTGCGTGACGCCCGGACGCCTGCCCTTCATGATGCTTGGTGTTGCAACCGTCAGCACGCGAAAGCTCACCCGCCGTTGTTGCCCGGCGCGCAGCCCGGTGGGGGCTTCCAGGTCACGAGCGCATCCACGCGCGCGTCCTGGACCTGCGACACGCCCTCCGGTGCGTCGACGCGGCTGACGCCAGGCTCGCCCGTGAAGTCGAGCTCCCGGACGGGGACGGGCAGGCCCGGGCAGCCCTCCTGCAACGTGGCCTCGACTTCTTTCATGAGCACGTTCGCGTGGTCCTCGCCGGGGGCCCACGAATAGGGATACGTGAACGCACCCGACAGGGGCTCCGCGCCACCGGGAGGAAACCACTTCCAGCCCAGCCTCGTCTGCGCCGTGGAGCCGCCGAAGACGCCTCCGACGATCCCACCCAGGATGCCGTCATCGGTCGCGGGCCATTCGACGCGGAGGCCCTTCGGCACCGGGATGCGCACGGCCTCCACCTGCACGCGGTCCTTCACCTCCGGCACCATCAGCAGCATCCACGTCAGTTCGTGGAGCCGCTCCGGCGACACGCGCCCCACCTTCACACCGGACCTCCGCGCCGCATTCGTGGCCGCGCCGTCCACGTTGCCGTCAGGCATCAACGCCAGGCCGGAGCAACTCATCGAGCGGTACGCGGTCCCTGTCGCCAGGTGGTAGGCGTCGAGCTGATCACAGAAGGCGTGATGGCCTCGCCGGCCGCGGATCACCAGCCAGCCGTCCATCGGCGCGCGGATGCGGCCCAGCGGCAGCACCGTCTGGCCGTTCCGCGCGCTCGGGCTGTTCGCCAGACACATCCGCCAGGCCTTGTAGCGGCTGCGTGAAGGCTGCCTCCGGGCTTCCTTCATGCAGTCCGGCGGAGGCGGCGGCTTCTCGTCGAACGTGCCGGGGCGACGGTTCTCCGGACGAAAGGCCTTCTCCGCCCGCTCGCGCCAGGCCTCGGTCTCCGCGCCGCATCCACCGGCCTTCACCGGGCACACCAGGGCGGAGAGCCGGTGCTTCGGTGACACATCGCGCGCCAGCACGTCGCGGACGTCCGGAGGAATCACGACGGTCCGCGCTCCGGAGCGCCCCAGCTCCAGTTGGGACATGAAGTACGCCTTGCCCCCATCGCGCCACCACGTCCGCAACGCGAGCGCGGGCACCGGGTGCTCCTCATCCCAGCTAAGGGGCTCCCTGCCCGCTTCCTCGCGCGCGAGGCCGAAGCAGCGGTGGCTGAGCAGCAATTGGAGGCCCGCCCGCGCCTCGTCCACCTCCCCATCGTCCGGGAGCGCCTCCATCCGCGCATCGAACGCGGACAGCGCCTCCCGCGCCGCCTCCCCATCAGCGGAGTCCGGCGAACACGGGACGATGCGCTCCGGCTGCGCGGGCGCGGCCGTCAACAGCCACCCCAGCCCGAAAGACACCACGAGGGACACGGACATGCCCGCCATGGCAGCCGCTCCCGGGCTCCAACGTCAAGTCGCGTGGCGGCGCGCTACTCGTCGAGGAGGGCCGACCAGAAGCGCACCATCTTCAGTGCCTCCATCGCGCTGGCCTTCCGGTCCATCTCCGCGTGGGTGATGAGCGGCGTGGGCCGCAGGTGCACGCGCGTGTACGGCTCCAGCGCGCGCGCCAGCAGCGTGGATTCGATGGCGGGGATGACGGAGTCGTCCGTCCCGTGCAGCAGGTACACCGGCGCCCGGGGCGCGGGGGAACGCTCGGGCGACAGCGACGGGTCTCCCGCGAAGTCCTTCACGAAGGGCAGCAGCCGGGGCCCCAGCGCGGCGACGTCGCGCGTGTTCACCTGATGCAGCAGCGTGGCCGCGGGCTCCGGCAGCGTGGCCTCCATCGCGCGCGCCTCCGCGAACGCGGCCTCCGCCCGCCGCGAGTCCACCAGCGTCAGATGCGATGCGTGCATGAACGTCAGGACGCCCTTGCGCAGCGCCTCCACCTGCTCCGGCGGCACCAGCCGGTCCGCGACGTTCAGCAGGATGACCACCACGCCATAGTCGTGCGGCGTGCGGCGCACCCCGTCCGCCTGCACACCGGTGCACAGGAAGGACAGCACGCGGGACAGCTCGCCGTGCCCTCCGAAGGACAGCACCGCGGCCACCCTGTCGCGCAGCGCGGGCCGGCCCGCCGCGACGACGGACAGCCCTCCGGAGAAGCTGATGCCGAAGAGGTCCACCTTCCCCTCCGGCGCCAGCGCGCCCGGCCCCAGCGCCCACAGGGCCGTGTCCTCGATGACGTCCGGCAGGCGCGGGGTGATTTCGTAGCGCAGCAGGTCCGGCGGCTCCGGCGTGAGCACCGGGTGTCCGCCCATGGCCAGGTCCTCCGCCAGCTTCACCAGGCGGGGCTCGTCGATGCCCGCCGCGTGCACGCCGGACGTGAGCACGATGAGCCGGCCCTCGCGGCGGTCCGGCTGGTAGAGCCGCCCGCGCACCGGCCCGTGGCGCGTGGGCACGCTCATGTCCGTGACGGTGAAGGCCCCGGTGCCGTAGCGGGCCAGGGCCTCCGCCGTGGCGCCGTGGAGCCCCGCCGCGCGCAGCACGAAGGACAGCCCCCGCAGCTCGGGCGGCAGCAGGAAGACGACCGCGAGCAGCAGGGCCGCCAGCACGGCCCCCAGCGTCCAGCGCGTCCGGTGCTTCATTGCATCAGGGTTTCGACGAAGGTGCACAACTGGTCGCGCTCGAAGGGCTTCTCCAGCAGCTCCCGCGCGCGGCGGCCCACGAACTCACGGGCCTGCGGGTTCACCCCGCCCGTCATCAGGCCGGTGCGCGGCGCCAGCTCCGGCGCCAGCCGCTCCAGCTCCACCAGGAAGTCCATGCCGCTCATGCCCGGCATCATCAGGTCGCAGAGGATGGCGTCGAACTTCTCGCCGTGCGACAGGCGCTTCAGGGCCTCGCGCGCGTCCTGGATGACGTGCACCTCGTAGAGGTTGCGCAAGAGGCGGCTCACCGCGCTGCCCACCGCCGGCTCGTCGTCGATGAGCAGCAGCCGGCGCAGGTCTCGCGTCGCGCGCACCGGCTGCGTCGGGGGCGACTCCGTCACGGCCAGGGTGGCCTGCGCGGGCCGGGGCGCCTCGGGCGGCAGGGTGAGCGCCGGCAGCTCCACGCGGAAGAGGCTGCCCTGCCCCTCCTCGCTGGCCACCTCGATGTGGCCGCCCATCGCGTGCACCAGCGTGAGGCAGATGGACAGGCCCAGGCCCGTGCCCCCCTTGGGCGAGCGCGTGGTGAAGAACGGATCGAAGATGCGCTGGCGCACCTCCGCGGGCATCCCGTGCCCGTTGTCCTCCACCTCGATGACGACGTGGCCCTCGCGGCCCGGACGCACGCGCAGCTTGAGCAGGTTCTCTTCCGGGGGCCTGTCGCCGAAGGCCTGGAGCGCGTTCGTCAGCAGGCCCGTGACGACCTGCGCCAGCCGGCCCTCGTTGCCATGCACCGCGGGCACCGGCTCCAGGTCGCACGCCATGCACGCGCGGTGCTGGATGGCGTCGCGCATCAGCTTGACCGCGCCCTCCACCGCCCTGCGCACGTCCACCGGCCCGTGCTGCTCCTCCTCCGTGCGGGAGAACGTCCGCAGGTCGCGCACGATGGAGCGCACCCGCCCCGCGCCCTCCAGCGCCTCCGCCACCACCTGCCGCAGCTCCTCCAGTTGCTCGGCCGGCACCACCGGCTGCGCCACGCGCTCCCAGAGGTAGGCCAGGTTGGAGGTCACATACGAGAGCGGGTTGTTGATTTCATGCGCGACGCCCGCGGCCAGCGTGCCCACGGACGTCATCCGCTCCGCCAGCCGCCGCTGCGTCTCCAGGCGCGAGCGCTCGGTGACGTCGCGCACGAGCCCCACCAGGAAGCGCTCGCCGTTGGGCAGCATGTACGCGGCCCGCAGCGTGAGCACCTCGCGCGAGCGGCCCTTGCCGTCGGTGAAGGAGCCCTCGTCCTCCACGGTCTGCCCGGTGGTGAAGGCGCGCTCGTCCTGGCGCCAGGACGCCTCCGCCTCGTCCGGCCGCATCTGCGCCGAGGTGAGCGAGCCGCGCAGCGCGTCGGCGGATTGATCCAGCAGGCGGCAGTAGGCGTTGTTCACCGCCACCAGCCGGTGCTCGCGGTCCTTGATGAACAGCGGCTCCGGCACCGCGTCCAGCGCGCCCTGGAACATGTCCCGGGCCCGCCGGAGCGCCTGCGCGTCCCCGTCCGCGGATCTGCGCCGCAGCGCCACGAGCCTCGAGCCCCAGCGCGTTCCGGGTGGCGCCACGCACTCGTCCGCGCCCGCGGCCACCAGCGCCTCCGCCTCCTCGCCCTCGCGCTTCGTCAGCACGACCAGCCAGGTCCGCGTCGGCAGCCGGCGCGCGTGCGCCCACTGGCAGCGCGCCTTCACGGCCTCCAGCGGACCGCCGTGATCCCACAGGACGAGGAGCCCTTCGGGCAGCGGCTCCGGCGGGGACTCCACGCGGATCACCCGGCACGCACGCCCTTCGGCCGTGGCGCAAAGGTCGCGCTCCACGTCCTGGGCCACCGGGGCTGGGACCGCCACCAGCATTGCGTGCACCGCGTCGCTCCTCGCGCCCCGCGGGATCATTCCACCCGCGTCGCCCGACCGCATTGCAGCCTTGACCGCGCCAACCCGTCAACGCGGGGCCGCGCGGACTGCCCGTAGCCCATTTCCGGGTCGGGTGGGACTCAGAATTGCAGTGAACCGCGCGCGATGACGCCGGGGCCTACCTTGCAGGAAGGTAGGAGCGAGCAGCGCTCGCAGTGCTGGGGCAGCGTCTTCGCCGGGCATGCGCCACTCATGCCGTAGTGGCACAAAGCAAAGTCGTAGCGGACGGGATCCTCGGGATCGAGCGCCCGCAGCGAGGCCGTGACCTCCTCGGCGGTCCGCCACGTGAGGTCCGTGCGCTGCGTGAGGCCCAGGTGGAGCGCCATGCGTCCGATGTGCGTGTCCAATGGGACCAGCAGTGCGGACGCGGGCACCTGCTTCCAGATGCCGAAGTCCACCGCGTCCGGTCCGCGCACCATCCACCGCAGGTACAGGTTGAGGCGCTTCGCCGCGCCCGGCCCCAGCGGCGAGGGCAGCAGGTGATGCAGCCCCCGCTCCGGGCCCATGGCCTTTCGCAGCGCGCCCATGGGCACGTCCCGCAGCGTGGCGGTGAAGGCCGCGAGCCCCCCATGCAGCGTGCCGCTCGCCTTGAAGCCCCGCACGAACAGGGCCTCCAGGCTGCCGTGCTCGCGCAGCGCGCGGCCCATGCCCAGGAGCAGCACCGCCAGGTCGGTGCCCACGTTGAAGCGGTACACGAAGCCCGTGAGCAGCGCCTTCGCGCCCTTCACGTCCAGCGCGCGCACGAAGGCCGCGGGGGACGGGCCCATCTGCTTGAGGAGCCCATCCACCTTCGGGCGGAAGAGGTCCGCGCGCCCGTAGGCCAGCGCCGCCGCGAGCAGCGCGCTGACCTCCACGTCGCGAGGGTCGGTGTAGCGGTGGGGGAACTCCACCGGGTCGAACCCGATGCGCGCCTTCGCGTCCGTGGAGGCCAGGAAGGCATCCAGGCGGGGGCGCAGGCGGTCGGCCGCCTGGGTGCTCAAGCCGGTGTGCGCGACACGGCGCTTCGTCATCTCGCGTCCAGTCCTAACGCGTGAGCTCGCGCACCGCGTGGCCCAGCTCCGGGAGGATGAGCGCGTCCAGGGCCAGCCGCACCGCCTGCGGCGAGCCCGGCAGCGCGAAGAGGATCATCCCCTGGTACGTGCCCGCCGTGGCGCGCGACATCATCGCGGGGCTGCCGATGCGCTGGAACGACAGCATCCGGAACAGCTCGCCGAAGCCGGGCAGCTCCTTCTCGAAGAGCGCGCGCAGCGTCTCCACCGTGCAGTCGCGCCGGCCAATGCCCGTGCCGCCCGTGAAGAGCACCGCGCGGGCCCCCGCCGCCTGAGCCTGCGCGAGCGCGCCCCGGATGGCCTCCGGATCATCCTTCACCACCGTGTGCCCGGCGACGGTGTGCCCCGCGGCGGTCAGGCCCTCGCGCAGGTCCTTCCCGCTGCCGTCGTGCGCTTCGTCCCGGCTGTCCGAGCACGTCACCACGTACGCGCTGACGTGCACCGGCGCGCGCGACTTGTGCTCCGCCGCCACCGGCGAGCCCTCGTGCGAATGCCCGTGGTCGTGGTCGTGCGAGTGGCCGTGTCCATGGTCATGCCCGTGGTCGTGCGAGTGCCCGTGGCCATGGTCGTGCGAATGCCCGTGGCCGTGGTCATGCGAATGGCCGTGGGGGTGATGGCCATGACCGTGGTCATGGTCGTGATCGTGTCCGTCGTGTCCCATGTTGGACGCTCCTGAAGGAGGAAGGCTCAAACGTCGGGCAGGTCGACGACGAGCGTTCCGTCCTCGACCGTGAGCTGCACCGTCGGCTGGTCGTCACAGACGCCGGGCGAAGTCGCGTTCTGCCCCGTGTCCATGTCGAAGCCGACCTCATGGCAGGGGCACACGACCATGTTGTCCTCGAGGCGCCCGCCCGACAGCAGACACCCCGCGTGGTTGCACCAGTCATCAAGGCCCTTGTAGCGGCCATGGATCTTCGCGATGCAGACGTTGCGCTTGCCGATCTCGTACCCCCGCATCTCCCTCTCGGCGAAGTCCGCGGGGCCCAGCTTGATCTTCGTCATTGCGTTCCTTTTCCCACAACCCGTCCGGGCCTGCACCCCCGTTCCCCCGGCATTAATTTCCCGACCGTGACTCCCGACGTGACACCCTCCACCGCCGTGCTCACCGACAAGGCGGCCGTTGCCCAGCTCCTCCGGGACATGTCCCTCCTGCTCCAGCTCCAGGGGCAGAGCGGCTTTCGCGTCCGCGCCTACGACATCGCCGCGGACCGCATCGCGAACCTGCCGCAGGACCTGGGCGCCGTCGTCACCGAGGGCCGCCTGCAGGAGCTCCAGGGCATCGGCCCGGGGCTCGCCGAGAAGCTCACCGAGCTGGTGACGACCGGCCGCATGACGGCGTTCGAGGAGCTGAAGGCCCGGTTCCCCCCCGGCCTGCTGGAGCTGATGAAGCTGCCGGACGTGGGCCCGAAGAAGGTGGCCGCCCTGTGGAGCGAGCTCCAGGTGGGCAGCGTCGAGGACCTGGAGCGCGCCTGCAAGGACGGCCGCGTGCGGGAGCTCAAGGGCTTTGGCCCGAAGAGCGAGGCGAAGCTCCTGGACGGCATCGCCGTGTACCGGCGCGCGCGCGGAGAGCGGAAGCTCCTGGGTGACGCGCTCCCCATCGCGGAGGGCCTGCTGGAGCGGATCCGCCAGGCCCCGGGCGTGGTGCGCGCCAGCCTGGGCGGCAGCGTGCGCCGCCGCGCGGAGACCGTGTCCGACGTGGACCTCATCGCCTCCGCGCAGGAGGCGGGGCCGGTGCTGGACGCGCTCGCGAACGCGCCGGGCGTGGCGACGGTGCTGGGCAAGGGCGACAGCAAGTGCTCCGTGCGCATGGTGCAGGGCGACCTCCAGGTGGACCTGCGCGTGCTGCCGGACGAGGACTTCGCCACCGCGCTGCACCACTTCACCGGCTCCAAGGCGCACCACATCCGGCTGCGCAACCTGGGCCACGAGAAGGGGCTGAAAATCTCCGAGTGGGGCGTGCACCGCGAGGACGGCACCAAGGTCCCCGTCCCCGACGAGGCGACGCTGTACCGGCTCCTGGGCATGCAGGAGGTGCCGCCGGAGCTGCGCGAGGACAACGGCGAGGTGGAGGCCGCCCGGGCCGGGAAGCTGCCGGAGGACCTGGTGACGCTGGAGGACGTGCAGGGCGCGGTGCACGCGCACAGCACCTGGTCCGACGGGCGCAACACGCTGGAGGAGATGGCGAGGGCGGCGCAGGCGCTGGGGCTCAAGTACCTCACCATCACCGAGCACAGCGAGGCGGCCATCCACGCGGGCGGCCTCAAGGTGGACGACCTCAAGCGGCAGTGGGAGGAGATCGACCGCGTGAACGCGGCGGTGCCCGGCGTGCGGCTGCTCAAGGGCATCGAGGTGGACATCCTGGAGTCGGGCGCGCTGGACTACGCGGACAGCGTGCTGGAGCAACTGGAGGTCGTCATCGCGTCCATCCACGTGCGCCACTCCATGGACGAGGACCAGATGACGCGCCGGGTGCTGGCCGCGCTGGACAACCCGCACCTGCACATCCTGGGGCACCCCACCGGGCGCCTCATCCAGAGCCGCGAGCCGTACGCGCTGCGCATGGAGGAGGTGCTGGAGCGCGCCCGGGAGCGCGGCGTCGCGGTGGAGATCAACGGCAAGCCGGCGCGCCTGGACATCAAGTCCGAGTACGTGCGGCAGGCCGTGGGGCTCGGGGTGAAGCTGGTGGTGAGCTGCGACGCGCACCGGCAGGAGGACCTGAGGAACCTGGCCTACGCGGTGGCCACGGCGCGCCGGGGCTGGGCGCGCAAGCAGGACATCCTCAACACCCGGTCCGCGGAGAGCTTCCTCGCCGCCCTGCGGGAGCGCTGATAGGCTTCCGGGCGCGAAGATGTTCCGCCCGCTCCTCCTCGTCCCCGCCCTCCTCTGGCTCCTCCTGGCCCTGCCCTCGCGGGCCGGCGCGGAGGCCCGTCCGTCGCGCGCCGACCTCCAGCGCGTGCTGGAATTGCACACCCGCTCGTCCGTGCGCGTGCGCGGCCCCCTGCACACAGGCCCCGGCATCATCGTGGGCGCGGAGGGTCAGGTGCTCACCGCCGTGTCGCTCGTGGGGCCCGACTCCGCCCAGGTGGTGCACGCGGGCAACGCGCTGACGGCGCGCGTAGTGCTCTCCAGCGCGGAGCTCCAGGTCGCGGTGGTGGCGGGTCCCCAGGGCACGTGGCCCGCGGCGCCGGTGCGGCTGGTGCCGGAGGGGCTCGCGGGCCGCTGGGTGGTGGGCGTGATGCCCGCGCGCAAGAAGGGCCAGCGGGACACGCCCAGGGCCGCGGTGGCCAGGGCCGCCCCCGCGCCGTTCTTCGACGTGGACCTCACGCTCGCGCCGGGCAGCCCGCTGTACGACGGGGACGGGCGGCTGGTGGGCGTCGTCGTCGAGCGCCGGGGCCGTGGCGCCCGCGCCCTGCCCCTGACCGCGGTGAAGGCGCAGCTCGCCTCGGCGGACGCGCCATGAGCCGGCCTTCGGGGCCCCCGTTCAGGTTGAGCGCGGTGCAGGAGGCCATGGGCCTCTGGGCGCTGGGCTTCCTGGGCATCATCGCGGCGTTCCTCGTCGCCGGGGGCACCAGCGTGCCCAAGCTGGTGGCCACGGTGGGCTTCCTCTACCTGCCGCTCATCCCCATGCGCTGGCGCGACGAGGACTACCGCGACTACGGCCTCACCCTGCGCGCGTGGAAGCAGGACGCGCGGCTGTTCCTGGTGATGTGCGCCATCGTGGGGCCGCTGTTCTTCGCGGGCTTCGCCGCCTTCGTGCAGGTGGTGCCGCACCTGCCGCCCGGGCTCGCGCGCCACCTGACGCCCATCATCGGCGAGGGCCACTTCCAGCCGCGCCTGCCGCCGCGCTTCGGCGAGTGGGTGATTGATCAGCTCTTCGTCGTGGCCCTGCCGGAGGAGTTCTTCTACCGGGGCTACCTCCAGGCCCGCCTGCGCGACGCGTGGCCCCAGGGGCGCGTGGTGCTGGGCGCGCGGCTGGGGCGCGCCTTCTGGGTGACGGCGCTCCTCTTCGCGCTGGGCCACCTGGCCATCTTCCAGACGTGGCGGCTGGCGGTGTTCTTCCCCGCCCTCCTCTTCGGCTGGATGCGCGAGCGCACCGGCACCATCGTCGGCTGCTCCCTCTTCCACGCCGCCTGCAACCTCTACGTGCGCTTCCTGGAGGTCTCCTTCTTCGGCGGTCCGTAGCGGCCCGCTCAGCCCGGCGGCAGGTGCTGGACCTGGAGGTCCGCGCCCACCGTCAGCGTCGTGCCCTGCGGCAGCTCCACCCAGCCCTGCGTGCGCGTGACGTGGCTGGCCACCACCACCGTGCGGCGGCGGCGGTGCGCGCCCACCTCCGGGTGCGTCTCCGGCGTCGTGGCCGTCACGCCGCAGTGCGCGCACTCCGCGCTGCCCTCCAGGCGCGTGTAGGACAGCGGGGCCTCGCCGCGGCGGGTGGCGACCAGCACGGCGCCGTTGGTGGCCACCAGGTTGAGCGGGGGCGTGCGCCGCTGCCCCACCCGCACGAGCTCGGCCTCCACCTCGCGCACCGTGTCACGCAGCACGCGGCCGGCGACGGCCGGCTCCAGGCGCGGATCATCCGTGCGGCCCAGCTCCCGCAGGCGCGTGAGGAACAGGGCGAAGAGGACCTCGCTGTCGGTGGGGCCGCGCACCAGCCGCTGGAGGTGCTCCGGCACGCGCGACAGCAGCGGAGCACGCAGGGGCTCAAAGTCCGGCAGCGGCCCCTGGTGGGCGAACAGCCAGTGGCGGGCCCGGAAGGGCTGCGTGTTGTCCTCGGGGGACAGGCCGGGCGGCAGGCGGTTCGCGTGGAAGAGCACCGCCTCCGATTCATGCGGCGGTCCCAGGTCGTCCAGCGTGAGCTCGCGGTCCGGCGCCAGGCGACGCAGCAGGACCTCCTCCTGGGCATAGGAGCCCACCCCCAGGGCATTGGCGCGCGCCTCCGGGCGGAGGACGACCTGCCCGGCCAGCCGGTGCAGCTCGCACCGGAGGAGGTTGGGGTCCGACGACAGGGCGGCGAGGATGGCGGACATGGTGATTTCCCCCCTTTCCCCCTTAGGGATAAGGTCCAGGGGGCCGGGGTTCAGCGCAGCGAACCCGCTCCCCTGCCTTGGCGCTAAGCCCTTGAAATGGCTGGCATTTGATCAGCCATTGAATTGACACCCTGGAGCGTGGAGCCTAACCTCCGGGCGCTTCCCGACGGCCCTCCCCCCAGAGGGATCGGGGTGCAGGTCTTCACCGGAGACGGAATGGCGGACGACATCGCAATCGGCATCGACCTGGGCACGTCGTACTCATGCGTGTCGGTCGTCCATGAAGGCCAGCCCACGGTCATCCCCAATGAGTGGGGCGAGACGACGCATGCCTCGTGCGTGTCCTTCCTGGAGGAAGGGTCCGTGCTGGTGGGCAACGCGGCGAAGAAGAACATCATCACCAGCCCCGAGAACACGGTGTACTCGGCCAAGCGGCTCATCGGCCGGTACTACTTCTCCGACGAGGTGAAGAAGGCGCAGGCGGTGATGCCGTACCGCATCGTCGAGGGCGACAACAACTCGGTGCGCATCGGCGTGCGGGACCGCAGCTATTCGCTGCCGGAGATCTCCGCGCTGGTGCTCAAGGAGATGAAGGCCGTCGCGGAGACGTACCTGGGCCGCGAGGTGCACAAGGCGGTCATCACCGTCCCCGCGTACTTCAATGACAACCAGCGCCAGGCCACGAAGGACGCGGGCCGCATCGCGGGGCTGGAGGTGCTTCGCATCCTCAACGAGCCCACGGCGGCGGCGCTGGCGTATGGCTTTGGCCGGGACGTCAACCAGCGCGTCGTCGTCTACGACCTGGGCGGCGGCACGTTCGACGTGTCCATCCTGGAGATCGGCAAGGACGTCTTCGAGGTGCTTGCCACGGCGGGTGACACGTACCTGGGCGGCGACGACTTCGACGACCGCATCATGACGTGGATGGCGGACGACTTCCTCGCCCGCACGCGGCTGGACCTGCGGCAGAACAAGTACTGCCTGCAGATGCTGAAGGACGCGGCGGAGAAGGCGAAGATCGACGTGGGCCAGTTCGGCACCGCGGACATCCTCTGCCAGGGCATCTGCCAGGACGCCAACGGCAACGTGATGGACCTGCGCAACACGCTCAACCAGGACCAGTTCAACCGGATGGTGATGGACCTGGTGCAGCGCACGTTCAAGGTCTGCGACGAGGCCTTGCAGAGCGCGCGGCTGACGGCGGCGGACATCGACGCGGTCATCCTGGTGGGCGGGCCCACGCGGCTGCCCATCATCCGCAACTCGGTGAAGCACTACTTCCAGAAGGAGCCGCTGGAGGGCATCAACCCGGATCAGGTCGTGGCCATGGGCGCCGCGCTCCAGTCGCACGCGCTCCTGGACAGCAAGACGGAGACGTTCCTGGTGGACGTCACGCCGCTGACGCTGCGGATTGGGACGGTGGGCGGGTACACGGAGAAGATCATCGACAAGAACACGCCGGTGCCCATCGACCGGTCGAAGACCTTCACCACCAGCCGCGACGGGCAGGAGAAGGTGAAGATCCGCGTGTACCAGGGTGAGTCCAACCGCGCCGAGGAGTGCGAGATGCTGGGCGAGTTCGAGTTCTCGGGCTTCCGCATCGGGTATCGCGGCGAGGTGAAGATCGAGGTGACGTTCGAGATCAACACGGACGGTCTGGTGAACGTGTCCGCGTGCGACGTGGAGACGGGCCAGAAGACGTCCACGACGATCACGCTGTCGTCCGGCATGACGGAGGCGGACATCCAGCAGTCGATCCAGTCGAACCGCAACACGCGGCTCGCGGGCCACAACAGCAGCGACCTGCCCGCCGTGGCCAACTAGGCACCGCCGATGTCCGAGCCTTCCGATCCGAACTCTGGCGCGCCGCCAGGGCCCGCCGCGCCCGCGGCCCCGGCGCGTCCGGCGACGCCCGCCCTGCCCCGGGTGACGGCCTCCATGCCGCCGTCCGTAGCGCCAGCGGCGCCCCGGCCCCCCACGGCGGCCCCCACCGCCCGCGCCACGCCGCCCCCCGTCGCGCCCCCGCAGGCTCCGGCGACGGCCCGGCCCGCCTCAGGGCAGGTGCCCACGGTGCCTCCGGCGAAGCCCGCGTCGGGTCAGGTGCCCTCGGTGGCTCCGGCCACGGGCGGCGTTCCGCCCGGGGTTCCAGCGACGGCACGGCCCGCGTCAGGTCAGGTGCCCTCGGTGGCTCCAGCGACGGCTCGGCCCGCCTCGGGGCAGGTGCCTTCGGTGGCCCCAGCGACGGCTCGGCCTGCGTCGGGTCAGGTGCCTTCGGTCGCGCCGGCTGCGGCCCCCCGAGGGACACCGCCGGGCATCGCACCGGTGGGTGCTCCTGCCGCGGCACGCCCCACGGTGTCGGGGGTTCCGTCCGTGGGTGTCGCGTCCGCGCCGCCGGTGACGACCGCGCAGACCCGGCCCACCGTGGCCGCGATGCCTGCTGTCGGCGCGGTGACCCCGCCCCTGGCCCCAGCAACGCCCGCTACGCCTCGAGCGACCGTGACCCCGATTCCTGCCGTGGGCGCGGTGCCTCCACCCCAGACTCCCGCAGGCGCTCGCCCCACCGTCACCGCGATGCCTGCCGTCGGCGCGGTGCCGCCGCAGACCCCTGCGCGTCCCACCGCCGCGACACCGGCCGTGGGCGCGGTGACTCCGCCCGTGGCGCCCGCTGTTGCCCGGCCGACCGCCACGACACCGGCAGTAGGCGCGGTGACTCCGCCCGTTGCCCGCTCAACCACCACGGCACCGGCCGTGGGCGCGGTGACTCCGCCTCAGGGCCCCGCCTCTGCCCGGCCGACCGCGACGACACCGGCCGCGGGAGCCGTGACGCCGCCGCAGGCGCCCGCTGTTGCCCGGCCGACCGCCACGACACCGGCCGTGGGCGCGGTGACGCCTCCCGTGGCGCCCGCGTCGATGCCTCGGGTCGCGCCGGTCGTTCCGCCCACCGCGAGCGCTTCGCCCGCCATGCCTCCAGCGGTACCGGGCGTCGCGTCCATGCCGACGCCGCCGCCCGTGGCTCGCGGACCTTCTGTCGTGCCGACCATGCAGCCCCTGAGCCCGGTGATTCCGCCCGTGGCTCCCGCCGCCCGTCCGCCCTCGGTGCCCACCATCAGCCCCGCAGGGGCCCCGCCCGCCGCGCGCCCGGTCCCCACCGTGGGCCCGCTGACGCCGCCTCCCATCGCCTCCAGGCCTCCGGGCCCACCGACCGTCGCGCCCACCCCGCCGCCAGTGCTCGCCGTCGGGCAGGTCGCCCCGCCCATCGCTCCGGCGACTCCCGCGCCGCCGCGCCCCGGCAACCGCCCCACCACGTCCCTGCCCGCGCTCGCGCCCGCCGGTTCACCCCGCCCGCTGACGCCACCGCCTGTGGCCCCGCCGCGTCCTCCCGCCGCCAGCACGCCTCCGCCGCCGCCCGCCTCCGCGGGAGGCCCGGCCCTCAGCCCGGAGCAGCTCGTGGACCTGGAGTCGCGCTGCGCGAAGCTCGACCAGATGGACTACTTCGAGCTGCTCGGCCTGGAGCGCACCGCCGCCCCCAGCGACATCAAGAAGGCGTTCTACAAGGAGAGCCGCGTCTACCACCCGGACCGCTTCTTCCACCTGGAGTCCAAGGCCCTCAAGGACCAGGTGAACGAACTCTACAAGCGCGTCACCGAGGCCTATTACGTCCTGCGCGACGACACCAAGCGCAAGAAGTACCTCACCGACATCGCCGGCCCGGACCGCGCGCAGAAGCTGCGCTTCACCGACGCCTCCGAGGCCGAGACCAAGGCCGCCGCGAAGAAGGAGCAGGAAGAGCAGATCGGCACCCACCCCAAGGGCCGTCAGTTCTACACCCAGGCCCAGAAGGACCTGGAGTCCGGCAACCCCTCCGCCGCGGAGCGCAACCTCAAGATGGCGCTCACCTACGAGCCCTCCAACGCCCGCTACAAGGAAGCCCTCGCGGAAGCCCAGAAGCAGACCGCGGACAAGTCCAAGGGCGACTCCTCGTTCAAGATCCGCTAGCGGCCCCCAGGAGCCCCACCCATGGTCATCGACCTCATCCTCCTGGGCATGGTGCTGTTCTTCGGCATCCTCGGCGCCCTCTCCGGCGCCGCCCGGCAGGTGGCCAACTCCGTGGGGCTCGCGGCGGGCTACTTCGTCTCGCGCAAGCTCGCGCCCCTCGCCGGCCCCAAGCTCGCCGTCGCGCTGGGCTCACCGCTGCTCATCGGGACGCTCTTCGGCACGGTGCTCCTGTTCGTCGTCACGTGGCTCACCGTGAGGTACGCCCTGGGCGCGCTGCTCCTGCGCTTCCTCTCCGGCAGGGACCCCGACGAGCGCGGCCTGGACCGCACCCTGGGCTTCGTGCTCGGAGGCGGCAAGATGGCCGCGCTGTTCTGGGTCTGCCTGAGCGCGCTGACGTTCATGGAGCAGCACGTCATCGTCGCCGGCAAGCGCATGGGCGTGGCCCCCAAGGACTCCGTCGCCTTCGACCTGTCCCGCCGCTTCAACCTCTTCGAGCTGACCCAGTTCGCCCCGCTGGAGGACCTGGTCCAGGTGGCCCAGGCCACGCACGACCCGGCGAAGGCGAAGAAGCTCCAGGAGGACCCGGCCTACAAGGCGCTGCGCAAGGACCCGCGCTTCCAGCTCGCGCTGTCGCACCGGGACCTGCAGGACGCGCTGGAGCGCGGCGACACGCGGGCCCTCCTGCGCAACGACGTCATCCTCCAGCTCATCCAGGATCCGCAGGCGGCGGCACGGCTGGGCGCCGCCGCCCGGGCCTCGGAGAAGCCCACGCCCGCTAGGCGTTGAGCTCCACGTCGTCCAGCGCCGCCAGCCGCGCCTTCACGAACTCCGCGTCCACCGTCACCTGGCGGTGCTTGCGCTCCGGCGCCTCGAACATGATGTCCGACATCACGTGCTCCAGGATGGAGCGCAGGCCGCGAGCCCCCAGCCCGCGCGCGATGGAGTAGCGCACCACCTCCCGCAGGCCGCTCTCCGGGAACTCCAGCTCGATTTCATCGAGCGACAGCAGCTCCTTGAACTCGCGGGTGATGGCATCCGGCGGCTCGGTGAGCACGCGCAGGAGGTCGGGCTCGCCCAGCCGCTCCAACTGCACCATCACCGGCATGCGGCCCAGGAACTCCGCCATCATCCCGAAGTCCACCAACTGCTTCGTGGAGATGCGCTTCTCCTTGCGCTTCGCCGTGAGCGCGTCCGAGCCGAAGCCCATGGCCCGGCCGCCCTCGTCGCCGTAGTCGTGCAGGTCGCTGAACGTGCCCGCGCAGATGAAGAGGATGTCGCGCGTGTCCACCTGCACGAAGTCGCTCTTGTTCCACGCCTGCGTCACGTTCATGGGCACGTGCACCTCGCGCCCCTCCAGCAGCTTCAGGAGCGACTGCTGCACGCCCTCACCGCCGATGTCGCGGCTGCCCGCGCCGTTGCGGGCGCCCTGGGTGCGGCGGGCGATCTTGTCCACCTCGTCGATGAAGATGATGCCCCGCTGGGTGTCCTCCACGGAGTGGTTCGCCTTGAAGAGCAGGTCGGACACCATCACCTCCACGTCCTTCCCGTAGTAGCCCGCCTCCGTGTACTCGGTGGCGTCCACGGTGGTGAACGGGACGTGGAGGATCTCCGCCAGGTTGCGCGCGATGTGCGTCTTGCCGCTGCCCGTGGGACCAATCAGCAGGATGTTGGACTTCTTGATGAGGGACTGCCGGCGCATCCGCCGCGCCTGGATGCGCTTGAGGTGGTTGTGGGCGGCGATGGCCACCGCTCGCTTCGCGGCGTCCTGGCCGATGACGTAGCGATCCAATCGTTCGAAGATCTCCCGCGGGGTCAGTGGCGCTGCCTCTTCCCTGCGTGCGGACGACTCCATGTACCCTCCCCTTCTCTCCACTCGGCCTCCCGGTGCTGCCTGGAAGGAAGGGTAGGAATTGGATGCTGACCGGCCCACCAGGGCCAGAGTCCCGAATGGAGGCCCTGCCCGCCTGCCTGCCCTGGGAACAGGCGGCTATTGAATGGATGGGGCGTTTCCGATAGTCCGGCCCCCCTCCCGTGTTCATGGGAGTTTCCACACCCCCGCCGCGCGCTCCACCGGAGGCACGAAACAACGATGGCCGCTCCCTCCCCTCAGCACCGCTGGACCCTGGCCGATGCCCACGAGCTGTACGGCATCCGCAACTGGGGCTCGCCCTACTTCGGCATCAACGACAAGGGCCACGTGTGCGTCCACCCGGACGGGCCCGCCGCTCCGAGCATGGACCTCAAGGAGCTGGTGGACGAGGTCCGCCGCCGGGGCATCGGCCTGCCGCTGCTCCTGCGCTTCACGGACGTGCTGCGCCACCGCGTGGTGCACCTGAACAACGCGTTCAAGAAGGCCATCGCGGATCAGGGCTACAAGGGCCTGTACCGGGGCGTGTACCCCATCAAGGTGAACCAGCACCGCTACGTGGTGGAGACCATCATCGAGGCGGGCAAGGAGCACACCTACGGCCTGGAGGCCGGCAGCAAGCCGGAGCTGCTCGCCGTCATGGCGCTGCTGGACAGCGAGGACGCGCTCGTCATCTGCAACGGCTACAAGGACGAGGAGTACATCGAGACGGCGCTCTTCTACTCGCGCCTGGGCCGCAACGTCATCCTGGTGGTGGAGAAGCCCAGCGAGCTGCCCCTCATCGCGGAGGTGGCGCGCCGCACCGGCATCACGCCGCGGCTGGGCATGCGCGTGAAGCTGTCCACGCGCGGCGCCGGCAAGTGGGAGGCGTCCGGCGGTGATCGCTCCAAGTTCGGCCTGTCCTCGTCGGAGCTGATGAACTGCATCGGCTTCATGAAGGACGCGGGCCTGCTGTCCTCCTTCGAGCTGCTGCACTTCCACCTGGGCAGCCAGATCTCCAACATCCGCAACGTGAAGAACGCGCTGCGCGAGGTGGGCTGCTTCTACGTGGAGGTGGCCCGCCAGGGCGCGCCGCTGAAGTACCTGGACGTAGGCGGCGGCCTGGGCGTGGACTACGACGGCTCCCAGACGAACTTCGCCTCCTCCATGAACTACACGACGGAGGAGTACGCCAACGACGTCGTCTTCGGCGTGATGGAGGCCTGCGACCGCGCGGGCGTGCCGCACCCCACGCTCGTCTCCGAGTCCGGCCGCGCCGTGGTGGCGCACCACGCGGTGCTGGTGGTGGACGTGCTGGGCACCAGCGAGTTCGACCCGTCCCAGACGCCGGACAAGGTGGATGAGAAGGCGCCCTCCGTGGTGCGCAACCTCTATTCGACGTTCCGCGAGGTCACGAACAAGAACGTCATCGAGGCCTTCCACGACGCGCAGGACGCCAAGGAGGAGAGCCTCCAGTTGTTCTCCCTGGGCCACCTGTCGCTGGAGCAGCGCGTGGCGGCGGAGAACCTCTACTGGGCCATCTGCCACAAGATCCTGCGCGTGGCGCGCGAGGCCGGAGAGATCCCGGAGGAGCTGGAGGCGCTGGAGAAGCAGTTGTCGGACACGTACTTCTGCAACTTCTCCGTGTTCCAGTCGCTGCCGGACTCGTGGGCCATTGATCAGCTCTTCCCGATGATGCCCATCCACCGCCTGGCGGAGAAGCCGACCCGGCGCGCGACGCTGGCGGACATCACCTGCGACTCGGACGGGAAGATCGAGCACTTCATCGACAAGCGCGAGGTGAAGGACGCGCTGGAGCTGCACGCGCTCAACAGCGACGACTACTACCTGGGCATCTTCCTGGTGGGCGCGTACCAGGAGATCCTGGGCGACCTGCACAACCTCTTCGGGGACACGCACACGGTGCAGGTGTCGCTCGCTCCGGGCGGCGGCTACCTCATCGACCACGTCGTCGCCGGGGACACGGTGACGGAAGTGCTCAACTACGTGAGCTACAACAAGGACGACCTGGTCGCGAAGCTGCGCAAGTTCACGGAGCTGGCGCTGCGCCAGGGGCGCATCACCCTGGACGAGTCGCGCAACCTGCTGCGCGTCTACGAGGACGGCCTGTCCGGCTACACGTACCTGGAGCGCGAGGTGGACGCGACGTTCACCTCCGCCAGTCAGTTGCGCCTGCTGCCCGGCCCCGAAAACGGGACGCGCGCGCCCGTCTCGCCCTCGGGGACCTGAAGTCCCTAGGCCTCCGTCGGGACCGGTGCCTGTTCGCCGGTCTCGACGGACGTGTCGCTGAACGCCGCATCCGTCGAGCGCAGCCGCAGCGTCTGGAGCGTCTCCAGTTGCCCGTCGGCGCGCTCGGCGAGGAACGCGAAGTCGAAGCGCGCCAGGCGCGGCTCCTTCGCGGCCACCCGCTCCAGGCTCCTCCACAGGGACACGCGTCCGTGGGAGCCCACGCACAGCCCCTCCAGCTCCACCAGCCGGCTCAGCGGCGAGTAGCGCAGCCAGGAGCCGTTGAGCTTCAGCCGCGACAGCTTCTCCGTCAGCCACGCGCCGCCCACCTTGAGCGGATCCACCCGCACCTCCAGGGCGGCCATCACCGTGAGCAGCGTGGCGCGGTCCTGTTCGATGAGCGGGATGAGCGTGGCCAGGTACTGGCCCACCGGGTTGCTGCGGTTCTCGCGCTCCGTGCGCTTCGCGAGGTCCAGCCCCACGGTGGAGCCCAGCAGGTGGTCGTTGAGGTAGATGCCCAGTCGCTTCAGGTTCATGCCGAGTGCCCCTCCCCCGAGGCAGCAGAGAACCTCAGGAGGGTGGGCACGGCGGCTGCTCGCCGCACGCCGCCGTTGGGGCTCGGAGCGGGCTCGGGAGGCGGACGGCCTGCCGAGCCCCCTCACGGCCGCTTCAGTCCGGGTAGCCGAACGAAGCCGTGACCTTCACGTCCGGGTGGAGGCTGCGCGCCACGGGACACTCGTGGGCGATCTTCTCCAGCGTGGTGCGCTGCTCCCGCGTGAGGCCGGCCGGCATCAGGATGGAGAGCACCAGCTCCCCAATCTTGCGCGGCGGCGGGGTCATCCGCTTCTCCACCGTGGCGCGCACCTCGCCCAGGGTGATGCCCTCCTTGCCGGCCACCAGGTGCATGGTCGTCACGACACAGGACGCCAGCGCCGTGGCCACCAGGTCCGTGGGGGAGAAGCTGCCGCCGGTGCCGCCGTTGTCCTTCGGCGCCTCCGTGGGCAACGTCGCGCCGGACGGGCCGTGCGTCACCTGCGTCTTCAGTTGGGGGGCACTCACCAGGGACATCACCACACCCGTCGCGGGCTGCTGACTCATCACCGTCTCCTTGGGACTCGGGGCCTTGGTTGGAGGGACTGCGCGCTAACGCACGAAGCTGTCGTGGGCCTTGGCATCCTCTTCGGAGGAGGGCTCGGCGTCCTCGATGCTCCAGTCCAGCGTCTTCATCAGCGACTTGCTGCGCTTCTTGACGTCCGCGTCCAGGAACTTCACCGCGTCGTCCATCTTGTCCATCAGGCGCATGGGCTTGCGCTTGTTCTTGGGCTCGCTGAACAGCGCGTGCGTGAGCCAGGGGAACACCGCCGTCACGTCGCAGTGCACGTACATGGAGCCCGTCTCCACGGCCTCCACGGACACCTTGCCCCAGGTGTGGCCCTCACCGGCCGGGCAACTGGACAGCGCGCCGTTGTCCACCGGGTCCACGCAGAACTGCACGTCGATGTCGAAGCCGGACGTGGGGACGTTGAGGATCTGATCCAGCAGCGGCTCGCCCTGGAGCGTGTAGTTCTTGGGCACGCCGCCGCCCAGGATCCAGATGGCCAGCTTCCCGCTGCCGTGGTGGCGGCAGTAGTGCTGCATGGCGGCCATGGAATAGACGTCGTCGTTGATGTCGAGCTCGAACTTGAACTCGTCGCCCAACAGGCGCTTGAGCTTCACGACGTTGAGGAAGATGGAGCCGTCCTGCACCGCGCCCACCCAGATGGGCACGCCGTGCTTGTAGCAGGTGGACAGCAGCGACGGCTGCTTCACGCCCAGTTGCTTCTCGATGCCATGGATGGCCTTGCCCAGGAGGTAGTGGAACTCCGGGGTGGTCATCTTCCGCTGGAACTGCGGCTGCCGGAGGATGGCGGAGAAGAGGCGGTCGGTGTCGAGCAGCGCCTCCTCCCAGAAGCCCAGGTCGTAGATGCGGATGATGCGCGCCAGGCGGTACTGGAGGTCGCCCGCGTTGGGGTTCACCTCGCGGATGCCGTGGCCGATGATGCGGTGGGCGTCGTGGTAGAGGTTGGCGCCCGTGGTGGTGATGGCGGAGATGATGCCCTTCTCCACCAGCGGGATGATGCAGGACTGGTGCAGGCCCGCGGGCGTCATGGCGCCCGACAGCGTGAGGAAGATGGACGCGTCCTGCTGCACGGACTGCTGCATCAGCTCGAACGCGGTGCGCTCCTGCCGGCCCACGTAGGCGCTGAACGCGTGCGCGAGCAGCTCCGCCGGCTTCTCCTTGCCGGTGATGGGGCGCGGATCCGCCTTGCGCGCGTTCGCGTAGGCGGCGCGAAGGGTGGACTTCTTCGGGGTCGGGGTCTTGGCCATGGCGCGGCGATCTAACACCGCCCGCCAGCCAAGGGGAGGCCCGCCTTCAACCCCGCCCCTCCCCGAGCCTCCCCGAAGGGCCGCCACCGGACAGGAACAAACCGTCCGCCGTGCGGATTCACACAGGGCCCGCTCTTCCGGCCCCTTCCCATGGGGACATGGCGTAAGAGTGCCCGCCTCGCCGCCCCCCGGAGGGTCCCCCGCCGTGATCGACCTGCATTCGCACACCACCGCCAGTGACGGCCAGTACCCGCCCTCGGAGCTGGTGGCCAGAGCCGCCGCCGCGGGCGTCACCGTCCTGGCCGTGACGGACCACGACACGGTGGCCGGGCTCCAGGAGGCGAAGGCCGCCGCCGCCGCGCACGGGGTGGAGCTGGTGCCCGGCATCGAGCTGTCCGCCTTCGTGTACGGCAAGGAGGCCCACATCCTGGGCCACTTCCTGCGCCCGGAGGACCCGGACCTCGCGCGCTTCGCGGACCGGCTCCGCGATGAGCGCACGCACCGCATGGAGGCCATGGTGGCCCGCCTGCGCGAGCTGGGCTTCCCGGTGCGCATGGAGCAGGTGCGCAAGGTGGCCGGGGACGCGCAACTGGGGCGTCCCCACCTGGCGCGGGTGCTGGTGGATCAGGGCTGGTGCATCGACGTGAAGGCCGCCTTCGACCGCTTCCTGGGCACGGGCCGCGCGGCGTGGGTGGAGCGCTTCAAGCTGGACGGCGCGGACGCCATCCGGCTCATCCGCAACGCAGGGGGCACCGCGACGCTCGCCCACCCCGGTTCTTCCAAGATGGAGCGCCCGGAGATCCAAGCGCTGGCGAAGGCGGGCCTCTCCGGCCTGGAGGTCCTCAGCGTGGACCACAACCCCGCGGTGCGGCAGAAGTACCTGGGGCTCGCGGCGGAGAGCGACCTCGTGCCCACCTTCGGCAGCGACTTCCACGGCGAGGCGGTGGCGCCCGACCACCGGCTGGGCGTCGCGGCCATGCCCCCGGAGCTGTTCCAGAAGCTGCGCGCCCGCGCGCCGTCGTCCCGGCCCGTCTGACTCAGGAGCGCGGCTGGGCCTTGAAGCGGCTCGTCACGGCGGTGAGCCCCTCCGCCACGGCTTGCAGGTCCTGGGCGATGCGCGTGGTGCGGCCGGTGGCGTCCACGCCCTGCTTCACCAGGTCCGCCACGTTGCGCGCGCCCTGCACCGCCTGCTCGCTGGACTGACGCTGCTGGCGGGTGGCGATGGTGATCTGCCGCGCCGCCTCGCTGGTGCCGCGCGCCAGCTCCACGATGCGCAGGAAGACGGCGGAGGCCTGCTCGGCCACCTCCACGCCCCGGTCGCTCGTCGCCATGCCCACGCGGGCCTTGGACGCGGCCTCCTCGCCGGAGTCCTGCACCTTCTCCACGATGCGGGCGATGTCGCGCGCGGACACGGACACGTTCTCCGCCAGCTTGCGCATCTCCGCGGCCACCAGCGAGAAGCCCCGGCCCACGTCGCCCGCCTTGGTGCCCTCCAGCGCCGCGTTGAGCGCCAAAAGGTCGCTGCGCTCCGCCACCTGGTTGATGACCTGGGCGATCTTGGAGACCTGCTGCAGGTCCTTGTTCAGCCCCACGATGGCGTCCGCCACGCCCTTGGACTCCGTGCGGATGTCGTTGATGCCGCCCACCACCTGCGCCACCACGGCCATGGCCTCCGCGACCGCGTCATGGGTGCGCCGCGCGCTGGACTCCACCACCTCCGTGGACGAGGAGATCTGCTCGGCGGTGCGGGAGAGCTCCTCGAACGTGGCGGCGATCTGCTGCGCGTACGCGGCCTGCTGGCTGATGACGTGCTCCTGATCCGCGGAGGCGCCCATGAGGCCGCGCGACGCGCTGGACAGTTGCTCGGTGCGCGTGACGAGCTCCATCACCGTGGAGCGCAGCGTGCCCAGCATCTCGTTGAAGGAGGTGGCCATCTGCCGCACCTCGCCGGCGGCGGACACGTCCAGCTCACCCCGGAACACGTCCCCCCGGGCCACCTCCCGCGCCACCTGCGTCACGCGCGACACGGGGTCAGCGATGGCGCGGCTGATGATGACGGCGAGCCCCAGGCCGAGCACCGCGGCGCCCAGGTAGCCCATGAGCGAATAGCCCTCCGTCGCCGCCAGCGCCGCCTTCACCTCGTGGGTGCCGAAGCCCGCGCGGTACACGCGGCCGTCGCTCTCGCAGCGCACCACGACCTGCTCCGAGCCCCGCGCCACCGTGCACGTCCCCGGCTGGGGCTCCTTCGGCTCGGGGGTGCCTTCCGGCACCTGGCCGCGCAGGGCCACCACGGCGCCGTTCCGGGTCAGCTCCTGGAACGTCAGCGTGAAGCCGCCGGACTCCACCTGCTTGAAGACCTCGTCGCGCCGCGCGCGGGCGTCCGGCGCGGTCTCCGGCAGCGCGAGCGAGGGGTGCCGCACCACCAGCGTCCCCAGCGTCATGGCCCTGCCGGCCAGCACCTCCAGGCCCGCCGCCTTCTGCCGCGCGGGGAAGTACACCCCGGTGAAGAACACCACCGCGAGGCACGGGAGCAGCACCGCGATCGCCACCTGCATCCGCAAGGTCAGCCGGCCCCACATGTCGACGACTCCCCAGGCGATGAGCGGAAGGACTACAGCCCGCTGACGCTAGGCGTGGGCTCCCCACAGCGTCAAACCGGCCGCGGTCCAGGCCCGGGGGCGGCGGGGCGGCCCCGGGGCGCCCGCTGATCCACCGCCCGTCCGGGGGCAGGCGTCCGGGCGGCGTGGGGCGCGGCGGAGCCGGGCGCCGGATGGGCCCGGCATTTCGGCCGTATTCTCAGGGGGTTGGCGCGCCCGGCGTGGGGGTGTTTCCCTTTGACACGACGCCAGCGGTGTCGTTAGGGTCCGCGCCCGATGACTACACCCCTTGCACCGTACCTGCCGCTGGCGGTGGTGCTCCTGCTGGCCGGCGTCCTCGGGATGATCATCCCCCAGGTCACCACCCGGCTGGGCCCCAAGCGCCCGAGCAGCACCAAGTCGGCCCCCTTCGAAGCAGGCTCCGAGTCGAGCGGTCCCGCTCGCCAGCGCTTCGCCGTGAAGTTCTACGTCATCGCGCTGCTCTTCATCGTGTTCGACGTGGAAGCGGTGTTCCTGTACCCCTGGGCGGTGAACTTCCAGGCGCTCGGCTGGTTCGGCTACGTGGAGATGCTGGTTTTCGCGTCGACCCTGGTCGTGGGCCTTATCTATGTCTGGAAGAAGGGCGCTCTCGACTGGGAGAGCTGAGACTACGCCATGGCTGACACCGACATCGCGCCGATCATGACCACCCGCCGGGACGAAGCCATGGGCTTCTTCCAGAAGCTGGTGTCCAAGGGCCTGGGCTGGGCCCGCAAGTACTCGCTGTTCACCTACCCGTACGCCACCGCGTGCTGCGGCATGGAGTACATGTCCGTGGCCGCCAGCCGCCACGACATCTCGCGCTTCGGCGCGGAGTTCCCGCGCTTCTCGCCGCGCCAGGCGGACCTGCTGATGGTGGTGGGCACCATCAACCTGAAGCAGGCCCCCATCCTCAAGCGCGTCTACGAGCAGATGACCGAGCCCAAGTGGGTCGTGTCCTTCGGCGTGTGCGCGTCCTCCGGCGGCTTCTACGACAACTACGCGGTGCTCCAGGGCATCGACCGCATCATCCCGGTGGACGTCTACATCCCCGGCTGCCCGCCGCGCCCGGAGCAGGTGCTGGACGGCCTGATGCTGCTGCAGGACAAGATCGGCAACCAGGTGCACCGGCTGCGCGACCCCGGCCAGCCCAACGAGACCGCGGCGCACCACGACCGCATGCTCGCCGCCGGCAAGTAGTCACACCGCTTTCGCTGTCCCCACGGGCCCCGCGCCGCCTCTCACGAAGAGGCAGGTGACGGGGCCCGAGGCGTTCCTGGGGCCTACCAGCGGTGATACGCGGGGTGCCCTTCCTTCACCGCGACGAAGGTGCCCCGGCAGGTGGCCGTGACCTTGCCGTTCTCCCCGGTGAGCGTGCCCTCCACGACGACGCGGTCGCCCTCGATGGACACGGGCTTCGCGGACAGGTGCACGGGCCCCATGGGCGTGGGGCGCTTGAGCACGATGGCGTAGTCGGCGGTGACGGTGCACGGCGGGGTGGCCGCGCCCTGCGCCTTCATCAGGTGGTACGCCGCCGTCCAGTTGCAGTGGCAGTCCAGCAGCGCGCCGATGATGCCGCCGTTGAGCACGCCCGGGAACGCCTGGTGGTGCTCCTCGGGCGTCCAGTCCGCGACGACGAGGTCACCCTCCACGCGGCTGCGGATGCGCAGCCCCTTGGGGTTGGCCGGGCCACACCCGAAGCAGGCGTTGTGGGGGGCGTACGTTTCCTGGAGGCCGCGAGTCGTTTCGGTCGTCGACATGGCCGGCGACTCTACGTGAGGCGGCCTCCGGTGCGCGCTCCGTCGCGTCGTCCAGCCAGTCCGCCAGCGCTCGCGCGTCCGCCCCTTCACAGTCGCCCGTGCAGGTGCGGCGCACGGTGCCGTCCGCCTGCGGCCGGTCCACCACCCAGCGCTGGCCGTCGAAGGCGCCGGTGTCCTTCTCGCGCAGCACCGCCGTGCCCGCCTCGTCGCCCATCTCCACCACGCCGTCCGGGCGCAGGCGGTACGCGTCGAAGGTGCGCGGCGCGCCCGGCCAGTGGCCCGGGTCGAACACCTCCGGAACCACGTGCGTGTAGCCCGTCTCCGCGTACAGCGGCGTGAGCGGACGCCCCTCGCCGCGCAAGAGCGGCCCGAGCGACGCCCCGTCCGACTCCGGCAGCGCGGACAGGCCGGACAGCTCCAGCAGCGTGGGGCCCACGTCCACCAGCCGGGCCAGGTCATCCACCTGCGCGGGGCCCGCGCCACGTCCGCCGGGCAGCTTCACCGCGAGCAGGATGCGGTTCTCCTCCTCACCCAGCCGGGCGCCGTGCACGGACGTCGCGCCCGCCAGGTCCGGCCTATCCGCGTGGAAGCTCTCGCCGTGGTCGGACATCAGCACGATGAGCGCGTCGTCGTAGCGCCCGGAGGCCCGGAGCGCGTCCAGCAGCGTCCCCACCTGCGCGTCCGCCTGCGCGAGCAATTCGTCGTAGAGCCCCTCCGCGCCCGCGCGGTTCCACGCCCCCTTCGCCCCCGGCGTCACCGGCGCGAAGTGCATGCGCAGCCGGCGCTCCAGCGGCTCGGAGGAGGACACGTAGCGGCGGTAGAACGGGTACACCGGGTCACCCGGGAAGTGCGCCGCCGTGGCGTGGAAGGCGAAGAGCAGCGGCCCCTCCCCTGCTTCCGCCACCAGCCCGTCCGACAGCCGCCGGGCATAGCCCATGGGGTCGTGGATGCCGGCGAGCGCGCGGTTGTCGATGAACTCGGGCACCCACGCGGCGCCGGCCGGGTTGTCCGCGAACAGGCCCAGCGCCCGGTAGCGCAGCTTCTCCAGCGCGAAGTTGATGGCGCCGCGGGGAGGCTGCCAGCGCGTGGCGAAGCCGGAGGCCGGGCCCTCGAAGTGGAAGCGCGAGCAGTCCGTGGCGAACACCGTGCGCCACCCGGCCTCCGCGAAGCGCTGCGCGAAGGTGGGCGCCAGCACGAGCCGCGCGTCGGGCGTCAGCGGGTAGCGCACGCCCGTGCGGTACGGCCAGCGCGCGGTGAGCAGCGAGCGCCACGCGGGCTCCGTCTGCGCCACCGGCGTGTAGGCCCGGGTGAAGAGCGTGGCGTCCTGGAGGAAGCGCTCCACCTGGGGGGCGACCCCGCGCCCCGCCGCGCCCAGCCGGTCCGGCCGGAACGCGTCGATGCCGATGAGCACCACCAGCGGCCGCCGCACGGAAGGCTCCACGCGGCGCACCGTCAGCGCCACCGCCAGCACCCCCACGACGCCCGCCACCACCGCCCACGCGGTGCGCTCCGCCCGGAGGACCGTTGGATCGCCAGAGGCCACGGACCGCCGCAGGCCCCGCGCGCCGCGCCACGCCAGCACGGCCAGATGGACCGCCACCCACGCCCCGGCCGCCGCCCGCGCCTGCCACGGCTCCCCGTGATCCACCAGCCACGCCAGCACCGGCCGCGCCGCCGGCAGGTCGTCAAAGAGCGCGGGCCTCGCGAGCGCCCGGTCCCAGGCCCAGAACAGCAGCAGCCCCAGCCAGTGCGGCACCATCACCGCCAGCGCCACCCACCCACCCCGCCGCGTCCAGGCACGGGTCAGCACCGCCGCGGCGAGCCCCAGCAGACCGCCCGCCACCATGTACACGGAGGCCACGCGCAGGATGACGCCGGGCAGCAGGGGCCGGACCGCCGCCGCCAGCGCCGCGTAGGGGCCGTCCAGCGGGATGTCCACGCCCACCACGCCCGCCTTGAGCAGCCAGACCGTCTCGGCGGCGAAGAGCAGCAGTCCCAGCAGGGCGCCCAGGGCCAGACGCCCCGAAACGGCACGGAGGAAGGAGGCGACGGACCGCACGGACATGCCCCCAGCCTCTACTCCGTCCCGGCGTTCTTGCGCCAACTCTGTGTTCTACCGGGCTTTCGGGGTGCCCTTGACGTGCATGGCACACACTGACGGTGCAAGATGGCGCCTTCACTGTTTCCAACCGACGCCCTCCTCGGCCCGGGGGGCACCGACCATGACATCCAGCGTCACGCCCAGCGACAGCCTGCAGGAGTCCGTCCGGCGCGCGCTCGACATGGAACGGCAGTCCAATGGACGGCACCTGGCGTGGGTCCGGCTGGGCGCGGTGGGCGCGCTGTTCTCCATGGCCGTGTACCTGGGCCGCGCGCGCGAGCTGCACGACTGGGACGTCTACCTGGCGCCCTTCGCGCTGTACCTGGTGTGCACCACCGTCGTGGCCGTGGCGGTGACGGCCTCCGCGCGCATCGCCCGCTGGGCGTCGCTGTCCGTCGCGTTCGTGGACGTGCCGGCCGTGTACTGGCTGCAGCACCTGGCGCTGCCGGTGTCGCCCTCGCCGGGCGGCGTGGCCGGCTTCACGCTGGGCATCTTCGCGGCGCTGGTGCTGCTGTCCGCGCTGAGCCTGCGGCGGCCCGTCACCCTGCTCGTCACGGTCATCGCCATCCTCGCGGAGGTGGAGCTCCAGCGGCAGGCCTCCATCGGCGGGGGCGCGCAGGTGGCCGCCGCCGTGATGCTGGCCATGACGGCCGCGGGCGCCTCCCGGCTCCTCCAGCGCATCCGCCTGCTGTCCGCCGCGGTCACCCAGGAGGAGCTCCAGCGCGCCCGCCTGGGGCGCTACTTCTCCCCCGCCGTCGCCGAGCGCCTCCAGGACCGCGACTCCCCCACCCCGGAGCTGCGCGAGGTGTCCGTCCTCTTCGCGGACGTGCGCGACTTCACCGCCCTGAGCGAACGGCTGCCCCCCGAGCAGGTGGTCACCATCCTCAACGAGTACTACGGCCGCATGGTGGAGGTGGTGTTCCGCCACGGCGGGACGCTCGACAAGTTCATCGGGGACGCACTGATGGTGTACTTCGGCGCCCCGCTGCCGGACGCCCACCACGCCCGGAGCGCCACCCGGTGCGCGCTGGACATGGTGCGCGAATTGGAGGCCGTCAACGCCGAGCGCGCCGCCCGGGGGGAGCCCGGCCTGCGCATGGGGGTGGGCGTGCACTCCGGGCCGGTGGTGCTGGGCAACATCGGCTCGCCGTTCCGGCGCCTGGAGTACACGGCCATCGGCGACACGGTGAACCTGGCCAACCGCATCGAGCGGCTGACCAAGGGCTTCGGGGTGCCGGTGCTCGTCTCCCAGGCGACCCGCGAGCGGGCGGGTGACGCCTTCCGCTGGGCCCCCGCCCCCACCGCGCTCGTGCCCGGCAAGAGCCAGCCGGTGGTGACCTTCATCCCCCAGCCCTCCGAGGACGCCCCGGGGCTGGGCCCGGACGTGGCGGCCTGAGCCTTCCCCCTCGCGCCCAGGCAGGCAGGGGGTGGATCGCGACGCGGGCTACTGGACCACCTAAGTGGCCTACACGGCTGAGGGTTTACGTTGACGCCCCACGCGAACGGTCCTTATAAAGCCGCGGTTTCCTCTGTCGTAGATCGAGGCCCCCCTTGAGCATTTTCGCGTTGGACCGGGTCGCCGCCCAGTTCCCCGAAGCGGTCGCGGAGCGCTATGTCGACCGCGCTGGCGGAGCCTGGGCCGTCATTCATGCCGAGTGGCTTCCGAAGGTCGCCACCTTCCTGAAGATGGACCCCGAGCTGGACTTCAAGCTGTTCGGCTCCGCGGACGCCGTGGATCGCCTGCACCTGGCGGAGAGTGATCCGCGCTTCGAGGTCGTCTACTTCCTCTATTCGCTCAAGCGGAAGGAGCACGTGCGCCTGAAGGTGCGCGTGACCGAGACCCGTCCGGAGCTGCCCTCCCTCACGCCGCTGTACCGCGGCGCCAACTGGTGGGAGCGGCTGGTGTTCGACTTCTACGGCATCCGCTTCACGGACCACCCGGACCTGCGCCGCATCCTCCTGTACGAAGAGTTCCAGGGCCACCCCCTGCGCAAGGACTACGCGCTGCGTGACCGCCAGCCGCTGATCCCCGAGCGCCCCATCAAGGACATCTTCCGCGGCCCCGGCACCAGCGGCATCGCCTGATCGAGACCTCCACCATGGCCGACAGCCACAACACCGACGCGCAGAAGCCGCACAACCCCGACACCGATGGGTTCGCCCATGAGGAGTCGGAGCTGGAGTCGCACTTCCAGACGAAGAACATGGTCATCAACATGGGCCCCTCCCACCCGGCCACGCACGGCACCGTGCGGCTGAAGGTGGAGCTCGAGGGTGAGACCATCGTCAAGATCGACCCGGAGATCGGCTTCCTCCACCGCGGCTTCCAGAAGAGCTGCGAGAACGTCACCTGGACGCAGTGCCTGCCGTACACGGACCGGCTCAACTACCTGTCCGCGATGATGAACAACTTCGGGTTCCTCAACGCCGTGGAGAAGCTCATCGGCCTGGAGATCCCGGAGCGCGCCCAGTACATCCGCGTCATCGGCAGCGAGCTGCACCGGCTCACCGACCACCTGACGTGCGTGGGCGCCACCGGCCTGGAGATGGGCGGCTTCGCGCCGTTCCTCTACGGCATGGAGGCCCGCGAGCTCATCCAGGACCGCGTCACGGAGCTCACCGGCGCGCGCCTCACCACCAGCTTCGGCCGCGTGGGCGGCATGAACCGCGACCTGCCGGAGGGCTGGTCGGAGAAGGTCAAGAAGACGCTGGACCGCACCGAAGAGCTGCTCCTGGAGATGGACGGGCTGCTCACGCGCAACCGCATCTTCGTGGACCGCACCAAGGGCACCGGCGTCATCAGCGCCGAGGACGCCATCGACTACGGGTGGACGGGCCCCGCGCTGCGCGCCTGCGGCGTGGACCACGACCTGCGCAAGGTGCAGCCCTACTGGGTCTACGACCGCTTCGACTTCGAGTCGGTGGTGGGCCAGCACGGCGACAACTACGACCGCTACCTCGTGCGCCTGGAGGAGATGCGGCAGTCCATCAAGATCATCCGCCAGGCCCTGGACACCATCCCCGCGGGCCCCATCATCGTGGACGACTGGCGCATCGCGCTGCCGCCCAAGCCCGAGGTGTACGGCACCATCGAAGGCGTGATGGCCCACTTCAAGCTGGTGATGGAGGGCATCCAGGTCCCCCCCGGTGAAGTGTACGACGCGACGGAAGCGTCCAACGGCGAGCTGGGCTGGTACCTGGTGAGCGACGGCCGCGGCCGTCCGTACAAGGTCCACGTGCGTGCCCCGGGCTTCCCGGTGCTGTCGGCGCTGCCGCACATCATCCAGGGCAAGATGATCGCGGACCTCGTTCCCACCTTTGACACCATCAACATGATCGGCGGCGAGGTCGAGCAGTGAGCGACAACGACACGAAGAAGCCCACCGGTGACGCGCAGACGCCCCCCAAGGGCGCGCCCACCGACACGCCCGCGGCCAAGGTCGGCCCGGAGCCGTCCAACCCGCCCGCCGGCGCGAAGCTGGACTCGCCGCCCGCGGCCGCCAGCGGCCCCACCGGCACGCCTCCGCCCAAGCCGGCGGCGCCGGCCGGTGGCCCTCCGCCCAAGCCGCAGCCCAAGAACCCGGGCTTCGTGACGGCGGTCATCGACGGGCGCGAAGTCGTGGTGAAGCCGGGGACCAACATGATCGAGGCGGCCAAGTCGGTCGGCTCGGAGATCCCCTACTACTGCTACCACCCGCGCCTCTCCATCGCGGCCAACTGCCGCATCTGCCTCATCGAGGCGTCCAACGCGCCCAAGCTCGTCCCCGCCTGCCAGACGCCCATGGCCGAGGGTCAGGTCATCAAGACCACGACCCCCAAGGTCAAGGAGCAGCAGCGCGCGGTGATGGAGTTCCTGCTGCTGAACCACCCGGTCGACTGCTCCATCTGCGACCAGGCCGGTGAGTGCAAGCTGCAGGACTACTACATGAAGTACGACTACAAGCCCTCGCGGCTGGAGGGCACCAAGGCCCTCAAGCACAAGCGCAAGGTGCTGGGGCCCCGCGTCGTGCTGGACCAGGAGCGCTGCATCATCTGCACGCGCTGCGTCCGCTTCATGAACGAGATCCCGAAGGAGCCCCAGTTGGGCGTCTTCGGCCGTGGCAGCCACGAGCGCATCGACGTCTTCCCGGGCAACGAGCTGGACAGCAACTACTCGCTGAACACCGTGGACGTGTGCCCGGTGGGCGCGCTGCTCTCCCGCGACTTCCGCTTCAAGGCGCGCTCCTGGTTCCTGTCCGCCACGCCGTCCGTCTGCACGGGCTGCTCGCGCGGCTGCACCATCTCCGCGGACTGGATGTCCCAGGACACCTACCGGTACCGCCCGCGTGAGAACGAGGCCATCAACAAGAGCTGGATGTGCGACCAGGGCCGCCTGTCGTACAAGGACCTGAACGTGGGCCGCGTGCTGTCCGCCCGCGTGGGCCGCGGCCTGCAGGCCCCCGGCACGGTGCAGCCGGTGCTCACCCGCAAGGACGCCGCCCTCGGCGCGGTCAAGGCGCTCAAGCCGCTCGCGGGCTCCAAGCAGCTCGCGGTGCTGGCCTCGCCGCTCGCGTCCAACGAGGACCTGCTCGCGGGCCTGACGTTCGCCAAGACGGTGCTGGGCGTGACGTCCGTGTTCGTCGGTGGCCGGGCGCAGGGCAAGGCGGACCACTACCTGATGACGGCGGACAAGAACCCCAACCGCCAGGGCCTGGCGCTCATCGCCAAGGGCCTGGGGCTGTCGCTCAAGGGCTTCGAGGAGCTCACCCCGGCCATCAAGTCCGGCCAGGTGAAGGCGCTCTACGCGCTGGGCGCGGAGGTCCCCACGGACGCGGCCGCGTTCGCGGAGGTCGCCGCCTCGCTGGAGGTCTTCGTCGTCCAGGCGCAGAACGAGTCCCCGGTGACGGCGCAGGCCACGGTGCTCCTGCCGGCCTCCGCGCACATCGAGGACGAGGGCACGTTCACGCAAGCGGACGGCATCACCCAGCGCTTCCGCAAGGCGTACCCCTCCAAGGGAGACGCGGTGCCGCACTGGAAGTGGGCCACGGAGCTGACGCGCGAGCTGGGCGGCGAGGCCGCCGCGGCTTCCGCGCGCGACGTGTGGCGGGCGCTCTCCGGGCAGGTGTCCGAGTTCGCCGAGTTCAACTGGGACAAGGCCTCTCCGCCGGACCGGGAGAAGCCGGGCATCAATCCGCTGCCGTCGGGGGCCGACGGCCGTCCGCCGGGCTACCGTGAGTTCGGCGCGCCGCGCGTGAGGGGCATCTGACCATGAGCCGTATCCTGACCATGCTGTTCGCCATGGCCTTCATCATCTTCGCCGTCGCCGGCGGAGTGGCCTCGGCGTATCTGGTGGGCTACCTGGCGGAGGAGTACCTCTTCGAGGGTGCCAGCCGCCTGACGAACATCCTCTTCCTGATGCTCGTCTTCGTGATGATCACCGCGACGCTGCTCACGCTGGCGGAGCGCAAGTGGTCCGCGTTCATGCAGGACCGCGTGGGCCCCAACCGCGCGCGCCTGGCCATCCCCGGCCTGTCCAACCGCTCCCTGGGCGGCATCCCGCACATCATCACCGACGTGCTGAAGATGCTGACCAAGGAGGACTTCGTCCCTGGCCAGGCCAACCGCTTCCTGTTCAACCTGGGCCCCATCCTCGCCTTCGCGCCGGTGTTCGCGCTGTTCGCGGTGGTGCCGGCCGGGCCGTCCGTGAACGTGTTCGGCAAGACGGTGGACATGGTCGTCGCCACGCCGGACTTCGGCATGCTGTACCTGCTCGCCATCGCGTCGCTCGCCGTGTACGGCACGTCGCTGGCCGGCTGGTCCTCCAACAACAAGTTCGCGCTCCTGGGCGGCGTGCGCGCCTCCGCGCAGATGATCAGCTACGAGGTGGCGCTGGGCCTGTCGCTCGTCGGCCTGTTCCTGGCCTTCTCCTCCGTGCAGTTGCCCGCGCTGGTGGGTGAGGTGGGCAACGCGCTCGTGTCCGGCACCGGGCAGGCGAAGTACCTGTGGCGCACGGACGGCACCTTCGACCTGGGCCTGCCGGCGTGGGGCATCTTCATCCAGCCCCTGGGCTTCATCGGCTTCTTCGTGGCGTCCTTCGCGGAGACCAAGCGCGCCCCGTTCGACGCTCCGGAAGGCGAGTCGGAGATCATCGGCTACTTCGTGGAGTACTCCGGCATGAAGTTCGGCATGTTCATGATCTCCGAGTTCGTGGAGGTCGTGGTGCTGGCCGGCGTAACGGCGTCGCTCTTCTTCGGCGGGCACCACCTGCCCTTCGGCGGCGAGTGGCTGGCGGCGCAGCCCTTCTTCCAGGAGCACGGCTGGGTGTACGGCACGCTGCTGGGCACGGTGTTCTGGATCAAGGTCATCCTGCTCATCTGGGTGCAGCTCGTGATTCGCTGGACCTTCCCGCGCTTCCGCTACGATCAGATCCAGAACCTGGGCTGGAAGATCCTCCTGCCCGCGGGCCTGGCCAACGTGTTCATCAGCGGCGCGCTGGTGCTGTGGGATCCGTCCCTGCGCGCGCTGGGCGTGGTGGGCCTGCTGGAGATCGGCTTCGTGGTCGCCCTGACGATGACCACGGGCGCGAAGGCGGCGGACGCGCACGACGCGGCGCACGGCCACGGGCACGACGCGCATGGCCACGGACACGATGCGCACGGCCTGCCGGCGCACGCGGACGCTCACTCCCATTCCCCGGCGGGCGCGCACTAGCGCGGTCCGGAAGCGAGACAAGTCACCATGGCGTTCAATGCCTCCCAGGATCCGCGCACGGACCTCCGTGAGCGGATGTACATCCCGGAGCTGCTGCGCGGTCTGGCCATCACGACCAAGCACTTCTTCCGCAACATGTTCGGCACGCGCGACACCAACCCCCAGGTGGTGGACCGCACGGGCACGAGCCTGATGACCACGGTGGAGTACCCGGAAGAGAAGCCCATCTATCCGGAGGGCTACCGCGGTCTGCACCGGCTGGTTCCGCGCGAGGACGGCAAGCCGCGCTGCGTGGCCTGCTACATGTGCGCGACCATCTGCCCCGCGCAGTGCATCTACATCGAGGCGGGTGAGTACGAGCGCGAGGGCACCGACTCCGAGTCGGCGGTCATCGAGAAGTACCCCACCCAGTTCGTCATCGACGAGCTGCGCTGCATCGTGTGCGGCCTGTGCGTGGAGGCGTGCCCGAAGGACGCCATCCGCATGGACACGTACATGCACACGCCTTCCGAGTACAACCGGCAGAACTTCGTCTACGACATCCCGAAGCTGCTCAAGGGCCCGGCGGTGTCGCACCCGTCCGACCCGTGGAACAAGCGGGAGAGCTCCACGGAGCCGCACCACGTCCACAAGGAGGCGCACACGCGCATCGGCGAGGGACACGCGGACCACGGCCACGGCCACGCCAAGCAGTTGGGCGCGGGCCCCGCCAAGGCGGGCGCCGGGCACGCGGTGGTGACGCAGCAGGGTCCCATCCAGGTGACGAAGTTCATCAAGTAGTCCGTGTTTCGCACCGCGGGGGGCGGCCGTGCGCCGCCCCTCCGCACGCATCCCGGCCCGCCTCCTTCCCGCTGTCCTGGGAAGGGCGGGCCGAAGCCTTTTCTGGGGGCATGTGGTGATGCTGCACCTCTTCAATGCGCATGGTGCCGGCCTGGCACGGGGAGCCCCGCCGTGAAGCGCTACCGGATGTCGGTGTGCAAGGGTTCGAGCTGCCGCGCGGGCGGCTCGGACGCGGTGCACGTGGCGGCGCGCGAGGCGCTGTCCGACAAGGGCCTGCAGGCCCGCTGCGAGCTGTACCGGGGCGGCTGCTACGGCTTCTGCCACATGGGGCCCAACGTGGTGGTGCGCGAGGACACGGGCCGCAAGCGCGACCCGCTGTCCCCGGAGGACTACCAGCTCATGGGGTGGCCTGGAGAGGTCTACTACTCCGGGATGACGGCGGAGAAGATGCGCCGCGTGGTGGACGAGCACATCCAGAACGACGCGCCGGTGCGCGAGCTGTTCGGCCAGCCGGACTCCGGCGACGACGACTGAAGTCCAGGAGGTGGGCCGTGCGTCGAGCGTCCCGGGTGTCCCCCCTGCTGCCGGGCCTCGTGGGCCTGCTGGTGCTCGGCGCGTGTTCGCGCCCCGTGGCCCCGGCGCCCGCGCGGGTGCTCGGCGCGCACGCGGACGCGGACAGCCCCCGCGTCGTGGGAGCGGCGCTCGTGCGGGACGGCGACTCCCGCAAGGAGCTGCGGCGGCGCCATCCCCGCGTCGAACCCGATGCGGCGCTGACGGCCACCCTGGCGAGCATCCTCGCGGACTCCGGGCAGCGCCTGCGCTGGAGCGCCGCGCCCGTGGAGGACCTGGCGTGTGACAACGGCGACGTCCGCTTCCGCATCCAGGTGCGGGTGCCGCCCGCGTGCACGGAGCGCGCGTGTCCGGTGCTCGCCTTCTACACGACGGGCTGTCCCAGGCCGGGCTACCACTGGCGCCCGGAGTTCTTCCTGCGTGCGGGCTTCATCTACGCGGAGCCCGCCGTGCGGGGCACCCAATGCTCCGAGGACTGGGCCCGCGCGGACGACGGACCGTTGCGCGTCGCCGCCGCCACGGACCTGGAGGCCGCCAGCCGCTGCCTGCGCCAGCGCTTCACGCGCGAGGGCGTGGTCCCCAGGCTGGGCATCCTCGGGTGGAGCTACGGAGGCAACCAGACGCTGGTGGGCATGACGCGCTTCGCGGGCAGCTACGACGCGGGCTTCGCCCTGGCCGCCAAGACGGACCTGGCGTCGTTCCTCTCCCAGACGACGCCGGAGCTGCGCCGTGCCCGGGCCACGGAGTACGGAGACCCGGAGCGGGACGCGGAGCGGCTGCGCGCCATCTCCCCCATGACCTGGGTGGACCGGGTGGAGGGCCCCATCGCCCTGATGCTGGGAGCGAGGGACCCCAAGGTGTCGCTGTCCGACGCGGACGCCTTCGTGCGCAAGCTCCGGGACCGTGGCCAGGACGCGTCGCTGATGATCGTCCCCGAGCACGCCCACCTCACGGAGCGCCCGGAGGAGATCGCGTTCGAGCACGCCCACCTCCTCCAGTTCTTTACTTCGCGCTTCGGTGTGCCCCTCCGGGTCGACTGTCATGGGCCGGGGTAATGGATCGCAGCGGGGTCACCCAAGCTGTTCATAGCGGGGTCGGCCAAGCGGATCGCCCCGGGGACGGCCAAGCGGAGCGCGCTCCGTAGGAAGTGGGCGGCGCACCGGGCGCCCTGA
>NZ_JAIQDD010000015.1:0-182080 GCF_020036995.1 Corallococcus sp. AS-1-12 | reverse complement strand
GGCCAGGAGCAGGCGACGGGGCGGCTCGCGCTGGTGCTGGCATTGACTCGCTGCGCCCCGTTGCTGCTGTCGCATGCGATGATGAGCCGGGGCGTGACGTTGGAGCAACTGGAGGAGCGCATCCTGCTCATCGCCGAGGTGACGGCCCGCTCACGCCAGCAGCGCCGAGAGCGCGAACGACGGAAGCGTGAGGCTTCTCTCGGGAGCGGCGGCTAAACCGGAAGCGGATGCCGCGTATCCTGGTTCGGACAAAGCCAGTTGAACTATTTCTGGTGATAGTGGTTCATGGGTAGTTCTGCGAAGAGTTGCCTGGACTTGTAGATGGTCTCCAAGGCGTTCGTAGGCGAATGCGATCTCGTCCTGTGTCTCGCTCAAGAGACTGTTGTCGTTGCTGACAGGCGCAGGCACTCGCATGAGTAAGTGATTCTCCAGTAGCCTCTTTAGTATGGAATCTGCATCTATCCCGATTGTGGAGATTAAGGCCGAAGCCTCCGTTAGTGAAATGCTTCTGCGTGACCGGCGCGCTAGTTCGGCGGCGAGTGACTCCATTGTGCGGGTAATTGCATTGTGTACGAGTGATTCTGTTGCGGTCTGCCAATCGCGATCGTGCTGCTCAAGTATTGTGCGGAAGATAGTTCGAAAGCCTGACCAGCCGGTAGGCAGGCGCCTCAGGTTGCGCGCTCGTAGAGCTTCGCAGGTAAGCTTGAGAAATAGCGGGTTCGAGAACTCCGAATCGAAGAGGGGCCCGATTGGAGGTTCGAGCTTGTAATGCGTGAAAAATGATTGGCAAGCGTTGAATTCGTATCCCGCGAATCCTGGATGGTTGAAGCTAGGGATTTTTAGTGAATGGCTGATTATTTTTGTTGCGTAGTCAGATCGGCATGTGATGCAGAGGCGTAGATTTTGTCGTTTGTTGATGTTTTGAATTAAGGCGCCTAGTTCTGAGCGCCAGAACGTGCGAGGCTGGGATTCGTTTATTGCGTCGATGAAGATGATCAGTGGACGCCCGGTCGCTTCGGCTGCTGTTTCCAATGCGTCAAAAAGCGCATCCTCAGACCAGTTTCCTCCGAGGCCAAGTTGTAGGCGTATTTGATCCCAGAGCATTCCAGAGCGAAATCGATCTCCGAATAGTAAAATTGAGAAGAAGTTGGAGTCGCTACGCGTAGCTGCGACGTCGCAAAGACTGTGGGTCTTGCCAATCCCGGCTGCTCCGGTTATGAGAAGCAGATTTTCTGAATTTGCTTTAACTTCGACTGAGTCCAGCCATTGGGTGAAAGCTAATAGTGTGTTGCTGAGTTCCTGTAGTGAGTCGTAGTGCTGTGCGGGGAATCTGGCTTGGTATTCTGCCTGAAACTGGCGAAATCGCTTCGATTGCGATGCTCCATCACCATGAGTGGCATCAAGCGCGGTTCTTAAGCCGTCTTGTAGTGGTAGTTGCGCAGCGCGCGCTTCAGAAGTGAAACGGCGTAGTTCCTCCCAGCGAGGGCTGCGAAGTTCAGCGGAGCACTCCACAATAATTTGGTCAATTTTGCGCTGAAGCAATCTGCCTGAGGGCAGCAATGTTTCTGGGAACTCCGGCAATGCTGTGGCTGATGCTAGGGCTAGTGACTGTTCCCAACTCTCTCGGCGATTGTTTAGGGCAATTCGCCATTCGGAAAGCCGCAGGTCCCATCGTGGCGTTGATCCTAGCGCATCAAGGATGGGAGATAGAGCGTGCTTAACTGTGAGCTTCGGCGTGTAGCGCGGCTCGGCAAACTTCAGTGCATTGGAAATGTGCTGTTTAAACCATGCTGGTGTTAATGCTGTATTCTCAAACCAAAAGAGACGACGGCCGCCGTTTGTATCGATATTGATTAGTCGGTCTGTGAGTTCTGAGGCTGGCCAGAATGTGATCGTAACTTTTCGGCCCTGCTTTTCTGCTGTTGACTCCCAGGTTGATTTGTATTTCTCTAGTTTTTCTTGCTGACTTTTTCCTTTTCCTGGTGCTGCCGAGGGTTGAAAAGGGAAGCAAATGTAGTAGTGAGTAAGATTTGGATGGCCCTTCAGGGCCGATTCGAACGATTCGTTAACTTGAGATTTGAGTGCGTCAAGATCGAAAACGAATTTGGCCTGCCATCCCCATTTGGTGCCATCCGGCAGATGCCAAATACATTCGACTCCTAAGTCGGCGCCATGACCATTTCGCTGATACACGCTCCCATTGGGGATGTCGGCGTGGCGCGCCAGTTGTGAGCAGAATTCCTCAAACGCTGCGGTTTGTGCGCCACCATGTGGAGAAATGCGTGAGAAATCGGCGGGCGGATTGTTAGGCATGGAGTTCTCGGCGGAGGAGACCTGGATGCTTCAAAGTTAGAGTGGTGCGCATGTGATGAAAATTGGATGATAGATGTCATTGTGTTGGTTCAACGACCACTCCTTGGTTGCGCAACCGCACGACGGTAAACACCTAGTGTCTGCTGTGCGCATTCGCTCCATATGAAGCGGCTAGCCCTCTCTCGGCCAAGCTTTATCAATTGGCGACGCATTTCGTCGTCTCTCAAAACTCGTAGAGCTGCCTCGCGCCATGAATTTGAGTCGAACGGAGAGAGTCGAATTGCTGCGTTGCCCACAACTTCTGGCAATGCCGTCGTGTCCGCCGCGATGACAGGGCACCCGGACGCCATGGCCTCCAGTGCAGGCAACCCAAATCCCTCGTACTTCGACGGCAGGAGCAGCGCAGTGGCGGCCCCGTAGAACAGTGGCATCTCCGACTCAGGCAGTTGCTCCAGGTCGATGACGTTCTCGTGCAGCCCCACTTCGTGCGCCACCGCGCCCTTGCCCGCGAGCAGCACCAGGGGCACCGGCAGTTCCGGCGCGAACTTGCCCAGCATCGCCAGGTTCTTGAACGGTTTCGCGTTGCCCACGACCGCGATGTACCGCTCCGGCAGTTCATGCCGCTCCCGGAACGCCTTCGCTTCGCTCGCCGTGGGCGGCTGGAACCGCTCATCCACCCCGTTGTGGATCACCTGGAACCGGTACGGCGACATCTTCAGGTACTTCCCCAGCTCCTCCCGGGAGAAGTCAGACACGGTGATCAGCGCGGTCGCCAACCGCGCCCGCGGTCCCACCACGGCCTTGTAATAGATGGCCTGCACCGGCGTGTACTGGTCCGCCAGCGCCAGGTGGTTCGCGTCATGCAACGTGGCCACCAACCTTCCCGGCCAGAACAGCGGCAACGAGAACGATGTCGCGTGGAACAGGTCCGGCTTCAGCTTCGTCAGCTCGTACGCCAGCAGCGGCTGCTCTGTCGGGGACAGGTAGCCGGCCCTGGAGCGGTGCAGCGGAATCCTTGGCATCAGCTCGCCCAGGTCGTCCGGCAGGCCCTTCGCCGGCACCAGCGCGGAGAACTCCAGGTCCGGGGCCAGGGCGGGCAGCCGGCGCGCCAGCTCCAGCGCGTACCTCGCGATGCCGTGGAGCTGACCGCGCACCATTCTCAAGTCGAGCAGGACAGAAGGCACGCTCCCTGGCCTACCACACGCTGGCTCGCCCCCGCACCGCCGCGCCAGTGCTAGAAGGCCCTCCCGTGAAGGTCGCCCTCGTCCACGACTGGCTCGTCACCCACCGCGGCGGAGAACGCGTCCTCGACGCCCTCTGCGAGCTGTTCCCCTCCGCGGACCTCTACACCCTCATCCACCAGCCGGGCAGCCAGTCCCCGCGCATCGAGGATCGGCGCATCACCACGTCGTTCCTCCAGCACATCCCCGGCATCCACTCGCGCTACCGGCACTTCCTGCCGCTGTTCCCCCGCGCCATCGAAGCGCTGCGCATCACCGGCGACTACGACCTCGTCCTGTCCTCCAGCCACTGCGTCGCCAAGGGCATCCACGCGCCTGCCGGCGTGCCCCACCTGAGCTACGTCCACGCGCCCATGCGGTACATGTGGGACCTGTTCGACGAGTACTTCGGCCCCGGACGCGCCCGCCTCCCCGTGCGCGCCGCCGCCCTCGCCGTGCGCCCCTACCTCCAGCACTGGGACCGCACCTCCACCCAGCGCGTGGACCGCATCGTCGCCAACTCCCGCCACATCGCCGGGAAGATCCGCCGCTTCTGGGACCGCGACGCCTCCGTCGTCCCGCCTCCCGTGGAGCTCGAGCGCTTCACCCAGGTGCCGCTCGAAGGGGGAGGGCAGGGCGGCTACTTCCTGTGGCTCGGCGCCTTCGCCCCCTACAAGCGCCTGGACGTCGCCCTGGAGGCCTTCCGCACCCTGGACACCCCGCTGTGGGTCGTGGGCACCGGGCAGGAGGCCTCGCGCCTCACCTCCGGGCCGCTCCCGCCCCACATCCGGTTCCTCGGCAACGTGCCGGACAGCGCGCTCCCCGCCCTCTACCGCGACGCCCGCGCGCTCCTCTTCACCCCCGAGGAGGACTTCGGCATCACCCCCCTGGAGGCCCAGGCCACCGGCCGCCCCGTCATCGCCTTCGGCAAGGGCGGCGCCCTGGAGACCGTCACCTCGAAGACGGGCCTCTTCTTCCCGGAGCAGACCCCCGCGTCCCTCGCCGCCGCCGTGCGCCAGTTCGACGCCTGGGAGCCGTCCTTCCGCCCGAAGGACGCCCGCGCCCAGGCCGAGCGCTTCAGCCGCGCCCGCTTCCAGCAGGCCATCCAGGCGGAGGTCGAGGCCCTGCTGCGCCTGCCCCCGTCCTCCCCAGCGGTGTGACAGCGCTGTCCGCGCCGTCCCCAGTTTCCCGAGGCCTGCCTGCCAGGCGTGTCGGAGGGTGTCCGCTGCCCTGCGGTGCAACCCCTTGGTTTCACGGAAAAACCCGTGGTAGGACGCCGCGCCGGGGGAGGCGCCTGGGGGCTTGAGGGCTCCCGGGGCCCAGGGTGCGTGTCTTGCATCCGACGGACGGTCCTCGTCCCCCATCAGGAGTCATCGCGGTGTTCGGTCGCCTGCAGCGCTTCTACACGTCCATCAAGGTCGCCGCCGACGCGGGGATGCTCGCGGTGGCGTTCGTGCTCGCGTACTTCACCCGCTTCAGCGGCGTGTTCCCCATCACCGAGGGCATCCCGCCCCCGGCCGAGACGTTCGTCTCCCTGGTGATGGTGCTGGTCATCTTCCCGATGACGTTCCAGCGGGCGCGGCTGTACGCGACCAACCGCGCGCGCTCGCACATGGGGGAGCTGTTCGAGCTCTTCAAGGCCACCATCACCGCGACGCTCGTGCTGGTGGCGGTGACGTACTTCATCCGCGAGCGCTACTCGCGCCTCACGCTGGCCATCTTCGTCGTCTACGCCTTCACGCTCATCGCGCTGTCGCGCATGGTCATGCGCCACCTGCTCAGCGAGGTGCGCCGGCGCGGCTACAACCTCAAGTCCATCCTCGTCATCGGCGAGGAGGAGCTGGGGCTGCGCACCATCGAGACGGTGGAGAGCCACCGCGAGCTGGGCTTCCGCGTGACGGGCGTCCTGTCGCTGAAGGAGGAGAAGGTCGGCCAGTGGGTGGGCGGCGTGCGCGTGGTGGGGCACGTGGGCGAGGTGGAGGCCTACCTGGATGCCCACCCGGTGGATCAGGTCATCATCGCCGTGCCGCTGGAGGACCAGGCGCGGGTGAAGCCGCTGATGGAGCAACTGGCGCTGCGCACCGTGGACGTCAAGGTGGTGCCGGACCTGTACCAGTACATCACCCTGTACGGCGGCCTGGAGGAGTTCGGCGGCCTGCCCATCATCAGCCTCCAGGGCGACCCCATGGACGGCTGGAGCCGCGTGGCCAAGCGGGTGTTCGACGTGCTCTTCTCGCTGGTGGCCATCGCCGTCAGCGCGCCGCTGATGGTGCTCACCGCGCTGCTGGTGCGCCTCAGCAGCAAGGGCCCCATCCTCTACCGCCAGGAGCGGATGGGCATGGACGGGCGGACCTTCCACATCCTCAAGTTCCGCACCATGCGTGTGGACGCGGAGGCCCAGGGCGCCACCATGGCCAGCGCGGTGGACGCTCGCCGCACGCCGGTGGGGACGTTCTTGCGCAAGTACTCGCTGGATGAGCTGCCCCAGTTCTTCAACGTGCTCCGGGGCGACATGAGCCTCGTGGGCCCGCGCCCGGAGCGGCCCGTCTTCATCGAGGAGTTCAAGCGCCAGATTCCGCGCTACCACCTGCGCCACAAGGTGAAGGCCGGCATCACCGGCTGGGCGCAGATCAACGGACTGCGCGGCCAGACTTCCATCCAGAAGCGCATCGAGTACGACCTGTACTACATCGAGAACTGGTCGCTCCTGATGGACCTGAAGATCCTCCTGCGCACCGCGCTGGGCGGCTTCCTGTCGAAGAACGCGTACTGAGCCGGGCGCCACCGGCCAGGCGAGCAGGACGGGTGCGCAGGTCGTATTCGTGCGCACCCTCTCATTGGCACCGCGAAGCCGTCTAGACTGCGGGCCGACATGGGCGACAAGCTGGGATTGACGCTGGTCCGCAAGGGCCTCCTGACGCAGGCGCAGCTCGACCAGGGCATGAGCGCGCAGCTCGTGCACGGAGGCCGGTTGGGCTCCCGGCTGGTGGAGCTGGGGTTCCTGGACATCGAGACGGTGGGCATGGTGCTGGGGGAGCTGTCCCGGCTGCCCGTCGCGATGGAGGCGGACTTCGACGCCGTCACCGAGGCGACGCTGAAGCTGCTCACGGCGGACCAGGCGGAGAAGCACCAGGCGTTCCCGCTCGCGGTGGAGGGCCGGCGGCTGAAGGTCGCGCTGACCAACCCGCTGGACCTGCAGACCACGGATGCGCTCGGGTTCATCACGGGGATGCGCATCGTCCCGTACGTGGTGCCGGAGCTGCGGCTGTTCCACTACCTGAACCTGCGCTACGGCATCGACCGGCCGACGCGCCCGTTGAAGCCGGCCATTCCGTTGCCCGCGCGCCGCTCGATGTCCGTGGCGGCGGTGGCGCCGGTGTCCATGGCGGCGCCGGTGGTCGTGCCGCCGCCGGCCATGCCGCCTCCGCCCGCGCCCGTGCGCGCGGAGCCGGAGGTCGCGGGGATGTTCGGCGGGCTCGCGCCGGGACAGTTCCTCAGCGATGACTCGGAGGATCAGGAGTCCGACGCGGACATCGCGGACGCGGCCATCGTCGGCGAGGAGCTCCCGGACATCGTGATGGGCGAGCCGGTGCGTGCTCCGCCGGTCATCGAGATGGCCCGGCCTGGGAGTCCACCGGTCGCGCCGCCTCGGCTGGCGCCACAGCCTCCGGGGATGGTGTCCCGGCTGGGGGCGGCGGGCGGGCTTCCGTCCGCGGCTCCCGGGATGCCGGCCGGTGGGCCGGTGGCGATGGCCCCGGGAGTGCCTTCGGCTGCGGGCACGCCGATGGGTGTGGCGGCTGGGGCGGTTCCGCCGGGGGCTGCGCCGGTGGGAATGGCGGCTGGGGCGGTTCCGCCTGGGGCTGCGCCGATGGCTTCGGGAGGGCTTCCTACTGGAGCCGGAATGCCTCCGCGTGCGGCGCCTCCGCCGGGAGCGCAGCCTCCCGGGATGCTCGGGCGAGCTGGTCCCGTGCCTCCTGCGGTTCGGCCTTCTGGGACGGGGATCCCCGCCGTGCAGAAGACTCCGCCTCCGGGCATGCGTCCCGCCGCTCCAGGTGCACCGGCACCGCGACCAGTGGGGCCTCCGGGCGCAGCGATGCCTCCGGGCATGGTTCGGGCCGGGCCTCCACCAGGCGTTCCGGGCATGCCTCCGGGAGCGGCGCCTCGGCCCCCTCCGGGTACGTCCGCTCCGGTGATGATGACTCCAGGCGGCGCGGGGCCTGTTCCTCCGGGACAGCGGCCTCCGACCGCGCCTGGGGTTCCCGGCGTCGGAGCTCCTCCGGGTGCGCGTCCGATGGGACCTCCGGGCGCCGTGCCGCCGAACGCCATGCAGGGACGTCCTGTCGGCGCGGGTGGCCAGCCTCTTCCTCCGGGTGCGCCTCCGCGGCAGGGGCCTCCATCGGGGGCCGTGCCTGCGATTGCCGCTGGCGCACCGGGGGCCGCCATGCCGCCTCCCGGCGCTCCGGTGTCTCGTCCAGTCGCTCCGGGCCCTGTCGCCGTGCCTCCGTCGGGGACCCCGGTCGCGGTGTCCCAGGGCACTACACCTGTGCCGCCCGGAAGCCTGTCGTCCTCGACGGCTCCAGGGATGGCTGGCCTGCCGAATGCTGCCCCCGCGAGCGCGCCGCCCGTAGTGGCGCAAGGTCTGACTGGGGCCGCGAATGCTTCTCAAGGCCCCGTGCCGGCCATCGCGCCTCAAGGTTCGTCTGGGGCCGCGAATGCCTCTCAAGGCACCGTGCCGGCCATCGCGCCTCAAGGCGTGTCTGGGGCCGCGAGTGCCACTGTCGGCCTCGCTCCGGACAACGTGCAATCGGTTGAGGCTTTCCCCGCGGATGCTGTGCTGGCAGGGATTGCCCGGGACGTGGCGGGTGCCTCAACTCCTGTCGTGGACCTGTCTTCCACTGGCTCGCAGTCTCCAGCGGCTCGGCGTCCATCCGGAGTGAGCCGAGCCATCGTCGTGGATGCCCCGGCAGCCAGTGACTCGGTGCCGGACCTCGGAGGCGAGTGGGGGGATGCATTCGCGGATGCCTCTTCCGCGAAGCCGGTGGCGTCGGATGTCGCGGATGCGCCGTTGAAGGCGAAGGCCGACACCACCAGTTCGTCGTTGTCCGAGCTGGTATTGGACGCAGAGCTTTTCGTCGACGCCGACGTCAGTCCGGCTGCCGAGCCGCTCGACGCCGCACCTGCCGCAGCCGCCCCCGAGAAGGCGCCAGAGCCCGCAGCGGTCCTGACCGGGGATGATCTCTCCGACGACGACATCTTCGAAGACGTGGAAGCCGTCTCCGCGGAAACGCCCGTCGCGGACGTCCTCGACGTCGACGACATGATGTCCGCGGAGCCGCACGAGGCCCCAGCCGCCGAAGCCGCGGACGTCCTCGACGTCGACGACGTGATCTCCGCGAAGCCGCATGAGGCCCCGGCTGCCGAAGCCGCGAACGTCCTCGACGTCGACGACGTGATCTCCGCGAAGCCGCATGAGGCCCCGGCCGCCGAAGCCGCGAACGTCCTCGACGTCGACGCCGCGATGTCCGCCGAGCCGCACGAGGCCCCAGCCGCCGAAGCTGCGGACATCCTCGATGTGGAAGACGTGGTTTCCGCTGCGCCGCATGAGGCCCCAGCCCCCGAAGCCGCGGACGTCCTCGATGTCGACGACGTGATGTCCGCGAAACCGCATGAGACCCCGGCCGCCGAAGCCGCGGACATCCTCGATGTGGAAGACGTGGTTTCCGCTGCGCCGCATGAGGCCCCAGCCCCCGAAGCCGCGGACATCCTCGACGTCGAGGACGTGATGTCCGCCGCGTCTCAGGAGCCCCAGCCCATTCCCCAGGCGGAAACTGTCTTGGATGCCGCGCTCGACGCAGCCTCGGTTGGCGCGCGGGAACCCGTCGCCGCCGCTGACGCGCCGAAGGATGGCGGGCTGTTGGATGCGACGGAGCTCAAGGCCGCTCCGGAAGCGCCGGTCGCCATCGAAGCCTCGAAGGCGGAGCCCGTCTCCACGGAGCCTTCACGTGAGGCGGAGGCACCGGAAGCGTCTGTCATTGCCACCCCCGCCGCACCGGACGCCGAAGCAGACGCGCTCGAGTTCAGCCTGGCGGGAGACTCGCCGAAGCCCTCCGCGTCACCGGAAGCCGAGTCCTGGCAGGTCGCCGCCGCACCGAAGTCCGACGCCGTGAGCTCCGCGCCCTCCGAGGAGCACAAGGCCGAAGTCCCCCCGGAGTTCGACGTCGCCCTCGTCTCTCCCTCGGAAGCATCCCCCTCGCCCGAACCCTCGGCCCCGCAGGCGGAAGCCCCCAGCTCCGAGGACCCCGTGGCCCTGCCGAAGCCGCGCCTCGTGGTCGCTCCCCCGGCGCCCGTCCGCGACCGGACGCCCATCTCTCTCGACGACCTGCCCACCTCCACCGAGGAGCCCATGCAGCTCGCCTCCACGTGGGAGTTCGTGGGCTGGCACGGCGGTGGGGAAGGGGAGGGCGCCGTGGGCCACAGCGCGGAGACCACCTGGGCGGACCGCGTCGTGGACCTGGACGTCCCCGCCGCCGCGCCCGCGGTCTCCGAGGACGGCGTGGCCCTGGCCTCCGCGTGGGAGTTCATGCAGCAGCCGTGGCAGCCGCAGGCCGCCGCGCAGGTCGACCCCGCCCAGGCCCTGCTCGCCGCCGCCAGCGCGTCCACCGACACGCCGGTGGACGGTCCTGCCGTCACCGCCGAACAGGTCCTCTCCGCGCTCGACACCGCGGACTCGCAGGGCATGGTCGGCAAGGTGCTGCTGGCCTACAGCGCGGGCCGCTTCCGCCGGGCGTTCCTCCTGGGGGACAGCTTCGGGCTCGCGCGCGTGGGCCGTGCCTGGGGCCCGGGCAGCGACCGTCCGGAGGTCACCGCCCTCAAGGTGGACCTGGACACGCCGTCCCTCTTCACCTCCGCGCTCAACGGCCCCAGCCCCAGCGTCTTCAGCGCCCCGCAGGTCCCCCAGGACGAGGCCATCTTCTCCGCGCTCTGCGGCGAGTCCGAGTCCCACCTGCTCGTCTTCCCGCTGCACTCGCGAGGCCAGCCCGTGGCCTTCTTCGTCGCCGAGCACGGCCCCGCGCCCCTGGAGGTCTCCATGCTGGAGGAGCTGGGCCGCATCGCGGACCGGGCCGTGGAGATCTGCACCCGCCTCCACCGTTTTCCCTGAGGCTCGAAGGGCCCCCTGAAACACGAAGGGCTCCGGAGCCGAAAAGCTCCGGAGCCCTTTTTCACGTCACCTCACGGCCGCGCCTCAACTGCACCCCGTCGTCGTGCCGCAGTTCGTGCACTTGTAGCAGGCGCCGCTGCGCACGGTGATGGCGCCGCACTGGTGGCAGGGCGGGGCGTCCGCCTGGTTCAGGTACGTGCTGCGCGAGTTCATCGCGGACAACTGCAGCGTCCCCACCTGGGCCGGCACCGCCGCCTGCGTCATCGGCTCCGGACGGGCCTCCTCCACCGGCGTCACCTCCACGTCGTCCGCGCAGGGCTCCGTGGGCAGGAACTTCAGCGACAGCCACCGGAAGATGTAGTCCGTGATGGACTTCGCGATGGGGATGGCCGGGTTGCCCGTGAAGCCGCTCGGCTCGTAGCGGGTGTGGCAGAACTTGTCCGCCAGCACCTGGAGCGGCACGCCGTACTGGAGCGCCAGCGACACGCTGGTCGCGAAGCTGTCCATCAGGCCGCTCACCACCGAGCCCTCTTTCGCCATGACGACGAAGAGCTCGCCCGGCTTGCCGTCCTCGTACATGCCCACCGTCAGGTAGCCCTCGTGGCCGCCGATGGAGAACTTGTGCGTGATGGACTGCCGCTCGTCCGGCAGCCGGCGGCGCAGCGCCTTGGGCTCGGGCGTCACGGCGGGGGCGGGCTCCGCCACCACGCGCTTCGCCTCCGGGGCCTTGTCCTGCGACGTGTTGAGCGGCTGCGTGCGCTTGCACCCGTCGCGGTACACGGCGACGGCCTTCAGGCCGCTGCGCCACGCCTCGATGTACGCCTTCTCGATGTCCTCCACCGTGGCGTCGTTCGGCAGGTTCACCGTCTTGGAGATGGCGCCGGAGAGGAACGGCTGCGCCGCGGCCATCATCTCGATGTGGCCCATCCAGTGGATGCTGCGCTGGCCCTTCGACGGCTTGAACGCGCAGTCGAACACCGGCAGGTGCTCCGGCTTCAGGTGCGGAGCGCCCTCGATGGTGTCGTGCTTGTCCAGGTACGCGATGATGTCCTGCGCCTGCGTCTGCGGGTAGCCCAGCTTCTCCAGCGCCAGCGGCACCGTCTGGTTGACGATCTTCAGCATGCCGCCGCCCACCAGCTTCTTGTACTTGATGAGCGCGATGTCCGGCTCGATGCCCGTGGTGTCGCAGTCCATCATGAAGCCGATGGTCCCCGTGGGCGCCAGCACCGTCACCTGGCTGTTGCGGTAGCCGTGCTCCGTGCCGCGCGCCAGCGCGTCGTCCCACGCCTCCTTCTGCGCCGCGTGCAGCTCCTCGCTGACCCCCACCACCGGCAACTGGTACGCCGCCTTGCGGTGCTTGCGGAGGACGCCGAGCATGGGCTCCGCGTTGTTTCCGTAGCCCGCGAACGCGCCCTGCCGCTCCGCGATGCGCGCGCTCATCGCGTACGCCTCGCCGCACATGAGCGACGTGATCGCCCCCGCCAGGTTGCGGCCGGCAGGGGAGTCATACGGCAGGCCGGACGCCATCAGCAGCGCGCCCAGGTTCGCGTAGCCCAGGCCCAGCGGACGGTAGTCGTGGCTGTTCTTCGCGATGCGCTCGGTGGGGTAGCGGCTGAAGCCGACGATGATCTCCTGCGCCAGCAGCACCACGTCCACCGCGTGCTTGAAGGCGGCCACGTCGAAGCCACCCTCCAGCGTGCGGAAGTGCATCAGGTTCAGCGACGCCAGGTTGCAGGCCGAGTCATCCAGGAACATGTACTCGGAGCAGGGGTTGGACGCGTTGATGCGCGCCGTGCCGGAGCACGTGTGCCACGCGTTCACCGTGGTGTCGTACTGGAGGCCCGGGTCGCCGCACAGGTGCGCCGCCTCCGCGATCTCGCGGAACAGCTCACGGGCCTTGTAGGTCTCCATCACCTGGCCGTCGCGCACCGCGCGCGTCTGCCACGGGCCGTCGTTCACCACCGCCTTCATGAAGTCGTCGGTGACGCGCACGGAGTTGTTGGAGTTCTGGAAGAACACCGACCCGTAGGCCTCGCCGTTGAAGGACGGGTCGTAGCCCGCTTCAATCAGCGCCCAGGCCTTCTTCTCCTCGTTCGACTTGCAGCGGATGAACTCGAGGATGTCCGGGTGCTCGGCGTTGAGGATGACCATCTTCGCCGCGCGCCGCGTCTTGCCGCCGCTCTTGATGACGCCCGCGAACGCGTCGAAGCCGCGCATGAACGACACCGGGCCGGACGCCGTGCCGCCGCCTGCCAGCAGCTCCTTGCTGCCGCGGATGGAGGACAGGTTGGAGCCCGTGCCGCTGCCGTACTTGAAGAGCATCCCCTCCGTGCGCGCCAGCCCGAGGATGGACTCCATGTTGTCGTCCACGCTGTTGATGAAGCACGCCGAACACTGCGGGTGCTCCTCCACGCCCACGTTGAACCAGACGGGCGAGTTGAACGCCGCCTTCTGACGCAGCAGCAGGTGCGTCAGCTCCGCGTGGAACGCCTCGCGGTCCACCGCCGAAGCGAAGTAGTGCCCCTGCTCACCCCAGCGGGTGAGGGTGTCCACCACGCGCGCCACCAGCTTGCGCACGCTCGTCTCACGCTCGGGCGTGCCGGGCGTGCCCCGGAAGTACTTCGACGCCACGACGTTCGTCGCCAGCATCGACCAGGACTTCGGGACCTCGATGTCCTTCTGATCGAAGACGACCTTGCCGTCCTCGCCCTTGATGCTCGCGCTGCGGTACTCCCACGCCAGCTCGTCCGCCGGATCCACCCCGGGCGTCGTGAAGAAGCGCTCCACCGTCAGCCCCGTGGAGGCCGTCGCCGCCTTGCCCTTCGCACGGCCACCGCGCCGCGACTCCTTGCCTCCCACCACCGGCTTCCCACTCAGTTCCTTCTCCATGACGCCCGCCTCCAGATTCACTGAGAGTGCTGATGCAAAGTTTGCAAAATCGCCAACGCCGCGAGATCCCAGGGGATCCGATGATCACTTCCAGGCACGGGGACAGCCGCGTTGGGATGGTCCGGGATGGGCAGAAGCCAGCGGGCCCCCCGCTGGAATCCGGGCCCGGGCCTGACTGCCCACCCGCCGGGCGGGCGGATCCATATGATCGCTGGGGGGGTCCGTCAACATCCCCTGCTCCCCTATACCTAGTGTCAGGGCGCCTCTTACACACTTCATTTGGTAGGCATTCCGAGGTGCTCTGATCTGCGTCCAAGGCTGATCTAATAACCCCGGCCCCAGTGGCAACGGCTGCCGTGGCTGGCAATGTATGGCCATGGCCATGCAAAATCGGACAGGAAGGGAAGGGCGCCTGTCCAAGCGCTCGTGATCACTGACGGATGTTTGCTGCCAGTCCGTGCGCCGAGCGTAGGAGGGCTCCAGCGCCCCCGCGACAAAGAGGCCGGGTGGGGCGGGCCTGGACGGTCGCCTGCTGAACGGGGGCATCGATTTCGACGCCCGGCCGCGTTAGGAGGCGAACCATGCCGCCTCCCTTCGAACGCCACGTCTTTGTCTGCACCAACCGCCGTCCGGACGGCCACCCCAAGGGGTGCTGCGCCACCAAGGGAGGCGAGGAGGTGCGGGCCGCCTTCAAGGAGGAGCTCGACAAGCGCGGGCTCAAGCGCAGCATGCGCGCCAACGCGGCGGGCTGTGTGGACACGTGCGCCTTCGGCGTCTCCGTGGTCGTCTACCCGGAGGGCACCTGGTACGGCGGCGTGAAGGTGGAGGACGTGCCCACCATCGTGGAGGAGCACCTGGTGCAGGGCCGCCCCGTGGAGCGGCTGCTGATGCCCTTCAACAAGAAGGCGGAGCGCTGAAGGCGGTCTCCCGCCTCGCGCCCCGCCCTTGGGGAACCGCGTTGAACCCTGGAACTAGTCGCGGCGGTTGCCCAGCAGGCGCAGCAGCGACAGGAACAGGTTGATGAAGTCCAGGTAGAGGGTGAGCGCGCCCACGATGCTCACCGCGGTCGCGCTCTTGAAGCCCGTGCCCGCGTGATAGTCGCGCAGCTTCTGCACGTCATAGGCGGTGAGGCCCGCGAACACGAGCACGCCCGCGCAGGCCGTCACGAACGACACGGCGCTGCTCTTGACGAACATGTTCACCAGGCCGGCGATGACGATGCCGATGAGCCCCATGAAGAGGAACGTGCCCCAACTGCTCAGGTCCTTCTTCGTGACGGTGCCGTAGACGGCCATCGCGCCGTAGGTCGCGGCGGTGATGAAGAACACCTGGCCGATGGAGCCGGCCGTGTAGATGAGGAAGATGACCGACATCGTCACGCCGGTGAGCGCCGCGTAGCCCGCGAACATCACCGCGGCCACCGGGCCGGACAGCCGGGGCGCCAGGATGGACAGGCCGAACACCACGCCGAGCTGCACCAGGAACAGCGCCATCCGGTTCTGCACCGCCATGCGGAGCAGCGTCTCATTGGCCAGCGTCACCATCGCCATCACGCCGGTGAGCGCCAGGCCCGCGAACATCCAGCCGTGCACGCGCGACATGAACGCGCGCTGCGACTCCTGCACCAGGACGTCGTCCACCGAGCCTGCCTGCCCGCCCTGCCAGCCACCTGAAGATTCCCACGCCATGTGTTTCTTTTCCTTTCGGGCCGGGGACCGCTTCAGTCCCAGCCCTTCTCTAACGATGACCCCTGGAGGACGCCTTAAAGGGCCTTCCAGGCCAGCAAAAGCTTCGAAGCGACTTCCGTCGTGATGAGGGGCAGCACGCCACCGCCACCCACGATGTTGACGATCTCCGACATGGACCCACGGCACACCCCGCCCCACGCGGGCTGCTTCGCGAGCCCAACAGACGCATACGCCGAGTAATCCACGAAGAAGGACGTGGGCAGCACCTGGTTCGTGCCGCAGAGCAGGTGCTCCTCCGGCTGCGTGTCCACCACCTCCTGCACCACGAAGCCGCCGCCCTGCGTGTCCGTCGCGGCGCGCTCGCACAGCGCCTCCCACGTCTTGGATTCGCCGTAAGCGCCCTTGACGCGCTCCTCGTAGGGCAGGGTGCCCACGGAGCGGCCGAGGAAGACGGCCTTGCCGCCGTAGTCCCACGCGCGCTTGAGCACGAACCTCGCGGGCTCCCGGGCCACGCGGGCCACGATGTCGTCCACCTTCGCGCCGTCCGGACCCACGCCGGGCCCGTGGCGGAAGGGGCGCGTCCACGGCACCGACTCGCGCACCGCCTCCAGCTCCTCCGGCGCGAGGCCCGCGGTCCGCGCGAGCGCCTCGTCCGTCACCGCCTGCGACAGGAGCGCGAATGTCGTCTTCACCTCCACCTGCGACGCGGGCGGGTTGAGGAACACGGCCTTCCTGCCCGGGACGACGGAGAGGAAGTCCTCCACCCAGGGGGCGGGGTTCTGCTCCAGCCGGCGCACGAAGAGGTGGCGATAGACGAGGTCGTACTTCTTGCCGTTCACCGTGAAGGCGTCGTCGCCGGACACGTCCTCCGGGTGCACGATGTCCGCGTCCGCGCCGAACTCGCGGAAGCGCTCGCACAGCCAGCGCAGCTCCGTGATCTGCGCGTCGTTCTTGCGGCACAGCAGCGCCACCGTGTCCGGCATCTGGCCGTTGCGTTCGGCCGCGTAGCCGTCCAGCAGCGAGCGGTAGAGCGCCAGCGCGTTGTTGCCGTTGAGCGTGAGCAGCGCGGGGATGGCCTTCTCCGGATAGCGCAGGTGCCGCGCCACCACTTCGATGAAGGTGCGCGCCGCGATGTCCGAATAGCCCTGCATGGCCGGGATGGTGGCGTTCACCTCCAGCGCCCAGGGCCGGCCTCCGGACACGAAGTAGTCCACGCGCGTGGTGGCGAGCTTGCGGCTGGCCTCCCAGGTGGCCAGCGCCAGGCGGCGCTCCAGCGGCGACAGCGCGCCCAACAGCAGCTCCGCGTCCGGGCCGCCGAGGATGGCGCGCGTCATCTTCATCGTGGCGGAGGCCAGCTTCGCGGACAGGAGCGAGCGGCGCTTGATCTCCTCCGCGTCCAGGATGACCGGCGTGGCGGTGATGGGGATGGGCTGGGTGCTGCCATCCAGCTTCGTCACCGCGAGGCCGCGCTGGTAGGCGGTCTTCGCCAGCTCCGGTCCGAAATAGTGTGCCTGCCTGCGCAGGACATCCATGAGCTCGTGCACGCGCGGAACCTACGACCCCAGGGGCTCGTGGGTCCACAACCCGCGGGCCCGCCGCGGCGCTCCGTGTCCGCCACCTCGCCCTCCGGCCCGGGGCCAGGGCGTCCCGGCTTGCACCGGGCGGGGAGGTCGCTTAAAACAACTCAGTTGCTTTTCGAGACCGAGTGGACGTGAGCCGCCTCCGACGCCAGCCCAGCACGAGCCGCTCCCTGCCGCGCCTGTTGGCGCTGCCGTGGGTGCTCATGTGCGTGCTGGTGTATGTGGGCAGCGTGCTCCACTTCGCGCTCGTGCAGCACACCACGTGCCTGGAGCACGGGGACGTGATGCACGTGAGCGAGGCGTCGTCCCACGACGGCCCGTTGGAGGAGGAGCTCTCCTTCGACGACGCGCGCGTGGCCCGGGCGCCGGTGTCGAAGGCCACGCCCCACGGTGGTGAGGCCCACTGCCACCACGCCTTCCTGCGCCGCGAGGCACCGCCTCCGGCCGGGGCCGCGCCCGTCATGGCCGCGGTCTCCACGCGCTCCAGCCCGGCGCTGGCGGTGTTCCGCTTCCACGCGGCGCCCGTCGCGCTGTTGAGGCTCGCGCCCAAGTCGTCGCCGCCGCGCGCCTAGTCTCCGCCGCCGTCGCCCGCCGTCCTGGCCCCCCGTGTCTTCGTGGGCCGGGGTGCGCCGTGGTCACCGGAGTCCAGGTCCAGGGTTCGCGCGTCGCCGTTCGCTGAACGGATCCGCCGCGCGCGCATGGAGCCTCCGGCCACGCGCACGGATGCGCGCTTCGTGCGGCGATCCCGCCTTCCAGTCCCGCTCCGGTCCTTCGCGGTCGCTCCTGCTTTCGGGGCGGTGCGCGTGCGGCCCGCGCGGCTGGAGTTCCCGCAGTCCCCCCGTGTCCCTGGAGTCCCCACCATGAAGAAGAAGCTTCTGTCCGCCCTGCTGCTGTCCACCGCCCTCCTCGCCGCCGGCTGCGGGGGTAACGACGAAGAGGAGGCCCACGTCGACGAGGAGGGCTGTGAGCACCTGCAGAAGGGCCCCGCCGTCGCCGTCACCGCCGCCGTCAGCGGCACGGGCCCGGCCGTGAGCAACGACCACACGCGCTACGACATCGCCCTGGTGGACGTCGCCGGAGGCAAGGGCGGCGCGGTGTCCTTCGCCGTCTCCGAGGCCACGGACTACGTCCTCTACACGAGCGCCACGGTGCCGGTGAAGGTCACCAACGGCAGCGGCGCGGCGGTGGAGTTCGAGGAGAGCGCCACCAGCTCCTCGCTCTGCACGGACATCCAGGGCCGCTACGTCGTGCCGCTCACCGTGGGCACGCACACGCTCACCTTCGGTCCCTCGACCCTGTCCTCGGTGTCGCTCGTCATCGAGGAGTCGGGCGAGCACGACCACGACCACTAGCCACCTCTTTCCCGTCTCAGGAGTTCCCCATGGGTACCTTCCAGCAGTTCCTCGACAGTCAGAAGATCTCCCCCGCGGTGTTGCTGCGCCGCTCGCGCCAGCTTGAGGCGCACACGGAGGAGGACCGCGTCCTCAAGCGCAAGCGCTCCACGCGCCGCCGCGACAAGGAGCAGCAGCAGAAGCCGTACGCGGAGCTGGGCCTGGGCAAGCCGCGCAGCGGCCGGGGCCTGAGCGAGCAGCAGCTCAATGCCGCGCGCGAGGACAAGCCGCTGTCCCCGCGCGTGCGCTCCAAGCTGGTGCGCGCCGTCAACGCGCTGCTCACCAAGGCGGGCGCCACGGCCGTGGACGCGAAGGCGCTCTTCGGCGACGTGCCCGCGCGCGTGGGTCCCACCGTGAAGAAGGCCGCTTCGTAGCGGCCCCGGAGGCGCCCCATGTCCAAGGTCTCTTCTGGCAGTGCCGGTTCCCTGCTTCCCTGCGACGTGCGCCGCGACGGCGACCGTCTGTTCGACGTGGCCATGTGGTGCCTGGGCCAGGACGTGCGTTGCCCGGACGGCAACGTGCTGCTGCGGCACGGGCTGGTGCGCGAGGCGCGTCCGCCGGGCGTGGAGGGACAGAGCGCGTACCAGGGGCGGCTCTTGGACGGGGGGCGCCTCACGCTGTGGGGCTTCGGCGCGCTGTGCGAGTCGTGCGGCGCCGCCATCTTCGTGCCGCGCGACGGCTTCGTACCCCGGTGGGTGGAGGACGCGCGCGGCCCGGCCTTCCGGGTGGAGGACGTGGGCGTCCGGCGCGACGCCGCCACCGGGCCGGAGCGCAGGGCGGCGCGGGCGGGGCTCGCGCGGCTGGCGGACTGGCTCGCGGAGTACGAGGCGTGGGTGGCCCGCGACGTGGGCCTGGCCTGGCGGCGCGAGTGCCTGGCGGCGCGGCGCAAGGCGTCCCCCATCCCGGCCGAGGAGCTGTCCACCGCCTGGAGGAGGCTGGCCGTGCGCGTGCGCGCGACCGACGCCTCCGTCAACACGCTGTCGCTCCGATGACCGGAGCGTGAGGAGGACACCATGCTGGCACGTCTGTTCCGAGCCGATGCCCCGTCGGTCCACTCCCACGTCGCGTGGGAGGACCTGCCGGACGAAGCCCTTCCCACGCCGCCGCTCCTGGACGGGCTGGGAGACGCGCACCTCCAGGTGACGACGCAAGTCCCCCTGGCGCAGGCGTACTTCAATCAGGGCCTGCGCCTGCTCCACCTGGGCTGGGCGCTGGAGGCCCGGCGCGCCTTCGCGGAGGCCGCGCGGAAGGACCCGTCCCTCGCCATGGCGTGGTGGGGGCTCGCGCTCGCCCGGGGCGTGGGGCAGCGCTTCACGGCGGACCGCGCGGAGGCCATCCGCAAGGCGCTGACCCTGGCGGAGGGCACCACCGACATGGAGCAGCGGCTGGTCGTCGCGGCCAGCCTCCTCGCGGACAAGGGGCCCGCCAATGGCAGACATGCCTTCGTGCGGGAGATGGAGTGCCTCATCGACCGCTACCCCCAGGAGCCCGAGCCGCGCCTGCTGCTCGCGGGCTTCCTGCTGGACGGGTACGAATCCGACGGGCGCCCCGGGCAGGGACAGCCCTACGCGCAGTTCCTCCTGCGCGACCTGCTGCGCACGCACCCGGCTCACGCGGGCGTGCACGTGGCCTGGGTGCAGGCGTGGCTGCCCAGCGCCCGGCCGGAGACGGCGTTGGAGAGCGCGGAGCTGCTCCCGTCGCTCGTGCCCTCGGGGAGCCCCGCGCTGCTCGCCGCCGGACGCCTGCTGCTGCGCGTGGGCAGGGCGGTGGACGCGAACCGCGTCCTGGAGGCCGCGGTGACGGCGGACGACGCGTACCTCGCGCGCGAGTCGCTGCCCCTGGAGGTGGCGCCGAGCGCGGACACCGCCCTGCGCCTGCTCAGCGAAGGCTGCGTGGAGGTGGGGCAGTACCGGGGCGCGCAGGCCTGGGCGCGCAAGCTGCGGCAGCGCGTGGAGGCTTCAGGAGGCCAGCCACAGGCGGTGCTCTTCGCCGCCACCACGCTCGTCGCCGCGCACCTGCGCTTCGGCTTCAGCCGGGCGGCCGCGGAGGTCCCCATGGAGCTGGGAGACGCCGCCACCGTCGCGGAGGCCGGGCTGCGCGACGCCGTGCGCCTGTACGCGAAGGGCGTCTGCGCCCTGGAGACGGGACGGCTGGGCGACGTGGAGCGCGCGTGCGGCGCCCTGGACGCGCTGGTCCTCACCCTGGCGGAAGCGCCGCGCTCCGAGGGCCGCGCCCTGTGTGCCCGCGACGTGGCGCGCACGGTGGAGGTCGCGGCGCAGGAGCTGCGAGGCACGCTGGATGCGCGCCGGGGAGACTCTGGCCGGGCGGAGGCCGCGCTCACGCGGGCGCTGCGCCTGGAGCGCCGCCTGCGCCCCGTGGGCCCCGCGCTCTTCTGCCGGCCGCCCCGGGAGACGCTGGCCCGCATCCGCCTGCGCTCCGGCCGCGAGGAGAAGGCCCTGGAGCTGGCGCTGGAGCGGGCAGGGGAGCGGCCCGGCTGTGGCCACTGCATGCTGCTGGTCGCGGAGGCCCACGTCGCCTGCGAGTGCATGTCCGAGGCGGCGCACGACTTCGCCGTGGTGCTGGACCTGTGGCGCGACGCGGATCCGCACCTGCCGGGCCTGCAACGCGCACGGGGCTTCGCGGCGCGGGGGCACCGGGGCCGCACGGCGCTCCGCCGGGTGCCGGACGCGGCCTCGGTGGACACCGCGCCCGTCCCCCGGGGCGGTGAAGCGCCCTGGACCGTTCACGGCGCCTGAGCCCGCACGCCGCCGCGCTTGACGCAGGCGCGGCCTTCGCGTCACTAGGGACATCCTCCAAGGAGCCGCCCCATGCCGTCGTTCCGCCTGAAGCCCGAGCAGGCCGCGCTGCTCGTCGTCGACATCCAGGAGCGCCTGTGCGCCGCGATGGACCGCGACGCCCTGGACCGCATGCTCGCGCGCACGGGCGCCGCCGTGGAGGGGGCGCGGGCGCTGGGCCTGCCCGTCATCGTCACGGAGCAGTACCCGCAGGGGCTGGGCCGCACGCACTCGCTGCTCAAGCTGCGCCTGGGGGAGTTCAAGCCGCTGGAGAAGCTGGAGTTCTCCGCCGCCACGCCGGACGTGCTCTCCGTGCTGGGGGACCGCAAGCAGGTGCTCATCACCGGCATGGAGACGCACATCTGCGTCTTCCAGACGGCGCGCGACCTGGCGGACAGCGGCCGGGAGCCGTGCCTGCTCGCGGACGCGGTGCTGTCGCGCTCGGAGGAGGACCGCCGCGTGGGCCTGGAGCTGTGCCGCGACGCGGGCGCGCGCATCCTCACCGTGGAGTCGGCCCTGTTCGACATGCTGGGCCGCGCGGGCACGCCCGAGTTCAAGAAGGTGTCCGCCGCCGTCCGCTGAAGCCAGGGACGACGGCGGCCTCCCGCTCACGCCCGGCGCTTGAAGGGCACGCGCACCAGGCGCACGAGCATCATCATCAGCACCAGCACCCCGGACAGGACGGTTTGAGAGCCTCCCACCGGGAAGTCGTAGAAGTACGCGAACAGGTACCCGCCCGCGCCCGCGATGCCGCCCAGCACGGTCGCCGTGAAGAAGGTCCACGGCAGCCGCAGGTCCAGCACCAGCGCGGCGATGGCCGACAGCGTGGAGAACGCGAAGACGGGCAGGGCGCCCAGGGCCCGCGCGCACACGCCCACCATGATGCCGATGGACACCATCAACACCGTGTCCAGCAGCTTCACCGGCAGCCCCTGCACGGTGGCGCCAATGCGGTCGAAGCTGACGAAGGCGATGCCCCGGAACCACCACAGGTGCAGCACCATCAGCACCGCGCCGGCCACCGCCACCGCCTGGAGTTGATCCGGCGTCACCAGCACCGCGGTGCCGAAGAGGATGCCCTGGATGTCGTGCGCCTCCTGCGCGATGCGGTCGCCCACCAGGATGGCCGCGCCGCCCGCGAAGGCGAACGCGCACCCCAGCAGGCTCTCCCGCGACAGCCGCAGCCGCGCGGGTTCAATCATCAGCAGCAGCGTGGCCGCGACGGACAGCACCACCGCGCCCACCAGCGGATCCACGTGCACGCCCAGGTGGATCTCCGCGAAGAAGGCCAGCGCCACGCCCAGGCCCGCGGTGTTCGTCACCGCCGCGCTGACGAACACCATGCGCCGCAGCACCACGTAGACGCTGAGGAAGCCCAGCACGCACCCGGCGATGAGCGCGCAGAGGATGGGGTCGCGGAACAGCTCCCAGCCCGCCTGGAACTGTTCCCACTTCGAGGGCTCAAGCAGGGTTGTTTCCACGGTGGGGTCCCTGGGGCGCGCTGTGGCAGTAATCGTCGCCGTACTGGCGGCGGAAGGCGGGGTGACAGAACACGGTGCGCGCATCGCCCATGACGAAGCAGCGGTGCTCGCGGTCCACGAAGAGGATGACGTCGGCGTGCTCGGCGGCGACGGACAGGTCGTGGCTCACCACCACCACGCCCAGGCCCCGGTCATGCGCGAGCGCGCACAGCCGCAGCATCGTCTGCTTCTCCGCCACCGCGTCCATCGCGGCGGTGGGCTCATCCAGCAGCACCACGTCCGCCTCGGTGGCGATGACCCGCGCCAGCAGCGCGCGCTGCTTCTCGCCGCCGGACAGGTCGCGGAAGGGCCGCTTCGCGATGCCGCGCGCGCCCGCAGTGTCGAGCGCCGCCTCCACCTTCTGCCGGTCCGTCTTGCTGGGGAAGGGCCGCAGGAAGTTCCACCCGGACAGCCGTCCCCAACTGGTGAGCTCCCGCGTGTGCACGGGCAGCAGCGAGTCGATGGCGGACATCTGCGGCACGTACGCGCTGCGGATGTGCGGCGCGCCCAGGGTGATGCGGCCGGACACCGGGGGAATCAGTCCCAGGAGCGTCTTGAACCAGGTGCTCTTGCCGGAGCCGTTGCGGCCTACCACCGCCACGAACTGGTGGCGGCGCACCACCAGGTCCATGGGCGGCAGGATGTCCTTGCCCCCGTAGCCGATGACCAACTGCTCGCACTTGAGCAGCGGCTCGCCAGGCTCCGGCACCGCGGCGCGGTGGCCCCGGTCCAGCTCCGTCTCGTGTTCACCGTGAGCCACGGCTCACCTCCGCGGTGGGGCTCAGCGCCGCCACCTTCTCCAGGAGCGCGGCGCGCACCGCCGCGTTCTCAGGCGCGTCCAGGTCCACCACGCCGTCGGTGCCCGGCTTCGCGGCGGACCAGTCCACCGCGTCGAAGAGGGCCGGCGTCACTTCCAGCTTCAGGCCCAGCTCGACGCGCGGCGCGTTCTCCCGGTCGGACGGCACGTCCAGGTCGCCGGTGAGCACCGCCACCGGCGTGGCCTCCGCGCCCGTCACCGTCGCGGTGAAGCGGAAGGGCAGGGCGCCCGCGAAGCGCGCCGGCACGCGGCCATCCCGCACGCTGCCCGTCATCCGCAGGCCCGTGACGGCCCAGCGCCCCCGGGACAGCGTCGTCTTGCCCAGCGCGCACGCGGGCTCGCAGGTGAGGCCGCGGGTCGCGGGCGCCAGCAGGTCCAGCTCCGCGTCCACCGGCAGGTTGGCCACGGTGACGGTGGTGCTGCCACCGCCGCCCAGCTCCGCCTGGATGTCCTCGTAGTCCACGAGCGCCCCGGAGTCGCTGTGGCAGTGCCCGTTGTGGCACAGCGAGTAGCCCGGCGGCGGAGAGGACGGGTCGAACGTCGTGCTGCCTCCGCCCCCGGAGCTGGCCAGCAGGTCGATGCTGCCCAGGCTCACCGCGCCGGTGTCCATGCGCAACTGGAAGTCGGACGCGAGCGCCTGGTAGCCGTCGCCCGCGTCGCGGCCGGACACCGGCGTGTACGCGGCCTGGACGGAGGGCTCCAGCACCGCGAAGCCCTCGCCCGCGTCGAACGCGCACCCGGACACGAGCGCGACGGGAAGCAACCATGCCTTGAGTGGAAAGCGCTTCATGGCGTCATTCCCCCTTCCCGGCGAGGCCCTGCTCCAGCCGGCCCACCATCAGCTCCAGGCGCTGCACGTACGTCTGGCCGGAGCGGAAGTCGGTGCCGCCCGGCAGCGTGACGAGCGCGGCGGGGATCTTCGACGCCACGAGCTTCGCGATGTTGTCCGGGTAGTAGTCCTCCTTGAGCACCAGCTTCACCTTGTTGGCCTTGCCCTGCCCCAGCACCTGCGCGACGTGGGACGGGTTCGGCGGGATGCCCGGCTTGGGCTCCAGGAAGGCGATGGTCTTGAAGCCCAGCCAGTCCTGCAGGTACGCCGTCGTGCGGTGGTACGCGATGACGGGCACGCCCTTGAACCCCGCGAGCCGCTTCTCCCAGCCCGCCTGCGCCGCCTGCAGCTCCTGCGTGAACTTCGCCAGGTTGGCCTTGTAGGCCGCGGCGTTCTTCGCATCCAACTGCGACATGCGCGCTTCGATGGCCGCCGCCACCTTGAGGGCCTGCCGCGGGTCATAGAGGTAGTGCGGGTTGCCGCCGGGGTGCACGTCGCCCTGGCTGCGGTCCACCTGACCTGCGGGGACCTCCTGGAGGCTCACGAACCGCGACGCGTCCAGGTAGCCCGGGTTGCCGGACTGGATGCGGCTGTTGCGCGCGCCCAACTGGAGCGTGGGCAGCCAGCCGATCTCCAGGTCCAGTCCCGCGGCGATGAGCAGGTCCGCGCGGTTGAGCGCGAGCGCCAGGTTCGGCTTGGCGTCCACGAAGTGCGGGTCCTGCGTGGGCAGCGCGAGCGCGGTGACGTCCACCTTGTCCCCGCCCACGGTCCTGGCCAGCGCGGCCAGGTCCGGGAGGGTGGCGACGACCTTCAGGTCCGCGCGAGCGGGGACGGCGGTGAGGCTGACGACGGCGGCGCACAGGGCCGCGAACAGGCGAAGGGAACGCATGGAAGGGCTCCGGAAGAAGGGGTCAGAACGCATGGGCACCGTGGGCGCCGGTCACGACTTCAAGGGCGAGGAAGGCCGAGTAGTCCGGCGACTCGCGCCAGCCCACGCGGTCCGTGGCGGCCTGCAGGCGCAGGCGGGAGAACTCCGTGGGCCAGAACGTCACCGACGCTGTGATGCGCTGGCGGTCGGAGATCCACTCGGGGTCGAGCGGATCATTCGCCACGCGGCCCTCCAGCGTCTTCGCGGCCGAGCCGAACTCGTAGCGCAGGCCCGTGGCCCAGCGGTTGGAGAAGCGCCACACCGTCTGCGCGTAGCCGCCCCAGTCGGACAGCACGTCCTCCGGCACCTGCCTGCGGCGGTAGAGCACCTCCGCCTGGAGCACCAGTTGCTGCGAGCTCTGGGACGTGATGGGCCGGAACTTCAGGTACACGTCCGTGCCGTAGATGCTGGTGTGGTTGCGGTAGCCCGTGGCGTTGGGGCCCGTGGCGGCGGACAGGCCCCAGAGCAGCGACAGGTCGTCCGACAGGGGGAAGAACTGCTTCACCGCGCCGGTGAGCTGGAAGTCCAGCGGGGACAGCACGCGCTCGGCGGCGGCGCCGAAGAAGCTGCGCGCGGTGGCCTCGCCCGTCGCGTCGGTGGCGCTGCCAATCACCTCCACGTACCAGGGCAGCGGCGTGAGCCACGAGCCCTCCACGCCCAGGCCGCGGTTGCCCTCCGCGCCGAAGTAGCGGCTCATGATGAAGGGCTGATCCACGAAGTCCCACGCGTGCGGGTGCGTGGCGTTGATCCGCCCGAAGCGGGTGAGGAACTGGCCCGCGCGCACCTGGAGGTTGGCGGGCAGGTCCAACGTGGTGACGTACGCCTCTTCAATCTCCACGCCGAACTGGCTGAAGACGAGGTTGCTGTCGAAGCGGAAGTACGGGTCCACCACGGAGCCGATGGACAGCTCCAACTGCTGGAGGTTGAAGCCGTTCTTCGTCGGGTCGTGCGCGCCGCCCTGCAGGGGCTCCTTGTTGGAGAAGGCCGCCAGGGCCATGTCCAGGATGAAGCTCAGGTTGAGGAAGTTGGTGCCGCCGGAGATGGCGTTGGGCAGCTTCAGCGGCGTCACGCCGGAGTCGTTCGTCGCGGTGGGCGACGCCGGGGACGTGTCGCCGGACGGACGCGCGCGCGTGCTCGTGTCCGTGCCCAGCGCCTTCTCAATCTCCTCCATCTCCTCCGGGCTCAGCGCCGGAGTGTCCTCAGAAGCGGGCGGGGACTCGGTTGCGGGTGGGGACTGCTGGGCCCACGCGGCGCTCGCGGACAACTGCGCGGCGAGCACGACGGCGAGGGCGCGGGGATTCCTGCGCGGAAGGGGGGACACGGATGTTTGCTCCTCGGAACCGGCCGGCCGTGGAGCACGCGCGTGCGCGCCCCACGACGAGCTGTCGACCTGATGACCTGCTTCACGGACACGACACGCGGGACTACGCGTGCGTCGGAGGCGAGGCCTTGGGCGCGGTGTCGAGGACGGCGAGCGGCGCGAAGGAGCGGGGCGGCGCGGTGGCCGGGTGGTTGCTCTCCACGCACGCCGAAGCGGCAGGGACGTCCGAGCCCGCGAGGGCCCCCACCTGCGGGGCGGCCGTGAGCAGCGGGCACGTCTCGTGGTTGAGGCCCGTCGCGTCCGCCACGGCGGGCGGGACGGAGGCGACGACGGGGGCGCGCTCGGAGAAGCGGGACAGCGCGGGGTTCGCGCGCCGCGCGTCCTCCTCGAACGTCTGGTGCTGCGGACAGAACCGGTGCGCGTGCTGCTCCACGTGCAGCGCCAGACCCAGCGGCTGGGCACCCCAGAGCGCGACGAGCAGCATCGCGGTTAGGCGGGCAAGGGTGTGGGCGCGCGAGAGCATCTGAGGGTCCAGGCTGGCTTACTGTCGGCCCCCGGGAGTGTCAAGGCAGGCAGAGCATCCATCCGTCTCCCGGTGCTCCCGGGCACGGACGGATGGAGCGGTGCGGCGATTCAACGCCGCGGGCGAGCCCCGCCACGACACGATGACCAGGGAACGTTGTTTTCATTCCGGACGTCCCTCCTGGCCGCATCGGTTAGGTTGGGTGGACCACCGCCACGCCCCACCGCGCCAGGAGTCGCGCCGCCCGTGCCTTCCTCCCGTTCCCGTCGCCGCGCCCCCGCCGCCAAGGCCCCGGCCCCTCGCGCCGTGCGCCCCGACCCCGCCGCCATGGCCCGGGCGGTCCGCGACTTCCTCACCGCCGCGGGGCTCGACCTCCAGGACGTGAACCTGGTGGACACGCCCACGCGCGTGGCCGACGTGTGGGCGAACGGCTTCCTCGACGGCTACGGCCGCACCCCGGAGGAGGCGCTCGGGAAGACCTACCCCGCGCCCTCGGACTCCTCCGGCGAGCTGGTCGTGGTGACGGACCTGCGCTTCCACTCCATGTGCCCGCACCACCTCCTGCCCTTCACCGGCCGCGCCCACGTGGCCTACGTGCCGGGTTCGCGCGTGGTGGGCTTCGGGCGCATCGGCGCGCTGGTGGACCTCTTCGCCCACCGGCTCATCCTCCAGGAGGACCTGGCCCGGCAGGTGGCGCGCTCGCTCGCCCGCGTGCTCGGCAGCCCCGCCACCGCCTGCATCCTGGAGGCGGAGCAGGCGTGCCTGCGGCTGAGGGCCGACCACCAGCGCGACGCCGTCACCCACGCGGAGGCCTATGAAGGGCGCCTGCGCCGCGACGGCCCCCTGCGCCGCGAGCTGTGGGCCCGCCTGGGCGCCCGTCCGGGGACAGGCCGATGAACCCCGCCGCCCAGACCTTCGAGCGGGTGGCGCCCGAGCGCGTGGCGAAGGTGCTGGAGGCCCTGGCGGACGTGCTCTCCCAGGGCCAGGTGAAGCGCGACGAGGCCACGCTCGACGCCTACGCGCGCGACGAGTCCGACAGCGGCGTCTACCGGCCGGACGCCGTCCTCCTGCCGGAGTCCACCGCGCAGGTGTCCGCCATCTTCAAGGCGTGCCAGGCGCACGGCGTGCCTTTCACCCCCTGCGGCGCGCGCAGCGGCAAGAGCGGCGGCTCGCTGCCCCTCAAGGGCGGCATGGCGGTGAGCCTGGAGCGCATGAACCGCATCCGCTCCATCTCCCGCGAGGACCTCACCGCGGTGGTGGAGCCCGGCGTGGTGACGGGCGACCTGATGAAGGCGGTGGAGGCGCAAGGGCTCTTCTACCCGCCGGATCCGAACTCCTGGGAGTTCTGCACGCTGGGCGGCAACGTGGCGGAGAACGCCGGCGGCCCGCGCGCCCTGAAGTACGGCGTCACGCGCGACTACGTCATCGGTCTGGAGTGGGTGATGCCGGACGGCGAGGTGCTGCGCGTGGGCCGGCGCACCATCAAGGGCGTGGCCGGCTACGACCTGGTGGGCCTCTTCGTGGGCTCCGAGGGCACGCTCGGCGTGGCCACCGAAATCACGGTGCAACTCATTCCATTGCCGCGTCAGGTGATGACCGCGCTGGTGGTGTTCCCGTCCGTGCTGGACGCGGCGAAGGGCGTCTCCGCGGTGCTCGCCGCGGGCCTGCTGCCGCGCTGCCTGGAGCTCATCGACGAGGTCGCCGTCCAGGCCATCGTGCACCGGGGCAGCTTCCAGTTCCCCCCGGGCGCGGGCGCGGCCCTCATCGCCGAGGTCGACGGCAACACCTCCGAGGGCGTGCTCGCGGAGCTCCAACTGTTGGGGGACCTCTGCGAGCGCCACGGGGCCACCCAGACCCTGGTGGCCCAGGACGACAGCCAGCGCGAGAAGCTGTGGGCGGCGCGGCGGGTGATTTCGCCGGCGCTGCGCGCGCTCAAGCCGGCGAAGATCTCCGAGGACATCGTGGTCCCCCGCTCGAAAATTCCCGAGATCATCGAGCGGCTGAAGAAGATGGGCGAGGAGCTGGGGCTCACCGTGGCCACCTACGGCCACGCGGGCGACGGCAACCTGCACGCCAACATCCTGTACGAAGGTCCCAGCCAGCGCCCCCTCGTCGATGAGGCGCTGCGCCGCATGTTGATGCTCACCGTGGAGCTGGGCGGCACCATCACCGGCGAGCACGGCGTGGGGCACGCGAAGCGGGAATATCTGGCGCTGGAGCAGGCGCCCGCGCTGCTGGAGCTGCAGCGGCGCCTGAAGGCCTTTTTCGATCCATCAGGCCTGCTCAACCCCGAGAAAATCTTCCCCGCGCTCAAGCGTTGAAGACTTCGTGACCGGAAACGTAGGTGCTGTCCCACCCGTCGCGTCGCGCGCCTCCAAGCGCCCGGAAGTGCGAGCGCGTGATGGGCTTTTGACAAGGGTAAGAGGGGGAAATGCCCTTCTTGGAAGGAATGAGAAACCCTTTCCGCCGTTGCGCGTCCTAGTGACAGATGGACGCGGTTCGTCGGGGGATTCATCGCGTCCGGCAGTTACGAACGGAAGGACGGGAAATCATGGCCAACTCGACGAAGTACGCGGCAGAGGGCCTTTCGCATTACCTGCGTCACCTGGGCGGGCACCAGCAGCTCACGCGTGAGCAGGAGTACGAGCTGGCCCGCCAGGCCCGCAAGGGTGACGAGAGCGCCCGACAGACGCTCGCCAGCTCCAACCTCGCTTTCGTGGTCGCCGTGGCGAAGAAGTTCGCCAATCGCGGGGCCCGCCTGGACGACCTCATCCAGGAAGGCAACGTCGGCCTCATGAAGGCCATCGAGCACTTCGATCCGAAGAAGAACGTGCGCTTCGCCACCTATGCCGTGTGGTGGATCCGCGCCTACATCACCCGCTACCTGAAGGACAACCGCAGCCAGGTGCGCGGCGGCGAGGCGGAGCGCGGCAGCATGGTGGACTTCTCGCTGGACGCCACCATCGACGAGGAGGGCGAGACGACCTTCCTCGACCGGCTGGAGGACGGCGGTCCCTCCCCGCAGGAGTCGTTCCTCTCCCGCGAGCAGGACACCGAAATCCAGGACGCGCTGGCCAAGGTGCGCAAGCGCATTGGCGACCTGGGCTGGGACATCCTCCAGGAGCGCCTCACGCAGGACAAGCCGCTGACGCTGGAGGAGCTGGGCCAGCGCTGGGGCGTGTCGCGCGAGCGCGTGCGCCAGGTGGAGCTGAAGACGAAGAACTTCCTGGAGCGCTACCTCATCGCCTTCAACGAGAACGAGGAGCACACCGCCACGGCCGACGCGGCCTGAAGCGGACGGGCGCAAGCAGCTTCTGTCGCATCGCTGACGGGACCTGGCGGGGTGTTCGCACCTTGCCGGTCCCGTCTTCTTTTTTGCCGCGCTGCGTCTGGCGCGTTCGGTTGATGGTAGGCGAGCGTGCGTGCTAAGGCTTTTCGATGCGCTTGAAATTGCTTGCCCTTTGGGTGCTTTGGGCCGTCCCGGCACACGCCGCGGATCCCGCGCTGCTCGACCAACTCGACGCGTTGTACGCGAAGCGCGGTGACGCCGAGTCCGTGAAGGCGCTGGACACGCAGGTGTCCGAGGCGCTCAAGGCCGCGCCGGACGACTTCGACCTGGCGTGGCGCAAGGCCCGCATCCTCCAGTGGCAGGCGGACGGCGCCACGGAGAAGAAGCTGAAGATGGTCCTGGGCAAGCAGACCTGGGAGGCCGGCGACAAGGCGGCGAAGCTCCAGCCGGCGCGCGTGGAGGGGTACTACTTCGCCGCTTGTGGCATCGGCTCCTACTCGCAGGCCGTGGGCATCATGAAGGCGCTGGGCGACGGGCTGGAGGGCAAGTTCAACGAGCGGCTGGACACCGCGCTGAAGCTCGACGCCACGTACGAGTACGGCGGCCCCTGGGTCGTGAAGGGGCGTTATTTCTATGAGTTGCCCTGGCCCAAGCGGGACCTGGGCAAGTCCGCCGAGTACTACCAGAAGGCCATCGCCAAGTTTCCGCAGTCGCTGCGCGCGCACTACTACCTGGCCGAGACGTTGCTGAAGGACGGCAAGGCGAAGGAGGCGAGCGCGGCCATCGAGAAGGTCAAGCAGGGAAGCACCGCGTACAACCCCGCGGAGGGGCAGCGCGTGCAGCAGTGGGCCAAGAAGGTGGATGCCGACATCCAGGAGGAGCTCAAGTGAGGGCAGAGAGTCAGGTCACGACGGCTCCCGCGGCGGGCGGGACGCAGGAGCAGAACCTCGTCCAGTTGCTCGTTCAGCGGGCCCAGAACGCCTCCAAGGTAGGCGTGACGCACAAGAAGGACGGGCGCTGGCAGGACGTCACGTTCGCGCAGGTGCTGGAGGACGTGAAGGCGCAGGCGGCGGGCCTCATCGCCCAGGGCATCCAGCCCGGGGACCGGGTCGCCATCTTCGCCAACACCAGCTTGCAGTGGATCATCGCGGACCTGGCCATCAGCGCGGCCCAGGCCATCACGGTCCCCATCTATGGCTCCAACACGCCGGATGAGTGCCGCTACGTCCTGAACCACTCGGAGACGAAGCTGCTGCTCGTCGACAACGACGAGAAGGACGCCAAGCAGGCGGGCCGCCTGTCGCGCGTGCGCTCCAAGCTGGCGGACATCCCCTCGCTGCAGAAGATCGTCGTCTTCGAGGGCCCGGTCTCCGGCGACAAGGAGATGTCGCTCGCGGACATGGTGGCCTCCGGCAAGGGGCAGCCCCAGGCCGCCGAGTCCGCGTTCGCCGAGCGCGTGGCGCAGGTGAAGTCGGACGACACCAACCTGCTCGTCTACACCTCCGGCACCACGGGCGACCCCAAGGGCGTCATCCTCACCCACGGCAACTGGGCCTATGAAGCGAAGGCCACCCAGGCCATGGGCATGATGAAGCCGGAGGACTCCGTCATGCTGTTCCTGCCCCTGGCGCACGTGTTCGCCCAGGTGGTGAAGGCCGCGTGGCTGTCCATGGGCTTCCGGCTGATCATCGCGGAGTCGGTGGACAAGCTGCTCGCGAACCTGGCGGAGACGCGCCCCACGGTGCTGCCGTCCGTGCCGCGCGTGTTCGAGAAGGTCTACAACAACGTCGTGGCCAACGGCTCCGCCGCGCCCGGCGTGAAGGGCAAGCTCTTCAAGTGGGCCTTCGGCCTCTTCGACGAGTACGCCGAGGCCAAGGGCCAGGGGCGCGAGTACGACACGCTGATGTTCAGCCTGGCGAAGAAGCTCGTGTTCTCCAAGGTGCGCAAGACGCTCGACGAGAAGCTGGGCGGCAACATGCGCATCTTCATCTCCGGCGGCGCGCCGCTGTCCCGGAAGATCGCCTACTTCTTCGACCTGCTGGAGCTCAAGGTCCTGGAGGGCTACGGCCTCACGGAGACGAGCGCTCCGTGCAACGCCAACCGGGTGGAGAAGATCAAGATCGGCACCGTGGGCCCGCCGGTCCCGGGCACGGAGATCAAGATCGCCGCGGATGGTGAGATCCTCGTGCGTGGCCCCTGCGTGATGAAGGGCTACTACAAGAACCCCGCCGCCACCGCGGAGGTGCTGGAGCCGGACGGCTGGTTCCACACCGGCGACATCGGCGAGGTGGACTCCGACAACTACCTGCGCATCACCGACCGCAAGAAGGACATCATCGTCACCGCGGGCGGCAAGAACGTGGCGCCGCAGAACATCGAGAACACGCTCAAGACCTTCCCGCTCATCAGCCAGGCCATGGTGTACGGCGACAAGCGCCCGTTCCTCGTGGCGCTGATCACCGTCTCCGAGGAGCCGGCGCGCAAGCTGCTGGAGGAGAAGGGCATCGCGGTGGGCACCTACGCGCAGAACTCCCAGCGGCCGGAGATCAAGGCGGCCGTCGAGGAGATCATCAAGAAGGTGAACGCGGAGATCCCCCCGTACTCCAGCATCAAGAAGATCGCGGTGATGGACGCGGACTTCACGCAGGAGACCGGTGAGCTCACGCCCACCCTCAAGGTGAAGCGCAAGGTCGCCAGCCAGAAGTACATCAAGACCATCGACGCCATGTACGAAGGCGCCAAGGTCATGGACTGACGCACCAAAGCCCGACGCCCGTCCCTGGCCGCTTGAGAGCGAGCAGGGTACGGGCGTCACGGGTGAACGGTCAGGGATGTTGTGACGTCAGGGGCGGGGCCTTCCCGGGCCCACCCGGACGGACCCGCACTCAGGCGTGGGAGCTGGGCGACTTCGCGGCGACGTCCTTGTCCACGGTGGTGGACGCGGACAGCGTGCCGGGCTTCTTCTCGGAAGCGTCGTCCTTGTCCTCGTCGCTGGAGAAGCCGCGCTTGAAGTTGCGGAGCGCGCTGCCCAGGGACGAGCCGAGCTGCGGCAACCGCGAGCCGCCGAACAGCAGCAGCAGCGCCGCGAAAATCAGAAGAATCTCAGGAAGCTTCAATCCCATGGCTTCGCTCCTCACGAAATGCGCGGGGGAGCATACCGGTGGGAGGTGGGTCGCGCTAGCAACTCCAGCGGCCGGGGCTCATGCCTGCCAGCCCGCTGGCTGCCCGAGTTCCTCTGGCAGCGATAAGGGCAGCGTAAGGAAGAGGGTGGTGCCGCCCGCGTCCACCCGGCCACCCACCTGGCCGCCATGGGCCTCCACCTCCTGCCGGGCCAGGAAGACGCGCAGCGGATCCTCCAGCTTTCGCTCGCGGAAGGCCCGCGCCTCGCACTGGAAGACAGCGTCGATGTCCTCTTCCGGAACGGCCGCGCCCTCGCGGCGCACCTCCACCCGCACCTGGGGCCCCAGGCGCTCGGCGCGCACGTGGAGCGCCTCGCCCGGCTGCGCGCGCGCCAGCAGGTGGTGCACGAAGGCCTCCACCGCGTGCTGGATGCGGCCCGCGTCCACCGTCACGTCGGGCAGCTCCGGCAGCGCGTCCAGCACCAGCCCCACGTTGGCGGCGGACGCCGCGGCGCGCGTGCGCTCCACCGCGGCATCCAGGATGGGCAGCAGCGGCTGCCGCTCCCGCTCACACGCGAGCGCGCCCAGGTCCGCGCGGCTGGAGTCGAAGAAGTCCTGGGCGAAGGAGAGCGCCCGGTCCGCGTTGCGCAGGATGGTCTCCAGCCCGCGCTGAGCCTTGGGCTCCAGCGGGATGCGCCCGTTGAGCAGCAGGGCCGCGTACGAGCGGATGTTGGCCAGCGACCCGCGCAGGTCGTGCGACGCGAGCGACAGGAAGCGCACGCGGTCCGCCACGCGCTCGCCCGGCGGTGAAGCCTGGGACACCTGGGGTGAACCCTGCTCCAGGCTCCAGGGCACCGGCAGCGCCCAGACCAGGCGTCCGCCGTCCTCCAGCGGCTCCTCGCCCACCAGCAGGATGCGCTCCTGGCGCTCCCACAGGTTGCGCTCGCCGTCCTTGCGGCGGAAGCCCGCGGCGGCCATCAGCCCGTCGATGCCCGTCGCGGCGGGCGCGGGGGGCAGGGCCTCCAGCCCCAGGTAGTCCAGGAGCAGGGGGCCGAGCAGGCGGGGTGTCCCCTGCCGCGGCAGCAGCGCGAGCCCCGGCGCGGCTTCGTTGCCTCCAGGCGTCTCCCCCATCCACGTCACGCGGGCCTCCCTGGCCGTGCCTCGAATCAACGGAAGGGTGGGCAGTGACTGTCGGTTTTGCAACGGGCTCCGGCTCCGTCCGCGGGCCCCTTGATTTCTTGCACCCGGGGGGCCAGTGATGGTGGAAGATCGACCTCCGGTAGCGGCATCGAGGAGACACCTCTGACCTCGCTCAACGCACAGCATGCTGATGCACCCGTGGTGCTCGTCGTGGATGACGATCCCGACATCCTCGAAGCGCTCTCGGAGATCCTGGAGGCCGAGGGCTTCGAGATCCGCCGTGCCCGCAACGGCAAGGAGGCCCTGGAGCGCCTGGAACCGGACCCTCCGCACCTCATCCTCCTGGACCTGATGATGCCGGTGATGGACGGCTGGGAGTTCGCCCAGCGCATGCGCCAGAAGCCGGCCTTCGCGGGCATCCCCATCATCGTCCTCAGCGCGGATCGCAACGTCGGCAGCAAGGCGAAGGACATTGGCGCCATGGGCCACCTGGCCAAGCCCTTCGAGCTCAACGACCTGCTGTCGATGGTGCGACAGTCCCTCGGCCCCTCGGCGGACACGTCGCGCGTCTGAGCACGCCCCCCGTGGCCGTGCTTGACCGGGGCCGTGGCGCGCCACTACGGTCCGCGCAGGCTTGATTCACCAATCAACGCTAAAAAGGAGCGAGTCATGGCGAGCGCGAAGGACATCATCGAGACGCAGATTCCCGAGAAGCTTCAGGCGAAGCCGGAGCTGGCGAAGGACATCAACGCCATCATCCACTTCGACGTCTCCGGTGAGGGCGGCGGCAAGTGGACGCTGGACACCACCAAGCCGGACGGCTGGGTGTCCGAGGGTCTCAACGGCGCGTCGAAGATGACGGTCACCGTCAGCAACGACGACTTCGTGAAGATCCGCGAGGGCAAGCTGAACCCGCAGATGGCCGCCATGCAGGGCAAGCTCAAGTTCAAGCCGATGGACATGGGCCTCGCCATGAAGCTGGCGAAGCTGCTGGCCTGAGCCTCTGAGTCTCGTGTCGTACCGACGGCGCGTCACCCCTGGTGGGGACGCGCCGTCTGCATGTCTCCACCTCCCCCCTGGAGCCCCGTTTTCATGCCTGAGCCGTCTGCCCCCCTCGCGGGCCTGCGGGTGCTGGACCTGTCACGCCTGCTGCCCGGCCCGTACGCGACGCTGGTGCTCGCGGACATGGGCGCCACCGTGGACACGGTGGAGGACCCGGACGTGGGGGACGCCACCCGTCACATGCCGCCGCACCGCGACGGAGAGGGCGCGCTCTACTACGGGCTGCACCGCAACAAGCGCTCGCTCGCGCTGAACCTCAAGACGCCCGAGGGGCGTGACGCGCTCCTGCGCCTCGTGGCCCACTACGACGTGCTGGTGGAGAGCTTCCGCCCCGGCGTCATGGACAAGCTGGGCGTGGGCGAGGCGGTGCTGCGCCAGAAGAACCCGCGGCTCATCTACTGCGCCATCTCCGGTTACGGCCAGACGGGGCCGGACCGGTTGAAGGCGGGGCATGACCTCAACTACGTGGCCCGCGCGGGCCTGCTGGGCTACGGCGGCGAAGCCGGCGGCGCGCCCGCGTTCCCGGGCGTGCAGATGGCGGACATCGGCGGGGGCAGCCTCTTCGCGCTGGTGGGCATCCTGGCCGCGCTGCACGAGCGCCAGCGCACCGGCGTGGGCCGCTTCGTGGACGTGTCCATGACGGACGGCGCGCTGGCCTTCCTCCACCTGCACCTGGCCTCGCGCCTGTTCATGGGGCAGGAGGGCACGCCGCTCCAGCGAGGGAGCGAGCCGCTCAACGGCGGCTACCCCAGCTATGGCCTGTACCGCACCGCGGACGACCGCTGGCTCGCGGTGGGCGCGCTGGAGCCCAAGTTCTTCGGCGCACTCTGCGCGAAGCTGGGCCGCCCGGAGCTGCTGGATGACGCGTACTCAGGGGGCGAGGACGGCGCGCGCGTGAAGGCGGAGCTCGCCCGCATCCTCGCGAGCCAGCCGCTGGCGCACTGGCGCGAGCAGCTCTCCGGCCCGGAGTTCTGCGTGGAGCCGGTGGCGGAGGGCGACGAGGTGCTCGCGGATCCGCAACTGCGCGCGCGCGGCCTCTTCGTGGACGCGGACGATGCGCAGCGCGGCATCCGCGTGACACACCTGCTCACGCCGCTGCGCATGGGCGACGTCGCACTGCGTCCACCGCCCACGCTGGGACAACACTCACGCGTCATCCTGGAAGACGCGGGTTTCACGGCCGAGGAAATCTCGCGCCTGCTTGCATGAACAACGCGTGAAACGAACCCAGGAGGGCGGGTTCGCACGCGGATCCAAAGTGACCCGTTGCTGATTGACAGCTCCGGGGCCACAGTTAGATCTTTCCTGTTTTCTGACTGGAAAATCGACTTTCAAGCCCTGGGAAGGAAGGTCCCCCGTGCCCGACGCGCAGGAGCTCGAGTCATACATCCGCCGGAAGTTCGCAGAAAACGTGGGTCTCACGGAGGAGGAGTTGTTCGCCGAGGATCTCTCGCTCGCGGCGCTGATCACGCGCTCCGGGCGCATGACCAACAGCGTGGACCTGATGGAGGCCTTTGCCCGCACGTCCAACGGGCTGCGCAAGGATTTTGGACTGCGGGTCCGCCTGCCGGCACTGTCCCTGGATACACCGGTGTCGCAGGTCCTGGCGGTCTTCATGGGTGAAGTCACGAACCCGGAGCGGAAGTCGGCATGAGCGTCCTGGCGCGCAGCCTCGAGCACGAAGAAGCGACCGGCGTCCCCTCCAAGGCTCCTCCGGGCGAAGGCCGCCCGGCCATCCTGGCGGAGCTGTACGAAGCGCTCACCCAGCGGGGCATGTCGCTGGTGGACGTCACCTGGGAGCAGCAGCGCCTGCACGAGTCGCGGCGCTGGAGCGTGGTGGAGATGCTCTCCCACGTGGACTCCACACAGGTGGGTGAAGCCGACCGGCACCTGGTGTGGAACGCGGGACGGGCGGAGCTGACGACGAAGCCGGGCGCGGACCGGCTGGAGCGGCTGGCGGACGGAGAGTGCCGCCGGTGGCAGGAGAAGAACCCCACCGTCGCCGCCATCATGCAGGCGTGCGGCACGTGGAGCCGCTACTGGAACGAGGAGGAGGCGCACCACGAGACGGCGTTCAACCGCCTGTCCTCGGTGCTGAAGCTGGAGCCCGTCAGCGACGCCACCTTCATCGAGTTCCGCAAGGTCTTCCCCGACGACGACATGCTGCGCACGCTCACGCTGCTGGCCATCTCCGAGGTGGTGGCGGCGGTGGACTACGGCCAGTGCTCGCAGAGGGTCCAGGACCCGGGCCTGCGCGCGCTGTTCAAGCAGGTGGCCGCGGACGAAGTGCAGCACATGAACTACTTCATCGCCTTCGCCAAGGCGCTGGTGGACAGCGGCGCCTACAAGGCCAAGGAGGCGTTCGCGGTGGCGCACCTGTTCCTGCGCGACGGCGGCGAGGTGCACGGCAGCAAGCGCGAGCGCGTGGAGAGCCGCGACACCCACGTCAACTGGTGGGATCAGTTGGAGCACCGCGAGGGCTTCTACGCGCCGGACGCGCTGCGCAAGAAGGAGCAGCTCATCTTCCACGCCCTCAAGCGCATCACCGGCATCACGGTGGCGTCGCGCGAGGAGGTGGAGGACACCTGGATGGACCTCGTCGGGTGCTGATGGGCCTGGGCCACGACCTCCAGGCCATCTCGGAGCTGGAGGCCGCGCGGGCCCTGCGGGAGCCGGACGTCTTCTTCACCGCCGCGGAGCTCGCCCACTTCGAGCGCGCGGCGGATCCGCTGCAGAGCCTGGCGGCGGGCTTCAGCGCGAAGGAGGCCCTCTTCAAGGCGCTGCCCGCGGTCGCCGGCTGGTTCTGGACGGACGCGGAGCTCGTCCACGACGCCCGGCACGCGCCGCGCTTCCGGTTTCACGGCACGCTCGCGGCGCACCTGGCGCGCGAGGCCCTGCAGGTCGCTGTCTCGCTGTCACATAGCGGAGGGTTCGTCTCGACGGTGGTCATCGTGACGCGCGCTCCGTCTCCCTGAAGTCGCTGTCCCCCCCCGGCAGCCAGAAGGACATCCCCCCGTGCACTTCGAAGAGTCGTCCCTCACGCTGCGCGTGCGCCCCAACGACCTGGACACCCTGGGGCACGTGAACAACGCCACCACGCTGGAGTACCTGGAGGCGGGCCGTTGGGCCTGGCTGGAGCGGCAGGGGCTGACGCGCGGGGGGCCGGTGGTGGCCGTGGTGTCGCGCGTGGAGGTGGACTACCGCCGTGAGATTCCCCCGGGCGACGTGGTGGTGCACACGGAGCTGGAGTCGCCGGCGGCGGACGAGCTGGAGGAGGACGGCCTCAACTACCGCGCGCGCTTCCGGCAGCGCGTGTTCCTGGCGGCGGACGGGCCGGTGGCGGTGGAGGCGCTGGTGAGCGTGGCCTTCCTGGACGCGCGGGAGCGGTCGCTCGCGTCGCTGCAGCAGTTCCTGGCCGCCGCGCGCGCCCCGGCGGCCCCCGTGGAGGAGCCGCGCCCATGAGCACGAACGCGAAGCCGGAGCTCGCGTCCCTGGAGTTCTGGGTGCCCACGTCCCAGGAGCACGCGCTGCACGTCGTGGAGGCGCGCCTGTCCGGGACACGGGACTCCGCGCCCGGCGTGCTCTTCCTGCCGGGGCTGTTCTCCGACGGCCGCTTCTTCCTGGGCGCGCAGGGTGACGGGGCCGCGCGCACGTTCGTGGACGCGGGCTGCGTGGCCTACGTCGCGTCCCTGCGCGGGCACGGCAAGAGCCGCTGGCCCGCGAAGCGCGCGTACGACTGGAGCTTCGACACGTACGTGCGCCACGACATCCCGGACCTGGTGCGGGCCGTGCGCGCGCGGCACACCGGGCCGCTGTTCCTGCTGGCCCACAGCATGGCGGGCTACGCGGCGCTGGCGGCCCTGGGGGTGGACCCCTCGCTCCAGGCCGCGGTGTCTGGCGTGTGCACGCTGTCCTCGGCGGTGAACGACTACAGCGACGGCGGGTTCAAGAAGCGCTTCCAACTGGGCTTCTCGGCCGCGCTGGCGGGGCTGCTGGGGCGCTTCCCGGCGAAGGCGCTGAAGCAGGGGCCCTGGGACGAACCGGCGGGCGTGATGCGGCAGTTCACGGACTGGGCGCCCACGGGCGCGTTCCGCAGCGCGGACGGCGCGACGAACTACTGGAGCGCGCTGCGCGACGTGACGCTGCCGGTGTTCGCGGGCGTGGGCGCGGCGGACCTGTTCCATGCGTCACCGATGCGCGTGGAGAAGCTGGTGGCCCACCTGGGCGGCACCCGCAAGGAGCTGGCCGTGCTGGGGCGCGCGCAGGGGCTGAGCTGGGACGCGGGCCACTTCGACGTGGTGCGCGGAGAGCGCGCCCGCGCGGAGGTGCTGCCCCGTGTGCTCGCGTGGATGCGCCAGGTGGCGCCCGCGCACTGAAGAACCCGGAGGGGAGGCTTTTCACATGCTCGACATCATCCAGCGGTTGGAGGCGGTGGACCCGCGGCGCGGCCTGTTTCTCTACGACGACTTCGTCGGGCCGCCGGAGTTCGTGCCCTACCGGGAGTTCGCCTCCCGGGTGGCCGGGGCGGCGGAGCACTTCCGCGCGCGCGGCGTGGCGCCGGGCACGCGCGTGGTGCTGCCCTTCGAGACCTCCTCGTCCGTCATCTTCGCCTTCCTGGCGCTGATGGAGCTGGGCGCGGTGCCCCTGTCCGTGAAGCCGTACATCCTGAGCACGCCGAAGGGGCCCTACCGGGAGTTCCTCGGGCGCATCCGCGAGCGCTACGGCGCGCAGCTCGTGCTGGACGTGCCCAGCCTGGCCGGCCTGGAGCTGCCCCTGGAGCGCCTGCCGCCGCCGCCCGCGGGCGCGAAGCGTCCGGGAGCGAAGCTGCGCGAGGTGGCGCCGGAGGAGCTGGCGTTCGTGCAGTTCTCGTCGGGGTCCACGTCGTTCCCCAAGGGCGTGCCCATCACCCACGAGAACCTGGCCGCGAACCTGCGGATGATCATCCGGCACGACGGCCGCACGGCCGAGGACCGGGTGACGAGCTGGCTGCCGCTCTACCACGACATGGGGCTCATCGGCGGGCTGCTCACCTGCATCACGGTGGGCAATGACCTGCTGCTGTCCCAGCCCGCGTCGTTCCTGATGGACCCGCTGGGCTGGCTGGAGCTCATCTCCTCCGAGAAGGTGATGGGCTCCGTCATCCCCAACTTCGCCATCGACTACGCGCTCAAGTCGCTCAAGTCGGCGGACGCGGACGATTTGAAGCGGCTGGACCTGTCGCGCGTGCAGAGCATCTACCTGGGCAGCGAGCCCATCAACATCCCCAACCTGGAGCAGTTCCTGGAGATCCTCGCCCCGTGCGGCCTGCGGCGCGACGTGTTCATGCCCTGCTACGGCATGGCGGAGACGGTGCTGATGGTCGCGAGCGTGCCGCCGCGCCAGACGGTGCGCGTCATCACCGCGCCCAACGGCCAGCCGGCCATCTCCGTGGGCCGCCCGCTGACGGAGTTCGAGGTGCGGCTGCGCGCCGAGGACGGCCGGCCGTGCGGCGAGGGCGAGATGGGGGAAATCGAGCTGCGCGGCGGCAGCCTGGCGCCGTCGTACTTCCTGGACGACCGGCCCCTGCGCGGCGAGGACGGCTTCTACGCCACGGGCGACCTGGGCTTCCAGAAGGAGGGCGAGCTCTTCATCACCGGGCGCATCAACGACCGCATCAAGGTGAACGGCCAGAGCTTCTTCTCCGCGGACTTCGAGCAGGCCGTGGAGCGGCTGGCCTTCATCCGCCCGGGGCGCACCGCCGTCATCCAGGTGAAGGGGCGCCTCGTGGTGCTGGCGGAGGTGAACCACCCGTCCGCGCTGGAGCGCCTGGAGGCCAGCCGCAAGCAGGTCTGTCAGTCGGTGCTGGAGACGGTGGGCGTGACGCTCGCGCAGGAGGACGTCCTCTTCATCCGCTACGGCCAGCTCCAGAAGACGAGCAGCGGCAAGCTCCAGCGCCGCGCCATCACGGAGGCCTACGAGCAGGGCCGCATCCGCACCGTGACGCCCATGGAGCTGAGGGCGGACCTGCTCCAGATGCGCGCGCAGCGGCTCGTGCTGGGCTCGGTGATGGTCGCGCGGCAGCGGGGCCGGCGGTGGATGGCCTCCGGGAAGGCGGCGCTCACCGCGGGCCTCCAGCGGCTCAAGCCGGGGGGCCGGCGTCAGGACGGGCCCTGAGCCCGGGGCTCAACGGGCCTTCGTGGAGGCCCACAGGTCCCACCCGCGCGCCGCGTGGCACGCATCGCCCACCAGGTCCAGGGCGAGCTGGGGCTGCGTCCTGGCCAGCGCCTCCGTGTCGCGGAAGGCGCCCGTGGCCTCCAGCCTCAGCGTGGCGTGCTCCAGCGCGGCCTTCGCCTCCGCCACCGCCCGGGCCTGCGCGGGCGTGGGCTTCCAGCCCGTCTCGTCCCGGTAGCGCCCCAGCGCCTCCAGGAAGTGGCCGTGGAACTTCACCATCTGCACCAGCACCGGGACGCGGTACGCGGGCGCGGCGGTGAGGGCGGCCTCGTACTGCTTCGCCTCCGAGCCCTGCCGGTACACCAGCACGTCCACCTGCGCGTCCAGCCGCGCGCCCCAGGCCTTGCGCACGGCGGGGAAGCGCGCCCAGCCCGCGACGGCCTGGAAGAAGTGGAGCCCTCCACACGGGTGCGCGTAGATGCCCTGCCTGTTCTTGGGCACCTGGGGGAGGCCCGCCTTCATGCCCCGCATCAGCTCCGCGTTCGCGGACTCCAGCGTGGCGAGCGCGGCGTCCATCACCGCGTCCATGCGCACCGTCTCACCCGCGCCGTTGACGAACGCGCCCCCGGGCTCCAGCACGTGTGACAGCGCGTCCAGCGCCCACGCTCCGTCCGGCGAGGTGGCGAGCGCGGGGCGGAAGTCGTGCTGGAGCGACGCCACCAGCTCCCGCAGCGTCACCTTTCCCCACGCGGTGGGGAACGCCTGCGAGCGCGGGTAGCCCGCGAGCAGGAACGTCTTCACCTGGAGCGCCGGGTGGGGCTCCACGGGCGTGCCGTCCGGGGTGAAGGCGTCGAAGAAGTAGCGGGCCGCGCCCCCCGCGTCGGGGGCGTCCCGGCGCAGGAACCCCGCGACGATGGCGTCCGAGGCCGCGCGCCCATCCCGCGCCCGGAAGGCCTTGCCGTCCAGGTCCATGCCGTGCGCGAGCGCCCAGGGGCGGGCGGGGTCCGCCGCGTGCGCGCGGCACTGCGCGTGGAGCACCGCGGAGGCGGAAGGGGCGGGGGAGGGCGGGGGAGCGGCGCTCAGGCCAAGCCCGAGCAGGGCCACGAAGGAGGGGAGCATGGGCGCGGGCAGTGTCGCAGCCCGCGCCCGTCCACGCACCTGGGAGACGTCCTCAGCGCGGCGGGGCGCTGGCCTTCATGCGGGCGAGCATCCGCTCGATGATGCCGAACAGCGCCTCGCGGTCCTCCTCGGGAAGCAGGCCCATCAACCGGCGGATGCCCGCGTCCGTCATCAACTGGATGACCTTGTAGATTTCACAGCCCCGGTCGGTGAGCTTCGCGGTGACGGCGCGGCGGTCCTCCGCGTCCCGGCCGCGCTCCACCATGCCCATGTCCTCCAGGCGGTCCACCACGCCGGTGATGGTCTTCTTGGTGATGCCGATGCGCTGGGCCAGCACCCCGACCTGGGTGGGGCCGTCCATGCCCAGCCACCCAAGCGCGTGCACCTGGGTGGGGGTCAGCCGCATGTCGTCGCAGAGGCTCGCCAGCGGGTCCCTCAGGGAGCGGAAGTGGGCCAGCTCCCGGATGAGCCCCATGAAGCGGCGCGAGTCCGGCGTGGACTGGTCCCCCTCCTGGAGCAGGCGCTCCATCATGGCCTTCTCGTCGGCGGCTTCGTCCTTCCCCTCGGAGCGCGCGTCCGGCTCCGAGGGCGGCATGATGGAGGTGGGGCGGCGCATCAGGCCGTCTCCACCCGGGCCGCGGCCGCCGCGGCCTCCCGCTCACGGTCCTGGTTGACCGGACCGTGCGCCGTGCCGGAGCCACCCGCGAAGCCGGGGTCGCTGCCCTTGTTGCGCTTGAAGCGCGCGGCGAGCTGATCCAGCAGCGAGTACACCACCGGCACCACGCCCAGCGTGAGGAACGTGGAGGTGATGAGGCCGCCGATGATGGTGATGGCCATGGGCGCGCGCGTCTCCGCGCCGTCGCCCTTGGCGATGGCCACCGGGATCATGCCGGCGATCATCGCGATGGTCGTCATCAGGATGGGGCGCAGACGCACCGGGGCGGCCTCCAGGAGCGCCTCGTGCGCCGTGCGGCCCTTCTCACGGACCTGCAGCGTGAAGTCCACCAGGAGGATGCCGTTCTTCACCACCAGGCCCATGAGCATGATGACGCCGATGAGGGCGAACATGGACATGTACTGGCCGGTGATCAGCAGGCCGCCAATGGCCCCGATGAAGGCGAAGGGCAAGGACAGCATGATCGTGAACGGGTGGATGAGGCTTTCGAACTGCGCCGCGAGGATCATGTAGATGAGGATGATGCCCAGGAGCAGCGCCGTGCCGAACGCGGCCACCGACTTGCCCAGCTCCTTCGCGTTGCCTTCCAGCTCGCCCGTGACGCTCTTGGGCAGCTCCGTGGCGGCGTAGCCCTGCATGTAGGTGATGGCGTCGGAGAGCGCGTAGCCCTCCTTCAGGTTCGCCAGCATGGTGATCTGCCGCCGCTGCGCCTGCCGGTCGATCTGCACCGGACCCTCCGCGGGGACGATGCGGGCCAGGTTGCGCAGCTCCACCAGTTGCCCCGTGGGGGAGCGCACGGACAACTGACCGAGCGCGTCCGCGGAGGCCAGCGTCTCCGGAGGCAGGCGCAGCTTCACCTCGTACGTCTCGCCGCCCTCGCGGTAGTCCAGCACCTTGTCGCGGCCCAGGTAGGCGCGCAGCGTCTGGCCCAGGGCCGCGGCCGGCACGCCCAGCGTGGCCGCGCGGTCGCGGTCCACCTGCACGTCGTACTGCGGCTTGCCGGAGCGGTACGTCATGTCCACGTCGGTGAGGCCCGGGTTCTTGAGCATCGCCTGGCGCATCTTCTCCGCGGACTCCGTCAGCTCCTTCCAGTTGTCGCCGCGCAGGTTGAACTGCACCTGCTGCGACTTCGCGCCGCCGCCCGACACCGCCGCCACGTCCTGCACGGCCACCACGATGCCCGGGGGGGCCTTGAGGGTCTGGCGCAGGTAGGCCTTCAGCTCGCTCTGCTTGAAGGCGCGCTCGCTCACCGGCTTCAGGTTGATGAGGACCTCGCCCTTGTGGACCTCCTCCTGCACGCCGCCGCCCGCGGTGGTGAACGTGGAGGCGATGCCCGGCAGCGCCTGGACCTGCGCCGCGTAGGTGTCCAACTGCGCCTGGGTCTCCTGGATGGTGGACCCGATGGGCAGCTCCACCGTGAGCTTGATGTTGCCGTTGTCCTGCTCCGGGATGAACGTGAACTTGAGGAAGCGGGCCAGGCCGAAGGTCGCGAAGAGCACCACCACCGCGACGATCATCGTGAGCGCGCGGTGACGGAGGATGCCGCCCAGGATCTTCCGGTAGCCGTTCTCCATGCCCACCAGCACCTTCTCCACCGAGGCGGAGATGCCCGTCGGGTGGCCGTGCTCACGCAGCAGGCGCGAGGACAGCATCGGCGTGAGCGTCATGGACACCACGTAGGAGATGAGCGTGGCCACCGCCACCGTGACGCCGAACTGGTAGAAGAACTTGCCGATCATGCCGTCCATGAAGGCCACCGGGATGAACACCGCCACGATGGCCAGCGTCACCGCGAGCACCGCGAGGGCAATCTGTCCGGCGCCCTCCAGCGCGGCCTGCATGGGCGAGGCGCCCTCTTCCATGTGACGGACGATGTTCTCGATGACCACGATGGCGTCGTCGATGAGCAGACCGATGGACAGGGTCAGCGCCAGCATCGTGATCATGTTGAAGGTGAAGCCCAGCGCCGCCATCACCGCGAACGTGCCCACCACGGACACCGGCAGCGCGATGGCCGCCACGATGGTGGAGCGCAGGTTGCGCAGGAACACCAACACGATGAGGACGGCGAGCACGCCGCCCAGGATGAGGTCCTCCTGCACCGCGTGGATGGACGAACGGATGAAGCGCGAGTTGTCCGTCACCGTCTCCACCTGGACGCCCGCGGGCAGCGACTTGTTGATCTCCGCCAGTGACTCCTTCACCAGGTCCGCCACCTGCACCGTGTTGGAGCCGGACTGCTTGCGCACCACCAGCGCCACCGCGCTGCGCTCGCCGCTCTTCGCGCCCGAGCGCTGCTCCGCGGGGCCGTCCACCACCTCCGCGATGTCGCGCACGCGGATGGGAGAACCGCCCGCGCTGGTGATGATGATGTTGCGGATGTCCTCCACGCTCTTCGCCTCGGACGTGAGGCGCACGATGCGCTCACGGCCGCTGTCCATGCTGCGGCCACCCGGGACGTCCAGGCTCTGGGCCTTGAGCGCCTGGCTGACGTCGCTGACGGCCAGGCCGAAGCCGCGCAGCCGCTGCGGGTCCACCACGAGCTGGATCTCCCGCTCACGGCCACCGACGATGTCGATGCTGCCCACGCCCTGCTGGCGCTGGAGGGCCGGCTTCACGACGTCATCCGCCACGCGCGTCAGCTCCTCCACCGGCAGGGCGCCCGCGAGCGCCAGCGTGATGATGGGGGCCGCGCCGATGTCGAACTTCTCCACGACGGGCGTCTCCACCTCGTCCGGCAGCTTGCTCAACGTGGCCTGCACGCGGTCGCGCACGTCCTGCGCCGCGATGTCCACCTTGGTGGACAGCTTGAACTGCACGACGATCTGCGAAACGCTTTCGACGTTGATGGACTTGAGCGTGTCCACGCCGTTGAGCGTGTTGAGCGCCTCCTCCAGCGGGTCGGAGACGTTCTTCTCGATGGTCTCCGGGTCCGCGCCCGGGAGGATGGTCGTCACGGTGACGACGGGGAAGTCGACGTCGGGGAACTGGTCCACGCCGATCTTCGGATAGGCGAACAGGCCGAACACCACCACCGCCAGCATCAGCATGGCGGTGAAGATGGGCCGTGAAATGAAGGTCTTGAGCATTCAGGTACCCAGGAAAGAAGAGGGGAGGGCAGGGACCGCTACTGCGCGACGCGCACGGCGGTCCCCTCCTTGACGTCCAGCGAGGCGTCGGCGAGCACGCGCTCCTCCGCCGTCAGGCCCTGCAGCACCTTCACGTAGCCCGGCAGCACGCGCTGCACGCGCACGTCGCGCTTGCGCACGGTGCCGTCCTGCACCACCCACACGAAGCCGTCCTGGCCCTTGCTGCTGACGGCCTGCGCCGGCAGGAACAGGCCGTTGCCCGCGTCACCCGCGGCCTTGGAGAAGTCCATCTCCACCAGCGCGCCGGGGCGCAGCGGGTGGTCCGTCTTGCCCGTCACGTCCGCCAGCACCTCCACGGTGCGGCTCTGCGCGTCGATGACGGCGCCCACGTTGGCCACCTTCGCCTCGAAGCGCATGCCGCTCGGGTTCACGGTGCCCGGCGTCACCGTGCCCGGCGTCACGTTGTCGATGACGGACTCCGGCACCATCATCCGGATCTCCAGCCCGTCCGTGTCCACGATGGAGAACACCGGCGTGGAGGGCGTCATCGCCACGGAGTCACCCACGTTCTTGTTGCGCGCGGTGATGATGCCGTTGAAGGGCGCCACGATGTTGTGGTCGCGCAGGTTCTCCAGCGCCAGCCGGTAGGCCGCGCCCGCCTGGGCCGCCTGGGCCGCGGCCTGCTTCTGGCCAATCTCCACCTGCTCCAGCGCGTTGGCCGCGACACCGCCGGACTCGGCGACCTTGCGGGTGCGCTCCAGGTTGCTGGTGGCCAACTGCAGCGCGGCCTCCGCCATGTCCTTGGCCGCCTTCGCCTGGTCCACCGCGATGGCCACGTTGGACGTGTCCAACTGCGCCAGCACGTCGCCCTTCTTCACCTTGTCGCCCACCCGGACGTTCACCTTCGCGAGCGTGCCCGTCGCCTGGGGACCCAGGACGGCCTCCTGCTTGGAGCGGACCTGCCCCGTCACGCGCGTCACGTTCTGCTCCAGCTCCGTGGCCGGGGTGATGGCCTTGACGCCCAGCGCGTTGGAGCCTTCCTGCTGCGCCGGAAGCTGCGCCTTCTCCGCGCCCGCCTTCGAGCACCCCGCCGTCGACACCGCCACGGCCACCACGGCAGCCAAGATTCGCTGATTCACGCGTCCGAACTCCTGCCGGGTCGCCGGCGGGACACCCGCCCTGGCACCTGCTCCGGCTAATTCTTTGTGGGCTAGAAATTACCGACGCTCGATTATCTGTCAAGAGGATACTCCGGAGTGCGGACTATCCACTCCCCAGTCATCCTGCGGGGTTGGCTGCTTGCCCTGCCGAGCTTCAGACTTCTTCACAACACCGGTGCCGGCGCGCTGCGTCACCAGGAAGGCGGGCGCCGGGCGGGGTGGGGACGGGGCGCGTCGCTTGTGGCTGACGCCGGGGGCCTGTTATTGACTCGCGAATCAACCCACAGCGGGACAACCCCCGAGGACTCGCGATGCTCAACCCGTTCACCGAGGACCACGAAGCGTTTCGCAGGTCGGTGCGCGCCTTCGTGGAGAAGGAGATGGCGCCCTACGGTCTGGAGTGGGACCGGGCGGGCATCTTCCCGAAGGAGCTGTTCAAGAAGTGCGGCGAGCTGGGCTTTTTGGGCATCAACCACGACCCGAAGTTCGGCGGCAGCGGCCTGGACTACTGGTACGTGACGGCGTTCGCGGAGGAGCTGTCGCGCAGCCGCAACGCGGGCGTGAACATGGCGCTGCTGGTGCAGAGCCAGATGGCCACGCCCATCATCAACGAAATCGGCACGGACGAGCAGAAGCGCGAGTTCCTGGAGCCCGCGCTCAAGGGCGAGCGCATCGCGGCGCTGGGCGTGAGCGAGCCGGGGTGCGGCTCCGACGTGGCGAGCATCAAGACGACGGCGCGCCGGGACGGCGACGACTACGTCATCAACGGCTCCAAGATGTGGATCACCAACGGCACGCGCGCGGACTTCATCACGCTGGCGGTGCGCACGGGTGAGCAGGGCTACGGCGGCATCTCGCTGGTGACGTTCCCCACGGACGTGAAGGGGTTCGGCGTCTCCAAGAAGCTGGACAAGATTGGAAACCTGTCCTCGGACACGGCCATCCTCTACTTCGAGGACTGCCGCATCCCCGCGCGTTACGTGCTGGGCGAGGAGAACGCGGGCTTCTACCACATCATGACCAACTTCCAGGGTGAGCGCCTGGTGGGCGCCATCACCACGGTGGGCGGCATGGACCGGATGCTGGAGGACGCGCTCCAGTACGGCAACGAGCGCGAGGCGTTCGGCCGGCCGCTCATCAAGTTCCAGGTGTGGCGCCACAAGTTCGTGGAGCACCTGACGGCGGTGGAGGCGGCGCGGCGGCTCAACTACTACGCGGTGGACCTCTACGACCGGAAGGAGAACCCGGTGAAGGAGATCTCCATGGCGAAGCTGTTCGCCGGAGACCTGGCCCAGCGCGTGGCCTACGACTGCCAGCAGTTCTTCGGCGGCATGGGCTACATCGAGGAGACGCCCATCGCGCGCATGTGGCGCGACGTGCGGCTCATCACCATCGGCGGCGGCACGTCCGAGGTGATGAAGGAGATCATCTCCAAGCTGTACGGCTTCTAGCTACTTCCTGCCGAAGAGGGCCTCCGCGGCGCTGAGCATCGCGTCGCGGGAGTCCTTCTGGTGCAGGCCGCCTTCGCCCAACTGGAAGAGCTCGCAGAAGTTGGCCTCGTCCTTGTCTCGGGGCACCTCCGCGAAGGGCTCCTTGCAGGCCTTGGCCACGGACTCGTCGAAGTGCCGGCAGTTGCGGCACGAGCGCAGGTCCTCCTCGCAGCCGGGACACGTGTCGCGGCGGCCCACCTGGTTGGCGATGATGTCGAGCGTGCGTCCGCAGTGCGCGCAGCCGGGCATGGCGGTCCTCCCCGTCAGACGGTGACGGAGGGCATCCTGCCAGAGTCCCGGCTAACGCTGGACGCTGGGCGCGAACGCCGGGGCGGGCAGGGAGGAGGCCTCCTGGGGCCGGCGCAGCTCGCCGGTGGCGTCCAGGAGCTGATCATCCAGCCGCTTGAGGAGGAAGAGGACGTAGGCGGACAGGGCGGACAGGACGGCGGCCATGATGCCCAGCAGCATGCCGCGCTGCCAGCGGTGGGCCTGCTCCATCACCCCACGGCGCTCCTTGAACGTCTTCAACTGGGCGTCCACGGAGCTGCCGTCCAGCTTCTGGGCGAAGTCGGAGGCCTGGGCGCTGCCCCGGGCCATCAGCCAGCGCCCCTCCGCCTGCAGGGCCTCGGCGCGTGCGTAGCAGAACGCCGCCCCACCCGCGAAGAGCAGGGAGATGCACAAGGCCGCTGTCACGCTCCGGGTGCCCATGCCACCAACCCTCCGGCGAAGTCCGTGGGCGCGGCCAGCCGACAGGCCGCGACTGCTCCGGCTTTCCGAAGACAGTAGCGGATGCTAGGGACGGCTTCTGACATGGGCAAGCCCTACCGTCCTAAAGACCACTATTTCCAGAAAGCCAAGCAAGAGGGACTGCGAGCGCGTTCCGCGTTCAAGGTCGATGAGATCCTCAAGCGCTTCCCCGGGTCCGTGAAGAAGGGCGCGGCGGTGCTGGATCTGGGCGCGGCGCCGGGCGGGTTCCTCCAGATATTGGCGGACGCGGTGGGGATGAATGGGCGCGTCATCGGCGTGGACATCGTCGCCATCCGGCCGTTCACCCAGAAGTGGGTGACGACGGCGGTGCTGGACGTGCTCGCGGACGACTTCGACGCGAAGCTGGCCGCGATGTACGACGGTCCCTTCGACGCGGTCATCTCCGACATGGCGCCCAAGACGTCCGGCATCAAGGGCACGGACGAGGCGCGCAGCCTGCGGCTCGCGGGCAAGGCGCTGGAGGTGGCCGCCACGCGCGGCAGGCCCGGCGGCACGTTCGTGGCCAAGGTCTTCATGGGCGGCGACTTCGAGGCCTTCCGTGACGAGGTGCGCCAGCACTTCGAGGAGGTGAAGAGCGTCCGTCCGGAGGCCACGCGCGGCGCCAGCATGGAGGTCTACGTGGTGGGGCTGCGGCGCCGGGCTCCGGCGCCAGCGGCGTCCTGAAACAGCGAAGGGAACGCCAGGGACGCGGGCGGCGTCTAGAGTGCCGCCCCTATGGCTTCTCCACCACGCTCGCGTCCCGCCGCCGTCGTCCTGTGTCTGCTGTCCCTCGCGCTGTCCTCCGTGTCCGTGGCCGCCCCCGCGAAGGGGCCCCCGACGTGGAAGGCCATCGACGCGCTCGTCGAGGACGACAAGGTGGAGTCCGCCGCGCAGGGGGCCGAGGCCCGGCTCGCCGCGGCGAAGGCCCAGGGTGACGCCGACGAGTGGACGCGCGCGCTGGTGCGCACGGTGCAACTGCGCACGCGGCTGCATGGCTATGAGACGACGGTGCGCTTCCTGCGTGAACAGCCCTGGCCGGAGGGGCTGCGGCAGCAGGCCACGCTCCACCTGTTCTACGCGGCGGTGCTCGCGAACTACCAGCAGTCGTACAGCTATGAGATTGGCCAGCGCGAGCAGGTGGTGTCCTCCGGGCCGGTGGACCTGAAGGCGTGGACGAAGGATCAGATTTCAGCGGAGATCCAGCGCACCTACGCCGCCGTCTGGGAGTCGCGGCAGAAGTTCGGCACGGAGCCCGTGAAGGGGCTGTCCGAGTACATCCAGCCCAACACCTATCCGGACGGCATCCGGTCCACGGTGCGCGACGCGGTGACGTACCTGTGGGTGGACTCGCTGGACGACACGGACCTGTGGCGCCCGGAGCAGGAGCAGGGCGTGTACCGGCTGGACCTGGGCGCGCTGCTGGAGGGCACGCCGAAGGTGGAGCTGAAGGACCCGTCCGTGCATCCGCTGCTGAAGGTGGCGGCGGTGCTGGGGGACCTGGAGGCGTGGCACCTGGCGGCGGGCCGGCGCGAGGCGGCGCTGGAGGCGCGGCTGCGGCGCTACGCGGCGATGGAGGCGTCGTTCACCGAGGCCGCGGACAAGCGGCGCATCCGTGAGCACCTGGCCGCGCACCTGAAGGGCTTCCGGGACGTGCCGTGGTGGTCCAAGGGGCAGTTCGAGCTGGCGGCGCTGGAGCAGCAGGCGGGCCGCGCCATCACCGCGCATGCCCTGGCGAAGGCGGGCGCGGAGGCGTGGCCGAAGTCGGTGGGCGGCATGCAGTGCGCGGCGCTGGTGGGGAGCCTGGAGGCGCCGGAGCTGTACGCGACCGGGATGCAGGTGGACGGGCCGGGCAAGCGCTCCATCCTGGTGGGCCACCGCAACGTGGGCGCGGTGTACTTCCGGGCGTACGCGCTGGACGTGGAGGCGCGGCTCGCGAAGCCCGACGAGGACCTGTCGCTGTTCCCCTCCACCGCGGAGATGCTGCGCATGGTGGCGTCTCGCAAGCCGGACGCCGCGTGGAGCACGGCGCTGCCGCCCACGCCGGACTTCCAGCGGCACCAGACGTTCGTGACCCCGCCCGCGCTCAAGCCGGGCGCATACGTCATCGCCCTGTCCACGCGCGAGGACTTCGCGAAGAAGAACAGCCGGATCCTCTCCCTGCCGATGTCCGTGTCGCCCTGGGCGGTGACGGTGCGCAAGGCGAACCCCAACCAGGCGGAGGTCCACGTGGTGGACGGGGCCACGGGGGCGGGCGCCGCGAACGTGGAGGTGCGGCTGGTGACGTCGGACTACCGCACCCGCCGCTTCGGGGTCACCAGCCGCCGCACGGACGCGAACGGCGACCTGCTGGTCACGGGCTCGGACGCCAACCGCTACGAGGACATGCAGTTGGTGGTGGGCCGGGGCAAGGGCGTGATGGTGGTCCCGGGGTCGATGTACCTGTCCTCCGCCCATGAGCCGTCCCTGGATGACCAGACGCTCATCTACACGGACCGCGCCGTCTACCGTCCCATGCAGAAGCTGCTGTGGAAGGTGGTGGCCTACCGTCCGGAGGTGGCGTCCAAGCGCTACCGCGTCCTGCCGGACTCGCCGGTGACGGTGACGCTCGTGGACCCCAACGGCCAGGAGGTGTCCAAGCGCGAGGCCCGCACCAACACGTTCGGGTCGGTGGCGGGCGAGTTCGACATCCCCTCGGGGCGGCCGCTGGGCCAGTGGACGGTGCGCACCCGCCCCAACGGCTACGCGAACGTGCGAGTGGAGGAGTACAAGCGGCCCACCTTCGAGGTGACGCTGAAGGACGCGCCGGAGGCCCTGCGGCTCAACCGGCGCGCGACGTTCAAGGGCGAGGCCCGCTACTACTTCGGCCTGCCGGTGACGCGCGGCGCGGTGAAGTGGCGCGTGTCGCGCGAGCCGGTGCTGCCGCGCTGGTGGTTCTGGGAGCGCATCCCGGCCACCACGGACCTGGTGGCCTCCGGGACGGCCACGGTGGGGGAGGACGGCGGCTTCACGGTGGCGTTCACCCCGGAGGCGGACGAGCGGCTCGCGAAGGCGCAGGGCATGTCGTGGCGCTACCGCGTGGAGGCGGACCTGACGGACGAGGGCGGTGAGACGCGCTCCGCGACCCGCGCCTTCCGCCTGGGCTTCGTGTCGGTGGAGGGCCGCGTGGACTCCGACGTGGGCTTCGTCCGCGAGGACTTCCCGTCGGAGGTGCGGCTCGTCCGCTCGAACCTGGATGGCGCGCCGCAGGCCGGACCGGGCCGCTGGCGGCTCATCGCCCTGAAGGCTCCGGGCCGCCCGCTGATGCCGTCGGAGGTCCCGGTGGACAGGCCCAAGCCCCTGGACGCGGACGCGCAGTCGCTCAAGGAGACCTCCCCCACGCCGGGGGATTCGCTCAAGGCGCGCTGGGACACGAGCTACGACGTGGAGCAGACGCTGCAGCGCTGGGACGACGGCGCGGAGGTGGCGCAGGCGGCGGTGACGCATGGCGCGGACGGGGTGGCCACCGTGAAGCTGCCGGCGCTGCGCGCGGGGGCGTACCGCCTGCGCTACGAGACGACGGATGCGTTTGGTCAGAAGGCCACCGCGCAGCGGGACTTCGTGGTGGCGGGAGCCCGGGCTCCGGCGGGGCTGCCCGCGGTGCTGGCGGCGGAGCGCGCCTCCGTGCGCGTGGGCGAGGTGGCCCGGCTGATGGTGGCCTCCGGCTTCGAGGGCCAGCCGTTGATGCTGGACGTGTACCAGGGGCGCCAGCGCGTCGAGCACCGTCAGTTGACGGCGGGGCAGGGGCGCGCGGTGGTGGAGCTGCCGGTGACGGAGTCCCTGCGCGGCGGCTTCACGGTGGTGCTCACGATGGTGCGCGACTGGCAGTCGCTGAGCTTCCAGCAGACGGTGGCCGTGCCCTTCGACGACAAGGAGCTGAGCCTGGAGTTCGCCACGTTCCGGGACACGCTGCGGCCCGGCGCGAAGGAGACCTTCCGCGTGACGGTGAAGGGGCCCCAGGGCGCGAAGCTGGAGGCGGGGGCCGCGGAGCTGCTCGCGTACATGTACGATCAGTCGCTGAACGTCTTCGGCCCGCACACGCCGCCGCAGGTGGCGCAGTTGTATCCGCAGCAGCCCGTCTACGTGGACACCCGGGCGTCCGGTGGTGTCTTCGGGGCGGACTGGCTCTTCGACGAGCTGGTCCGGGACGGACCCGACGCGCCGGACCTCAGCGCCGACACGCTCAGGTTCGGGGAGGGCTACGGGCTGGGCGGTCCGGGCTACCGCAACTACTACGGCGGAGTGGGCCGCCGCATGCGCGCCACGGCCGCGAAGCCCGGGGGCATCCAGCCGGAGGCGGACGCCGCGCCGCCGCCTCCTCCGCCCGCGCCCGCGCCGTCCATGGCCTCCGCGCCGAAGGAGGGCCGGGTGCTGGAGCAGAAGCGGCGTGAGATCATCCAGATCATCAAGGGGGCGCCCGGCGCACCGGAGCCGGGGGAAGGGTCGGAGGAGCCGCTGCGCTCGAACTTCGCGGAGACGGCGTTCTGGATTCCGCAACTGCTCACCGGGCCGGACGGGGCCGCGGTGCTGGAGTTCACGGTGCCGGACTCGGTGACGGCGTGGGACGTCTGGGTGCACGCGCTCACGAGGGATCTGCGCGGGGGCTCCACGCAGCGCGCCACCCGCAGCGTGAAGGAGCTGATGGTGCGCCCCTACCTGCCGCGCTTCCTGCGCGAGGGCGACCGCGCGGAGCTGGAGGTCGTGGTGAACAACGCGGGGACCCAGCCGCAGCAGGGCCAGCTCACGCTCGACATCGTGGATCCGGACACGCAGAAGAGCCTGCTCGCGGACTTCGGCGTGAAGACGGCCTCTCAGGCCTTCACGGTGGCGGCGGGGAAGGGCACGCACCTGCGCTTCCCCATCACCACGCCCGCGCGGGTGGGGCCGGTGGCCTTCCGCGTGGTCGCGAAGACGGGCGCGTTCAGCGACGGTGAGCTGCGGCCCCTGCCGGTGCTGCCCGGCCGCATGCACCTGTCGCAGTCGCGCTTCGCCATGCTGAACAACCAGGACCGCCGGACGCTGACGTTCGAGGACCTGAAGAAGTCGGACGACCCCACCCGCGTGAACGAGCAGCTCGTCGTGACGGTGGACGCGCAGCTCTTCTACTCCGTGCTCCAGGCGCTGCCGTACCTGGTGGACTACCCCTATGAGTGCACGGAGCAGACCCTCAACCGCTTCGTATCCACGGGCATCGTCTCCAGCCTCTTCGACAAGTATCCGGCCGTGGCGAAGGTGGCCAAGGACCTGAGCCAGCGGAGCACGCGCTTCGAGACCTTCGACGACGCGGACCCCAACCGGAAGATGGCGCTGGAGGAGACGCCCTGGCTCAACGAGGCGAAGGGCGGGACGGGCAACGACGAGGCGCTCCTGCGCGTGCTGGATCCGAAGGTGGCCCAGGCCCAGCGCATGTCGTCGCAGCAGAAGCTGCGCAAGGCGCAGAACGCGGACGGCGGCTTCCCCTGGTGGCCGGGCGGCCCGTCGTCGCCGTACATGACGCTCTACATCCTGCACGGCCTGTCGCGCGCCATGGAGCACGGCGTGGAGGTGTCGCCCTCCATGACGGAGCCCGCGTGGGGCTACCTGGCGAAGCACTTCCGGGACGACTACGCGAACCGGCTGATGAAGAAGGACCTGGGCTGGGAGTTCCTCACGTTCCTCAACTTCGTGGCGTCCGCGTACCCGGACGCGCGCTACACGGGCGAGGCGCTCACGGCGGCCGAGCGGCAGCGGATGCTCGAGTTCTCCTTCAAGCACTGGAAGCAGCACTCGCCGTACCTCAAGGGGTACCTGGCGCTCACGCTGAACCGGTCGAAGCGCACGAAGGACGCGCAGAAGGTCTGGGACAGCGTGATGGACTCCGCGAAGACGTCACAGGACCTGGGCACGTACTGGGCGCCGGAGGACCGCGGCTGGCTCTGGTACAACGACTCCACGGAGACGCACGCCTTCGCGCTGCGCACGCTGTCGGAGCTGCGCCCGAAGGACCCCCGCCGCGCGGGCCTGGTGCAGTACCTGCTGCTCGACAAGAAGGTGAACCACTGGAAGTCCACCCGCGCCACGGCGGAGGCGCTCTACGCGCTGGTGAACTACATGGAGGCGGAGGGCTCGCTGGCCGCGCGCGAGGAGCTGAAGGTGACGGTGGGCTCCAAGGCGGTGGCCCTGAGCTTCTCGCCGGACGTGTACACGGGGAAGAAGAACCAGATCGTCGTCCCCGGTCCGGAGGTGAACGCGAGCACGGCGACCACGGTGGTGGAGAAGACGACGCCGGGCTTCGCCATCGCGTCCGCCACGTGGCACTTCTCCACGGAGCAGCTCCCCAAGGAGGAGCGCGGCGACTTCTTCCAGGTGTCGCGCCGCTACTTCGTGCGCCTCCGCGAAGGCAACCAGACGCTGCTGCGCCCGCTGTCGGACGGCGCGAGGCTGCGGCCCGGCGACGAGGTGGAGGTGCAGTTGTCGCTGCGCACGAAGCACGCCGCCGAGTACGTGCACCTGAGGGACCCGCGCGCCGCGGGCCTGGAGCCGGAGAACGCGCAGTCCCGCCACAAGTGGGACCTGGGCATCGTCTGGTACGAGGAGACGCGCGACTCGGGGACGAACTTCTTCTTCGAGTCGCTGCCGGCCGGTGAGTACACCTTCAAGTACCGGCTGCGCGCGAACATGGCGGGGACGTTCCGCGTGGGCCCGGCGACGGTGCAGTCCGTGTACGCGCCGGAGTTCACCGCCTACTCCACGGGCGCGGTGCTCACCGTGGACAAGGCACAGTAGGCCCCGGCGGGGCAGGGGACCGGCGTCCTTCGTGGCGCCGGTCCGCTGCTACTCCGTGCAGGTGGCGGCTTCGTCGGTGGGGTGCAGCGTGGCGATGCCGTAGGTGCCGTTGCGCGTGCCGCACCAGATGCGCCAGTTTCCGCCGCCCACGTCCGGCGCCGAGTAGACGCCGCCCTCCTTCTTCGCCCCGCCGCGCGCACAGCAGCGCGCGAACGCCCGGGTCCCGATGGCGGCGATGGAGACCGCGTCCTGCGACGTGGAGAAGCCGCCCGTGCGCTTCACGCCGCAGGACCACGGGGACAGCCCCTTGAAGCGGATGAGGTACTGCTCGCCGCGCACGGCGTCCTCGCCCCGGGCCGGGCCCTGGTAGCAGACCTTGCCTTCCGCCTCGAGCTGCGCGTAGCGGGGCAGGAAGTGCAGGCCGCCAATCGGGCCGCGCTGCCAGTCATCCCCGCAGAAGACGTGCGTGAACGCGTTGCGCGGGCCGGTGCTCACCCACAGGCTCGTGAGCCATTCGATGTTCGCCTGCCGCGAGCCGGGACGCCCCGCCGCGGACAGCGCGCGCTGCACCCGCGCGTCGTCGTAGTGCTTCGCGAAGAAGCGCTGCACGTCCCCGGCGCTCACGCTCGCGTCGGGGCGCGCGGGGCACAGGTCCAGCACCTCGCGGTCCAGCGCGGACAGCGCCGGGGCCTTGGCGAAGAGGGGCGGTTGATCACACGTGCTCGCGCAGGCCGCCGCGTCGCCCGGAGCCGCGGCGCGACTCGCCGGTGCGCGCACCGCCACGGTGACCTCTTCCGTGTCGTCCGGCTCCGCAGGGGGCGCACCCGCACCGGCTCCGCTCCCGATGGGCTTTGCCTCCGCGAGGGCCCCGCCGCCTCGCGACACCTGCTGCTGGCGCGTGTTCGCATGGTCCGCGCGCACGAGCGCGTCCGTGTCCGGCGCCTTCTGGACGGCCTCCGTGGGCGTGCCATCGCAGAGCACCCAGCCCTCGGCCCCAGGCCCCTGGAGCTTGCACCACGCGCGGTCGGGGCCGCCCTTCTTCACGAGCGGATAGGACACGCCCGGCTGCACGGAGAAGACGACCTTGGAGGACTGGGGCTGGTCCACCGCGTCCACGGCCTCTTCGGTGACGAAGACGCCGCTCCCCGCGAAGGCGACGGGGGCGGTGGAGAGGGCCAGGAAGAAGCAGGCGAGCGACCCGGAGAGGCGCATGGTGGGCCGGACTCTAACAGGGGCGCCCCAAGCCCGCTGTTCCCCGGTTGCGCCCGGCGCCGCGCCGCGAAATAAACGCGCCCGATATGAAACCGATGAATTTCCGAGGCCGCTGGGTGCTCATTACCGGCGCGTCGTCCGGCCTGGGGCTGGAGATGGCCCGCCTGCTCGCGAAGGAGCACGGCGCCCACATCATCGCCGTGGCCCGCCGCGAGGACCGGCTCGCCGCGCTGAAGGCGGAGCTGGAGTCCGCGCACGGCGTGCAGGTGCTGCCCCTCTCCGCGGACCTCACGAAGCCCGGCGAAGCCGAGCGCGTCTTCGAGACCGCCACGTCCGGCCGCACCGTCGACGGCGTCATCCTCAACGCGGGCGTCACCTACTTCGGCCACGCGCTGGAGCAGCAGCCCGAGTCCTTCGACGCGCTGCTCGCCACCAACATCACCAGCGTGGTGCGGATGTCCCAGCGCTTCGGCGCGCACTTCGCGAAGCGGGGCGGGGGCGGGGCGCTGATGCTCGTCGCCAGCACCGCGGGCTTCGCGCCGCTGCCGTACCAGACGGCCTACGCCGCGTCGAAGTCGTTCGTCATCAGCTACGGGCGCGGCCTGGCCTACGAGCTGCGCAAGGCGGGCGTGTCCGTCACCGTCTTCGCGCCCGGCGGCATCGCCACGGAGATGCTGTCGGTGTCCGGCCTGGACCGGAAGTTCAAGGCGGGCGACGTGGGCATCATGTCCGCGGAGGCCTGCGCGCGCATCGCCGTGGAGGCGTTCGTGCACCGCCGCGAACTCTGCGTGCCCGGCGTCCTCAACCGCTTCCTCGCGGCGATGATGAAGCTGTTGCCCCACGGCTTCATGATGGGGCGCTCGGCCGCGCTGTACGAAGGCGCGCTGCCGAAGGAGCCGCCCGCGCCCTGAAACAGGCCCGGGCGGCGTCCGTCACGTCACGTCAGGACAGCTTCACCCGCGTGACCTTCAGCTTGCCCACCTGCACGGTGTACTCGCCGGCCCCCAGCTCCGCCTTGGGGTCGGTGACCTTCTCACCGTTCACCTTCACGCCGCCCTGGCCCATCATCTTGCGCGCCTCGGTGGCGGAGGCGACGAACTTCGTCTCCGGCAGCAGCTTGGTGACGAGCAGCTTCTCCGCGCCGCCAAGCGACACCTCCACGAGCGGCAGGTCCTCCGTGGACAGCTCCTTCTTGGCGAAGCGCTTCTCGAAGTCCTCCGCCGCCTTGCGGCCGGCCTCCTCACCCTGGAAGCGCGCGGCCATCTCCTGCGCGAAGGCGACCTTCGCGGCCTTGGGGTGCGCCGCGCCGGACTTCGTCTGCTCCTCCAGCTCCAGCACCTGCTTGAGCGGCATGGCGGAGAGCAGCTTGTAGTACCGCCACATCAGGTCGTCCGTGATGCTCATCAACTTGCCGAAGATGCTGTCCGCCGGCTCGTCGATGCCCACGTAGTTGTCCAGGCTCTTGGACATCTTGTTGCCGGTGATGACGCCGTCCACCAGCTTCGCGTCCAGGCCCTCCAGGATGGGGCCGGTCATGATGACCTGCGGCTCCATGCCCTCTTCCTTCATCAACTGGCGGCCGACGAGCAGGTTGAAGAGCTGATCCGTCGCGCCCAGCTCCACGTCCGCCTTCAGCGCCACGGAGTCGTAGCCCTGCAGGAGCGGGTAGAGGAACTCGTGGATGGCGATGGAGGTGTTCTCCCGGTAGCGCTTCTTGAAGTCGTCGCGCTCGAGCATGCGCTGCACGGAGTAGCGCGCGGCCAGGCGGATCATCCCCTCGGTGCCCAGCGCGTCGAGCCACTCCGAGTTGAACTTCACCACCGTCTTGTCCGGGTCCAGGACCTTGAAGACCTGCTGCTTGTACGTCTCCGAGTTGACCTTCACCTGCTCGCGCGTGAGCGGAGGCCGGGCGGCGTTCTTGCCGGACGGGTCCCCGATGAGCGCGGTGAAGTCACCGATGAGGAAGACCACCGTGTGGCCGAACTCCTGGAAGCGCCGCATGCGCGTGAGCAGCAGCGTGTGGCCCAGGTGCAGGTCGGGACGGCTGGGGTCGAAGCCCGCCTTGATGATGAGGGGCTTGCCCTTGTCATACGAGCGCTGGAGCTTCTTCTTCAGGTCCTCCGGCACGTGGAGGTCCACGGTGCCGCGAGTGACTTCTTCGAACTGCTCTTCGGGGGTTGCCTTGCGCAGCGCGTCCGGGTTCATGGCGCCGCGGACACTAGCCCAAAAAAGGCGACGGGCAGGGCGGGACTTCCGTGTCCGCCCCACCCGTGGCTGTCACCCTGACTGTCGTCCTACGGCTCGGGGGCCGTCAGGTGCCGTCAGGTGTCCAGGAAGTCGAAGCTGCGGTAGAGGCCGCGCAGCGTCTGGCTCTCCGTGACGATCTGGTCCATGTCCACGTCGTCGCTCGTGGTGGGCAGCGCCTGGACGATCTGGTCGTTGAACGCGAGCCCCACGCGGCGGCTGCGCGGGCTGGCCGCCTTGAGGGTGGCGTCGTAGTAGCCACCGCCGCGCCCCAGCCGCTTGCCGTCCGGGCTGAAGCCCAGTCCGGGCACCACGAACAGGTCGATCTGATCCACCGGAATCAGGTCCGAGGAGTTCGTGGGCTCACGGACGCCCAGGCGCCCCGGCTCCAGCTCGCTCTCCGACTTGATGGCCCGGAAGGCCAGGATGCGCCCGTGCACGTGGGACAGCGGGTAGCAGACGATCTTCTCGTCCTGCAACGCCGCGATGAGGATGTCCCGGGTGGGCACTTCGCCCCGGATGGGGGCGTAGAGCGCCACCGTCCGCGCCTTGTCGTAATAGGGCGATGCCAGGAATCGAGACTGGACCTTGAGGCCCCGCTCGTCGATGAGGTCGTTGGTCATCGCCTTGCGGCGCGCCGTCAGTTCCTCACGAAGCGTTACCTTCTTCTCCGCCGCCGCCGCCGTATCCACCGCCGTCTCGCTCACCGCCGCCGCTCCAAAGAAAGAGTCCCCCGCCGAGCCGTGTGTCCAGCGTCCATTGAACCCTTAGAAGCCAGGTGGGGACCGAAATCATGTCACCGCAGGCTTCCCTCATCCCCGGTGAAGGGGGAGGGCTTGCACATGGCGACCGAAACGGACCCCGGAATGGACGTATCGGTTCGAATTTCTGCTGGGCATCACGCACCCCGCAGGGAACAGACCTTTTACCACTCAAATCGTGCTGCAAGTCCTTAGAATTACTGGGAAAATCCCAGGGCGTTCTGGGAAAATGATAAGGATGGAGAAGCGTGCGGTCAAGCCGTCCTCGCGCGTTTACAAGCCGCCCCGTGGACTTCTATGATGCCCGGGTCCCCGACATGTCGCTCCCGACCCCAACATTGGCTCTCGCGGCGGTAGCCTGCCTCGCCTCCGGATTCGCCTGGGCGGGTCCGCAGCTCAACAGTACCTATCAGGCGGATGCCTTCGGCCCCATCGAGTTGCGCTCGGACGGGGAGCACCTGGTCGGCACGGCGCCGGCCGGGGGGCCCTGCCAGCGCCCGGCCGCCGAGCCGATATTGACGGGGGACTTCCAGGGAAACGTCTTCCTGGGGGAGCTCACGCTCTGTCAGACGGGGGACACCTGCACCCCGTCCCGCAGCTTCCCGGTGATGCTCGTCTACAACGTGGAGGAGCGGGCGCTGGGCGGCGTGGTGAAGCTGGAGGACGACTGCGAGTCCCCGGCGCTGCCCAAGAACCGGATGCTGGTGCTCCGCGCGACGGAGCAGGGCGCGGCGGTGACGCCGGCGACGGCGCAGGCCCCCGAGCAGCGCCAGGTGCAGGCGCCCGTGCCTCCTCCGCCGTCCGGTGGGGCCGCGCAGGTGGCGGCGCAGCGCCGGCTGGAGCCCCTGGACGTGGCGGCCACCCTGAAGCTGGGGCAGTCGCTGCTGCCCAACAACCCCTTCGGGGCGTCGCAGCAGTTCCAGTTGGTGCTGTCCCAGGAGAAGGAGAAGAACAACGCCTGGGCGCTGACGGGCATGGGCGTGGCGTACCACCTGCGCAAGCAGCAGCCGGAGGCGCTCAAGTACCTGGATCAGGCGCGCAGCGTGGGCAGCGGCGCGGCGCGGGCGGAGGCCTTCTTCTGGACCGCGTGCGTGAAGCGGGCCGCGCAGGAGTCCGCGTTCGCCCAGGCCGCGCTGAAGCGGGCGCTGCAGGAAGGCTGGTCTCCTCCGGAGGGCAACGCGCTGGTGGAGCGCGAGCTCCAGCAGTTCGCCAATGAGGGAACGTTGTACGAGGCGCTGGTGAAGCAGGCCCGCGGTCGCAAGCAGCGGGTCCAGGGCCGTGATCCACAAGGAGCTGGAAGCTCCAGCCCGTGAACGCGCCGACTCCCGTGTCGAAGCCCATCCGCGTCTTCGGCAACTACGAAATCCAATCGCTCCTGGGCAAGGGCGGTATGGCCGAGGTGTACCGCGCGCGCGTGCGCTCCGGTCCCCATGAAGGCTGGACCGTGGCGCTCAAGCGGCTGTTGCCCGCGCTCACCCGCGACCCGGCGTCGGTGGACCTCTTCCGCCGCGAGGCGCAGTTGTCCCGCCAGTTGGACCACCCGAACATCGTGAAGGTGCTGGACGCCGGGATGCTGGACGACGTGTCCTTCCTGGTGATGGACCTGGTGGACGGGCGCGACCTGGGCCACATCCTGCGCCGCTGCAAGGCGCGCGGGATTCCGCTCCCCGTCGACTTCGCGGTGTACCTGGCGAAGGTGCTGCTGGAGGCGCTCGCGTACGCGCACACCGCCACCGGGCCGGACGGCAAGCCGCTGGGCATCGTCCACTGCGACGTGTCCCCGTCCAACCTGTTCATCTCCCGCGTGGGGGAGATCAAGCTGGGCGACTTCGGCGTGTCGCGCGTGCTGGTGGACGGCAAGCTCCAGGGCGGCGAGGTGCTGGGCAAGCCGTACTACCTGTCCCCGGAGTCGCTGCAGGGCGCCGTGACGCCGGAGGCGGACCTGTGGGCCGCGAGCGTGGTGCTCTACGAGCTGCTCACGCTGGGCCGGCCCTTCGTGGGCACGACGCCGGAGGAGGTCTTCGCGGGCATCCTGTCGCGCAAGTACCGGCTCCTGCGCTCGGTGCGTCCGGACATCCCGCAGGCGCTGGACGACGTGCTGGCGCGCGCGTTCGCGGAGAACCCCGAGGACCGCTTCCCGTCCGCGGAGGAGTACGCGAAGGCGCTGTCGCCGCACTTCGACGAGCGCGTGGGGACGCCGCTGGCCATCGCGGCGGTGGTGCGCGGCCTGTTCGGCACCACGGACGAGATGCCCGCGTACCGCAGCTCGCCGTCCAACGGCCCCTCCGACGACAACGGGTAGCCGGGCGGGCAGGGCCCTGGCGTGTGGGCCCCCAGCCGGTGAAGCCCGCTGCGGCGCCTGCCCCGGATGATGACCTTTCCTCCCGCGAACACGCACCGGGAGGAGTCCATGGCGACCGAGCGAAAGCAGCAGCAGCAGCCCGAGCAGCAGCAGCCCACCCGCGAGACGCGGCACGGCGACGAGCGGCTTCCGCCCAAGCCCGACGAGGCCAAGGAGGGGATGCCCGGCTACGGACAGCCCGACCCGGAGGTCCGCGAGAAGAACCTGCCCGACCAGAAGTGGTGAGCGGCCCCGCGCGGCGCGGGCCTCAGCCTCCGAGCGCGCGCACCCGGGGCACGTGCGTGCACAGCGCGTCCACGACGCGAGTGACCTCCGCGCCGGTGGTGCCGGGGCCCAGGCTGAAGCGCAGGCTCGCGCGCGCGTCGGCGGGGGAGAGGCCCATGGCGCGCAGCACGTGGGATGGGGACAGCGTGCCGGACGCGCAGGCCGCTCCCGACGAGACGCGGATGTCCTCCAGGTCCAGCGCCATCAGCAGCGCTTCCCCCTCCACACCGTCGAAGCGCAGGTTGCTGGTGTTGGGCACCCGGGGCGCGCCCGCGCCGTTCACCGTGACGCCGGGCAGCCGCTGGAGCACCTGCTCCTCGAAGGTGTCGCGCAGGGCGGCGACCCTCGCGGCGGTGCCGGGCTGCTCCTCGGTGGCCAGCTCCAGGGCCAGGGCCAGGGCCTCGGCGTAGGGCACGTTCTGCGTGCCTCCGCGCCGGCCTCCCTCCTGGTGCCCGGGCGTCAGCGCCCGCACGTCCACGCCCTTGCGCACCACCAGCACGCCCACGCCCTGGGGGCCTCCGAACTTGTGCGCGGAGAGGGAGAGGAGGTCCGCGTCCACTTCGCGCAAGGTGAGCGGCACCTTGCCCGCGGCCTGCACGGCGTCCGTGTGGAAGAGGATGCCTCGCTGACGGCACGCGCGCGCGGCCTCCGCCACCGGCTGCAGCACGCCCGTCTCGTTGTTGGCCCACATCAGCGAACACAGCGCGGTGTCCGGCGTGAGCGCCTCCAGCACGGCCTCCAGCGGGACACGGCCGTTGGCGTCAGGGGACAGCCGCACCACCTGGGCGCCGTCCTTCTCCAACTGCGTGAGCGCGCCCAGCGCCGCCGGGTGCTCCACCGTGGTGGACACCACGCGGCGGCGGTCCTTCACCGGGCGGGCCGCGTACGCTCCCACCAGCGCGAGCGCGTCCGCCTCGCTGCCCGACGCGGTGAAGGTGATCTCCTTCGGCTCGCAGCCCAGGACGCGCGCCACCTTCGCTCGCGCCGCGTCCAGCCGGGCCCGGGCTTCGCGCCCGCCACCGTGCACGCTGGACGCGTTGCCGAAGCCGCCTTGCGTGAAGGCGCGGGCGAGCAGGGCGCCCACCTCCTCGCGCACCGGCGCGGCGGCGTTGTGGTCCCAGTAGATCACGTGTCCTGCGCGGACAGCAGCGACACCGGCCGCTCCTCGGAGACACCAAAGGCTTCGAGGAAGCGCGACACCACCTCGCGCTTGAGCGCCTTGCGCTTGTTCGCGCTGCCGGACAGGGGCAGCCGCGCGCCGGCCATGCTGCCGTGGCCGCCGGACGAGCCGCCCAGGTCCTCGCACAGCTCGCGGATGAGGCGGCCCGCGTTCATTCGCCGGTCCTTCACCCGCAGGCTCAGGAAGAGCTGGTTGCGGAAAGTCCCGTACGCCAGGGACCACTTCATCCCCTCCAGGTACATCATCCGCTCGGCGACCTCCGCCACCAGGTCCGGGGAGTAGACCTCCTCCAGGTCGGTGATGATGGCGGTGCGGTAGACCTTCGCCTTCTCGATGGACGTGTGGAAGAGCTGGAAGAAGCGCGCCGGCAGCTCCGGGTGCTCAATCTGTCCCAGGAGCTGCTTGTCACAGCGGGGGAACAGCCACAGGTAGCTGTCCACGTCCGTCTGGGTCGTCTCACGGCCCAGGTCCCGCGTGTCCGCCTTGATGCCGTAGAAGAGCGCGGTGGCGATCTCCACGGACGGCTCCAGCCGGGCGGCCCGCAGGTACTCCACCAGCATGGTGGAGGTGGCGCCGAAGTCGCCGCCCACGTCCGCGAAGGGGGCCAGCAGGCTCTCCTCGCGCAGCGGGTGGTGGTCCACCACCAGGTCCGCGCGGTAGCGCGCCGGCAGCGAGTGGTTCCTCACCGGCGGCTGCGTGTCCACCAGACCGAAGAGGTCGTACTGGCTGAAGTCGATCTGCGACACGTGCGACACCGGCAGCCGCAGCACGCGCACGAAGGCGACGTTCTCCGCCCGGCCGATGATGCCGCCGTAGCCCACGTGGGCCTCGATGCCGGCCTTGCGCTCCAGCAGGTGGGCGAGCGACACCGCCGCCGCCATGGAGTCCGGGTCCGGGTTGTCGTGCGTGAGGATGAGCGCCCGGCGGTGCCCCTTGGCCACCTGGAGCAGGCGGGCCAGCTTGTCGGTGGCGGGCAGCTTGGCCAGCCGCGCTGGCGGAGGCTCCGTGAGCTCGCTCCCGGCAGGCAACTGGGCGCGGCGGCTTTGGAGGGATGGGGTGACAGGCATGGGGACTCTTCTTTTACTTCCTCCGGCACAGGGATTCGAGAAGTCGGATGTTCTCCCCGTAACGTTCCGGAAAGGGTGTTTCCAACACCCCAATGGTGTCGACGTGCCGCGCGTTCTTCACGCCGCGGCGGAGGACGGGCGGGACGCCTGCCTTCTCGCCAGTCCTCCGGGAGCACGCCGCCCCGGACCGCGCTACTCCACCGTCTTGTACTTGCGGCCGAGGTCGCGGAAGTACTTCACGCCGTTGTCCAGCGAGTTCTCCATGGCGTCCATCAGCACCGTGCGGAACGTGGCCACGGGCGCGCGGAAGGACTCGTAGTAGCGCTGCCGGTCGATGGAGTGGATGACCGCGGGCATGTAGCCGTTGCGCAGCAGGATGAGGTTGCTGCACATGCGCCCCACCTTCCCGCTGTGCTCGGTGAAGGGGAAGATCTGCAGGAACTCGTGCTGCACCACCGCCGCCTGCTTGATGGGGTGGAACTCGCGGAACTCCGCGCTGGCGGTGTGGTCCACGAGCTTCTCCAGCCGGGCCTGGATCTTCGCGGGCTGGGTGATGTCGTGGAAGTAGGTGCGGTGCAGGGGCATGTCCTTGCGCAGCCCCGCGCGGTCGCGCTCCTTGGCCAGCTCCTTCTCCGTGCGCTCGCGGCGCTCCATGCGCGCACGCTCGGCCAGCGCTTCCGGCGTGTTGCCCAGGAAGAGGTCGTGCATCCGCTTGATGGTGGTGAGCGTGAGCGCGGACTGCTTCTTCGCGCCCGCCGCCTCCTCGCGGATGTAGTCCGCCACGGCCTTGTGGTTGCGGATCTCCAGCACCACCGGGATCATGGAGGCTTCGGCCGCGGTGCGCTCCGGGAAGAGCGCGGCCATCAGCTCCTGGTGCGTGTACACGACGCCTTCGAGCGCGGCGTCGTGGTAGATCCACGACATCTCGAAGCGGTCGAGGTACTCACGCGCAGGCGGCTTGCCCTTGTAGATCTCAAGGTACTCGCGCAACTGCTCGTTCTTCTCGTCGATGTCCTGGTAGCGTTCCTTCACGGACTGCGGCTCCTTCTCGCCCCGGCCCGCCCCGGGCGCTGGTTCCCAGAGGCTGCGCCGGGAGGTACAACGGCACGGAGAGTCTAGAAATTCCGCGCGGTTGGAACAAATAAAACCTGACTACAGATTCACCAGGAACACCTCGCAGGCCTGGTCCAGCAGATCTTTTGAAAGGGCTGGCGGGATTTGCCGGTATCGGGCGGCGTCCCGGATGAGCGACACGAGGTCGCGGGGGTGGCAGGAGCGCATCTCCATGCTGCGCGGCTTGTAGTAGTGCTCCACCAGGTAGGTGATGGCCTGGTCCACGTAGGGGATGCCCGCCGCTTCGCACACCCGGCGGAAGATCTCCCGGTAGGACTCCTCATCCGGGTTGCCCACTTCGATCTTGTACTTGATGCGCCGCAGGAACGCCTCGTCCACCAGCTCCTTGGGGTCCAGGTTGGTGGAGAAGACGAGGAGCTGATCGAACGGAATCTCGAACTTCTTGCCGGTGTGCAGGGTGAGGAAGTCCACCCGCTTCTCCAGGGGGACGATCCACCGGTTGAGCAGGTCCGTGGGGTGGACCTTCTGGCGGCCGAAATCGTCGATGAGGAGCATGCCGCCGTTGGCCTTCACCTGGAACGGCGCCTCGTAGAAGCGGGTGCTCTCCGAGTAGATGAGGTCCAACGTCTCCAGCGTCAGCTCGCCGCCCACCACCACCGCGGGGCGCCGGCAGAGCGACCAGCGCTTGTCCATTTCGAAGGTCTGCCGGCGGCCGTTGGCGTCACGGCCCACCTCCAGCGACACGGGCGTGTGGATGATGCGGTCGAAGACCTTGATGATCTGGTTGTCGATTTCCAGGCAGTGCGGGACGAAGACCTCGCCGCCGAACATGTGGGAGATCGCCTCCGCCAGGCTCGTCTTGCCGTTGCCCGGCGGGCCGTAGAGGAAGAGGGAGCGGCCGGAGTTCACCGCCGGGCCCAGCTTGTCCATCAGCTCCGCGGAGACGGTGAGGTGCCCCAATGCGGCGACCAGGTCCTCCTGGCCCACGACGGGCGTCTCCTCCGTCTGGCTGCTGATGAGCGCGTTGTACTGCTCAATCGGGACGGGGGCCGGGCCCACGTAGGTGGAGCGGGTGAGGGCGTCGCGCGCGTACTCGCGGCCCTTCTCCGTGAGGGCGAACTCCACGGACGCGCGGCCAAAGCCCTTGCCGCCGCGCAGGTCCACGAGCTTCTCCGCGGCGAGGAAGTCCACCACGTGCTCCACCACGCCGGACCAGGGCAGGCACATGCTTTCGGCGATGGCCACGCCCGTGCCGGTGCCGGCGTAGTAGAGGAACTTGAGGCCCAGGTCCGCGAGCAGACCCATCCTCAGTCCCGTGTCCTCCAGCGACTTCGGCTCACCCGGAGCGATGTCGAGGACGGACGGGTTCTCCAGCTTGAAGGGATTGTCTTCGTACGCGTAGCCGGCGGGAGGCATCGGGTACGGGTTCTACCCGATTCCCCCGGCCGCCGGGACTTCGCGTCCGCGGACTGTCCTCAAACGTAGGTCAGCCAGTCCGCATAGCGGGCTTCCTGGCCCCGCACGACGCGGAAGTACATGTCCTGGACGAACTTGCTGATGGGGCCGGGCTTGCCGTCGCCAATCTGCCGGTTGTCCACCTCGCGCACCGGGGTGATCTCCGCGGCGGTGCCGGTGAAGAAGACCTCGTTGGCGATGTAGAGGGCGTCACGGGTGACGGTGACCTCCTCGATGGTGGTGTGGCCGGCGTCGCGCAGCAGCTTGAGCACCGTGTCGCGGGTGATGCCGTCCAGGACGGGCGAGGAGAGGGGCGGGGTCTTGATGACGCCCTTCTTGTTCACCATGAAGATGTTCTCGCCGGAGGCCTCGGCGACGAAGCCGCTGATGTCCAGGAGGATGGCCTCGTCGTAGCCGGCCATCACCGCCTCGCGCTTGGCGAGGATGGAGTTCACGTACTGGCCGGTGATCTTCCCGCGCACCATGTTCACGTTCACGTGGTTGCGCGTGAAGGAGCTGACCTTGGCGCGGATGCCTTCCTTGATGCCCTTGTCGCCCAGGTACGCGCCCCAGTCCCAGGCGGTGATGCCCACGCGGGTGGCGTTCACCGCGCCCAGGCCCATGGCGCCGTCGCCCATGAAGGCGACCGGGCGCAGGTAGGCCCCGTTGGCGAACTGCGCCTTCTGCTTGCGCAGCAGGTCCAGCGTGGCCTCCACCAGCTCGTCCTCGGTGTAGGGCATCTGAAGCATGATGATGTGCGCGGAGTCGAGCAGGCGGCGGATGTGCTCGCGCAGGCGGAAGACGGCGAGCCGGCCATCGTGGGTCTTGTAGGCGCGGATGCCCTCGAAGACGCCCAGGCCGTAGTGGAGGGCGTGCGTCATCACGTGCACGTTGCCCTCGTCCCATTTCATCAGCTTCCCATCGAGCCAGATGTGTTCGGCGCGCAGCACGGTGGATGAGGTCGAGCTCATCGGGAAGTTCCTCTCGGGCTAGGGTGGGACGGCTTGGGCCTTGTACCCAGGCACCCTGGGGACGCAAAGCGTGAAACGCCAACGATCGGCGTTCCACGGTCCTTCCCTCGCAGCGCCCTGCGTCAGGCCTGGGCGATGGTGGGCAGGTTGGCGCGGGCCTTCTCGATGTCGCCCTCGTATTTGAGGACGAGGTTGAGCGTGGCGGCGACGACGTCCGCGCTGAGCGCTTCCGCGTTGAGCAGCGCCAGGCTCTGCGCCCAGTCCAGCGTCTCGCTGATGGACGGGGCCTTCTTCAGGTCCAGCGCGCGGATGGCGGCGACGGCCTCCACCACCTGCTCGGCCAGCACCTGGGGGAGCTCCGGGAGGCGCGCCCGGACGATTCGCAGCTCGCGCTCGCGGTCCGGGAAGTCGATGTGCAGGTGCAGGCAGCGGCGCTTGAGCGCGTCCGACAGCTCGCGGGCGTTGTTGCTGGTGAGGATGACGCGCGGGATGTGCTTCGCCCGGATGGTGCCCAGCTCCGGCACCGTGACGGCGTTGTCAGACAGGACCTCCAGCAGGAAGGCCTCGAACTCCGGATCCGCCTTGTCGATTTCGTCCACCAGCAGCAGGGCGGGCGTGTCCGAGAGCTGGGCCTGGAGGATGGGGCGGGGGAGCAGGAAGCGTTCGGAGAAGAACACCGCGTCCCCGGACGCGAGCCGGTCCGCGGCCTCCGCCAGCGTGGACGTGCCCTGGGTCAGCTCGCCAATCTTGTCCTTGAGCAACTGCGTGTAGAGCAGTTGCTTGGCGTACTCCCACTCGTAGAGGGCCTTGGCCTCGTCCAGGCCCTCGTAGCACTGGAGCCGGAGGAAGGTCCGGTCCAGCGCCTGGGCCAGGGCCTTGGCCAGCTCCGTCTTGCCCACGCCGGCCGGGCCCTCCACCAGGATGGGCTTGCCCATCCGGTCCGCCAGGAACACGGCGGTGGCGATTTCAGGGGACGACAGGTAGCCCACCGCCTCCAGGCGACGCGCCGCGTCCTCCACGCTGGTGAACGAGCGGATCTCCGAGGTCAGTTGAGGGGGGCTCACGCGCGTCAACTTAACCGACGGTTCCGTCCCCACTGCGGCAAAAATGCCAGGGTTGTGGGGGCGCCGTCCGCACTCTTGAGGGCCGTGGGAGCCGTAACCCTGCGGAATCAGGGTGCGTAATTATTTTCGCACCCTGGGCACGCACCGTGCATCCAAGTGGGCGTATCTCAGGACGACGAGGTCGCGGGTCATGTGGGCGTGGCTGAAGCTGGCGATGGCGGTGCTGGTGGTGGTGATGCCGGGGGGCTTCCCCCTCGTGCTGGCGTACATCGCGACGCGGACGGTGTTGGAGCGCTGGCGGGTGGCGCAGGCGCAGGCCCGGGAAGAGGGCCGTCCGGTGTCGGTGGTGCGGGACGTGGTGGGCGCGCTGCACTTCCGGGACCTCATCCGTGAGGCGAAGGCGGCCACGGCGCTGTAACCGCTCGGCGCGGGGACGGTCTTGAGATGGACGAAGGGCCCGGCACTCCAGGGAGTGCGCGGGCCCTTGTCGTTTCCAGCGGAGGGGCAGGCTACTTGTCGAGCTCGTCGACGAGCGCCGTCCAGTCGTCCTCACCGGCTTCGGGGGCGGTGGGCAACTGCATCACCATGGTGCGCTCCGGGGCCTCCTCGTCCACGGGGACGGGGGTGGGCGCCGCCTTCTTCGCGGCCGGCTTTGCGGCGGCCTTGGCCGGAGGCTTGGCGGCGGCCGGGATGACCGGGTTGGCCTGGACGGTGGCGGCCAGGTGCTCGTCCTCGGGGGCCTTGGCGGCGGCCTTCGCGGCGGGGGCGGCGGCCGCGGCGGGGGCCTTGGTCTTGTAGCGGGCCAGCTCCAGCTCGGCGACCTTGAGCGCCTTGCTCTTCTCCTGGACGGACGTCTGGAGGCGGGCGACCTCCTGGGCCTTGATGGCCTCGCGGCGCTCGAGCTCCGCCTTCTGCTTGGCGTTGAGGTCCTCCAGCTCCTTGGCCTGACGGGCCTCCAGGTCCTTGCGCTCCTTCTGCGCCGTGGCGAGCCTGGCGGCCGCCTCGTTGGCCTTGGTCTCCGCCGCGGCGACGCGGGCGTTGAGGTCCTTCTCCGCGCGGGCGCGGGTGCTCTGGGCGTTCTCCAGCGCCAGCTCCAGGTCCTGGGCCTTCTTGGTGCGGGCCTGCAACTGGGCCTGGGCGTCCTTGAGCTTCGCCTCCGTGTCGGCGGCGAACTTCTGGGCCTCCTGGGCGAGCTGGGCGATGCGCTGCTCGGCCTTGGCGAGCTTCGCGGCCAGGTCGTCCGACTGCTTCTTCGCCTCGGCGGCGGCGGACTGCGCCTGCTGGGCCTGCTGCTGGGCCTGGGCCTGGGCCTGCTGGAGCTGTCCGGCCAGCCCGTCGCGCTCGCTGGTGAGCTTCTTCTGCTGGTTCGCGGCCTGCTGGAGCTGTCCGTCGCGGTCCGCGATGGCCTTGCGCGCGCCGTCCAGCTCGCCGGAGACGTTGGAGAGCTGCTGGTGGAGCGCGTCCGCCTGCTTCTTCGCCTCGGCGGCCTGGTGCTCCAACTGGCCTTCCAGTTGCTTCACCTGCTCCGTGCGGGTGGAGACCTCGCGGTTGAGCACCTCCGCCTGACGCATCTTCTCCTGCGTCACGTGCGTGAGCTTGCGGAGCGTGTCCGACAGCTCCTTGCCCTTGGTGTCGACCTCGTTCTGGAGGAGCTCCTCACGGCGCTGCGACTCGTGGGTGAGCGTCTGGAGGCGGTCCTCCAGGTGGTGCCGCGCGTCCTCCGTCTGCGCGAGCGTGGAGGACAGTTGCGTGACTTCCGACACGCGCGTGCCCAGCTCGTGCTTGGTGACGATGAGCTGCTCGGCCAGGTCCTCGCCGTTGGCCTGGGCCTCGGTGAGCTGGCGCGTGAGCTCCGCCTGGGCGCTGGCGGCGGCCTCGCGGGACTGCGCGTGGGCCTGCTCCTCGCGGGCGAGCGCGTCCTGGGTGCTGGCGAGCTGGCCCTGCGTGTCGGCCAACTGCCGCGAGGTGGCGTTCAGCTCCGCGAACAGGTTGTCGCGCTCGCCGGTGAGGGCGTTGATGCGCGCGGTGGTCTCCTCCGCGAGCGCCGCGTGGGCGGTGCGCTCCGCGTCGTAGAGCCCCTGCGTCTCCGACAGGTCCGCGCGCAACTGGCCAATCTGGCCGGTGAGGTCCTGCTCCAGCGCGTCCTTCGCCGCGTTGAGCGCCGCCAGCTCCGCGATGCGCGCGTCGCGCTCCTCGGTGGTGCGGGCGAGGAGGCCGTTGGTCTCCTGGAGGATGTCGCGCGTCTCGTTGAGCTCCGCGTCCAACTCGTCGCGGTGCGAGGTGACCTTCGCCAGGTCTGCGCGCGTCGACTCCAGGGTCTCCTGGGTCTGCGTCAGCGTCTGGCTGGTGGCCTCCAGCTCGCCGCGCGTCTCCGCGAGCGTGCCCTCGGTGCTGGAGAGCGTCGCCTGCGTCTCGGAGAGCGTGGCCTCCGTGCGCGCCAGCGTGTCCTGCGTCTGCGCGAGGGTGGACTCGGTGGTGGCCAGCGTCTGGCTGGTGGCCTCCAGCTCGCCCTGGGTGGACGCGAGCGTCCCTTCCGTCTGCGCGAGCCTGGCCTGCGTGTCCGTCAGCGTCTGGCTCGTCGCCTCCAGCTCGCCACGGGTCTCCGCGAGCGTGCCTTCGGTGCTGGTGAGCGTGGCCTGCGTGTCGGAGAGGCTCTGGCTGGTGGCCTCCAGCTCACCGCGCGTGGTGGAGAGCGTCTCCTCCGTCTGCGCGAGCTTGGACTGGGTGTCCGCCAGGGTCTGGCTGGTGGCTTCCAGCTCGCCGCGCGTCTCCGCGAGCGTGCCCTCGGTGCTGGAGAGCGTCGCCTGCGTCTCGGAGAGGGTGGCCTCCGTGCGCGCCAGCGTGTCCTGCGTCTGGGCGAGCGTGGATTCAGTGGTGGCCAGCGTCTGGCTGGTGGCCTCCAGCTCGCCGCGCGTGGTGGAGAGCGTCTCCTCCGTCTGTGCCAGGCGCGTCTGCGTCTCGGAGAGCTGCTGGCTCGTGGCCTCCAGCTCGCCGCGCGTCTCGGAGAGGGTGGCCTCCGTGTTGGAGAGCGTGCCCTGCGTCTCGGAGAGCTGCTGGCTCGTCGCCTCCAGCTCGCCGCGCGTCTCCGCGAGCGTGGCCTCGGTGCTGGAGAGCGTGTTCTGCGTCTCGGAGAGCTGCTGGCTCGTGGCCTCCAGGTTGCCGGTCAGCTCGGCGATGCGGGCGTCGCGGTCGGAGACGTCGGTCTGCAGGCCCTCGATGGTGCCGTCGCGCTGGGTGACGGTGTCCTCGAGCGAGGCCACGCGCGCGGAGAGCTGCTCGCCCTGGCGCTGGGACGCGTCGAGCTGCTCGGTGAGCGCTTGAATCTGGCCGTTGAGGTCCGCCTCCAGGGCGTCCTTCGCCGCGCGCAGGTCCTCCAACTGGCTGGTGAGGTCCTGCTCCAGCGCGTCCTTGGCCTGCTGCAGCGCCTGGAGCTCCGCGGTCAGCTCGTTCTCGCGGTCCTCCAGGTGCGTCTTGACGGCCTCGACTTCGCCTTCCAGCTCACCGATGCGCTCGCGGTGCTGCTGGATGGTGGCGTTGAGCTCCGCCTCGCTGTTCTCGTTGCGGGCGATGGTCTCCTGCAGCTCGCGGTCGAGCGCGGAGATCTTCGCGTCCCGCTCCTCCAGGCGCTGCGTGAGGTCCGCCTCCAGGGCGTCCTTGTCCAGCCGGAGCTGGTCGCGCTCGCCGGTGACGCGCGCGATGTCGGACTCCAGGTCCGCCACCTGCTGCGTGAGGCGCTGCTCCAGGGCGGCGCGCTCGGCGTTGAGGCGCTCAATCTCCGCGTCCGAGCGGCTGGCGTGCTCCTCCGCCGTGGTGGCCCGGGCCTCCAGGCCGCGCACGGTGGCGTCGCGCTCCTGCTCCGTCTGGGTCAGCCGCTCCTGGAGGGCCTGCAGCTCGCCGTCCAGCTCGGCGTAGCGCTGGTCGCGCTCGCTGACGGTGCGGGCCAGCTCGGACTCGAACTGATCGCCGCGCTCGCGCAACTGGAGGATGTCCGCCTCGTTGGCGCGGACGGTGTCCTGGAGCTTCTGCTCCTTGACCTCGAACTCCAGCGTGACGACGCCGAGGTGCTTCTCCAGCTTGTCGAACTCGTTGCGCCAGCTCTCCAGGTCCGCGCCGCGCCGGGCCAGCTCCTCGTCGCGGAGGTTGACCTCCTTGCGCAGGACGTTGATGTCCTTCTCCTTGGAGGCGACGACCTCGATGAGGTCCTTCTCCGAGGAGAACTTCTGGAGGAGCAGGTCGTCGACGGTGGCGCCGTGCTCGCGCTCCTTCTGGACGATGGACTGCTGCGCGTCGTTGAAGCGCCGCAGCAGGTCGTCCACCTGCATCTTCAGGCCCTGCAGCTCCACGTCCTTCTCGTGGAGGCGGTCCTCGACGGAGAGCAGCTCGCGCTCGCGGACGCTCCAGATCTCCGACAGGCGCGCGAGCTGGGCTTCACGCGTCTTCAGCTCGTCCCGGAGGATCTGGATCTTGCCCTCGGGCGTGCCCATCAGCTCGCGGCGCGGGGGCGGGCGCTTGAGCTGACGCGACTCCGCCAGCAGCTCCGCCTTGCGGTCCGCGATGGACGAGAAGGCCCGGTCCATGAAGGCCTTGTCCTCGTCCGTCATGGCGCTGCGGCGCTCGCGCTTGGGCAGCTTGGGCGGGGCGCCCGTGCGCACGCCGGGCATGGGCGGCGGGGCTTCACGCGGCTGGCCGGAGAGCGCGGCGTCCAGGTCCGCGTCGGACTCGTCGGAGCCGGGCGGCACGATGCCCGCGCTCATGGAGGCCAGCTCGCCCATCTCGAACGGGATGACGAGGTAGCCGTCCGCGGCGGCCGGCGTCTCACGGTGTTTGTTCAGACCCTCCACACCGGAGTCGGAGGAGAGCAGGAGGACCTTCAGGTTCTGGCCCCACTTGCCCTTCTTGATCTGCCCACAGAGGGCGAAGCCGGACTGGTCCGGCAGCTCCGCGCGCACGACGACGAGGTCGGGTCGGCGCTTCTCCAGCTCCCGCTGCGCGTCTGACGCAGTGGTGGCCATGGCCGTGTTGTAGCCCGCGCTCTTGAGCACGGAGGCCATGCTGAGTGCGAAGTCGTTCTGGCTTTCGACGATGAGGACGCGACGCTCCATGAAGCCCTTCACCCAGCAAAAAGTGCAGTGAAAACCGCTACATCCTATCGGGCGGGCGCAAGGCTTGGGAAGTTTCCGAGCAGCGCTCGGTCGGCTGCCTCACGAGTTCTTGCCGCGAACCGCTCCCTGGCCGACAGGCGGGACCGACCCGGGGGACTCGCCTGCTTCCGGATCCCGCCCGGGGAAGTTGGTGGGCGGGGTGTGCCGGGCGAAGCGGGCGCCCTCGGGGGGACAGTACCCGTGCGCGAGCTGGGCGAACCACGGGTTGAGGGTGGAGTCGGGGGGCGCGGGCGGGGGCCCCGGGTCCTCGGCGTCCGCGGACTCCACGTCGAGCGAGTCCGCGTCCTGGACCTCGTCGGCGGCGATCTCCTCCGCCTCTTCCAGCGCCGCGCTGGCGGTGGCGGGCGTGTTCACGGCGTCGTCGTCCAGGGACTGGGCCTCGTCGGCGGCGATCTCCTCCGGCTCATCGTCCGGGTGCGCGGCCGAGGGCTTCAGCACGGGGGGCGTGGGGATCAGCCGGGGTGGCGGCCCCTGGCGCGGAACGGGCGGCGGCGCGGCGGCGCGGGGCGGTAGCTGCGGCGGGCGGTCCGCGTCGGAGACGGAGCCACCGCGGATGGGCGGCTTGTCGGACTCCGTGAGCACGGGGGGGCGGGCGGCGGGCCGGCCTGGATCCGCGGCGAGGCCGCCACGGATGGGCGGTTTGTCCGCGTCGGCCATGGGAGAGGGAGTGGGGAAGAGACGCGGAGGTTCAGAGGGGACCGGATCCGCTGGCCGCTGCGCACGGCCGGCGCCCGTGCTTCGCGCCCCGTTCTGCAGCGAGCGCATGGGCACGATGGGCGTGGGCGCGGGAGGCTCCTCTTCCTCACGCATGACCCCGGTCCGGCGCACGACCGGGGTGGGGGCCCGCTCCTCGTCCTCCGAGAGGGAGGGGGGACGGCGCACGATGGGCGTGGGCGCGGGAGGCTCTTCCTCGGAGGCCGGCCTGCGCACGATGGGCGTGGGCGCGGGAGGTTCCTCCTCGGAGGCCGGCCTGCGCACGACGGGCGTGGGTGCGCGTTCTTCGTCCTCGGAGACCGGCTTGCGCACGACGGGCGTGGGCGCGGGAGGCTCTTCCTCGGAGGCGGGCCTGCGCACGACAGGCGAGGGAGGGCGTTCATCGTCCTCGGAGACCGGCCTGCGCACGACGGGCGTGGGGGCCGGCGTGCTCGTGTCGTCGTCCGCCACAGGCCGGCGCACCACGGCCGTCGCTCCGGAGGAGACATCCTCGGAGTCCCCGGCGTCGTCCCCACCGGCATCCTTCAAGCCGAGGGCCTTCACCAGGGGGCTCGTCACCATCTCCGTGGGGGGAGCCGGCTCCGCGCCACGGCCTCCCAGCGGTTCCGGCTCCTCGGCCTTCGCGGGGGCGGAGGGCAGCGCCGTCTTCGCGGTGTCGTCGGTCGTCCTGGAGGCGGAGGCGGCCACGGGCTCCGGCGGGGGCGTGGCTTCCCGGCTCGCGGGGGCCGGATCGGACTTGCCGGACTCGCGCAGCGGCAGGCCCATGACCATGGGCACTTCGTCCGGTCGCATGTCCGGCTCGGTCTTGACGAGCCGGGTGTCCATCCCGTCGTCCAGGGCCATGCCCATCACCACGGGCGGGTCCTCCGCCGGGACCTCCTTCGCGGGCGGCGGGGCGGCTTCGTCGGCCCCGGCCTGAGGCGCCGGCTTCGAGGGCGGCCTGGGCGCCGCGGGCTGGGACGCCTCCGGCATGCCCAGGCTCGCGAGCCGGTTCGTGGGCGTGCCCGTCATCGTGACGTCGGGCGGCTCGCTGGCGGCTTCGACCGGGACGTGGCCGCGCTTCTCCAGCAGCGAGTCATACAGGTCCAGCAACTGGCCCCGGATGAGGCCCGCGTCCAGCACCTTCTCCGCGAACGCGCGCCCGGCCTTGCCCAGCGCCACGCGGCGGGGCACGTCGCGCGCCAGGTCCAGGATGCGCTCGGAGAGGGCGCGGCTGTCGCCCGGGGGGAAGAAGACGGCCGCGTCCTTTGGAAGCAGCTCGCGGGTGACGGGCAGGTCCGCTGCGATGACCGGCCGGCCGGCGGCCAGGTACTCGGAGACCTTGGCCAGCGGTCCGCCCTGGAGCCGGTTGCGCTCCGAGTCGTCCAGCGGCAGCACGCCCACGTCCGCCAGCGCCAGCACCTTGACCAGGTCGTCGTGCGCGACGGGCGGCTGGAAGTCGACCTTCTCCTTGATGCCCAGGTCGTTGACCAGGTCCTCCAGGTGGGGCTTCCAGTCCGGATGGTGCGCGCCCACCAGCGTCAGGCGCACGTCCACCTGCTGGGACGCGAGCGCGGTGGCGCGCAGGAGGGTGGGCAGGCCCTGCCAGCCCACGTGGCTGCCCAGGTACATCATGCGCAGGGGCGAGCCGTCCGGGGCGCCGAGCACCTCCGGGTCGTACGGCTTCAGGTCCACGGGCGCGCGGATCGTGCGCAGTTGGTCCTCCGCCGCGCCCAGCCCCTGGATGTACGCGCGCGTCGTCTGCGAGCCGGTGACGACGAGGTCCGCGTTCATCAGGCAGAACAGCTCCTGGCGGCGGATCTTCGACAGGAAGCGGCGGTCCCCGTCCGTCTGCGGGTGGGTGTAGCGCAGCTCCTGGGAGGGGAAGGTCTGCGCCTCATAGATGAGGCGGTAGCCGTAGTCCGCCTTCAGCTCGCAGAGCGCGTAGCCCCCGAAGGGGTCCGTGAAGTGGGCGAGCGCGTAGTCCTCGCTCTCCAACTGGCGGCGCACGGCCCGCTCAAAGGACTGGATGCGCGACGCCAGGTCCCCGGAGCCTACCGGGACGCGGAGCAGCCGGGCGCCCTGGTACTTCTCGATATGGGAGTGGTCGGGCGTCTTCGCCGACAGCACCACCACGGAGAAGCGATCAGGCAACGCCTTCAGATACTCGGTCAGTCGGCGTGAGGAGCCAGACGGGCCGGGGATGACGTCGAAGCTGCACAGGAGAAGTCTGGGCAGGTCACTCAAGCGGTCGCAGGATACTTGGACAGGGATGAGGTGTCATCGGGCGTGACGGATGAAGTAGGGGGTCGGCGGAACAACACATCCCGTGACGGATGCGTTGACCCCCTGTATGCCGCGTCATAACGAGGCGAGGTGTCCATGGATGAGCGGAAGGGCGTCACCGTGAGCTACCTGCGGCAGCTAGCCCGGAAATTTCTCCGGGAAGGAGCTGGCGCGTCCCGCGGGCGGGAGCTGGTCTCCACGCTGGCCGAGCGCATTCCCGCCCTGGGGCGGCTCGCGCGCATGGCCGGGCTGGCGACGTCCCGGCGCGGCTCCGGTGCCGTGCCCGGCGAGGAGCGCTCGCTGGACTCCGGCCGGGCGGACTCCCGCTCCGCGAGGAGCCCGACGCCCGAGTCCGTGCCCCTGCCTCCGTCCGAGGGTGCCGCCGCGCCGCAGGCACGAGAACTTTCCGAGGAGCCCATCACGGAGCCCAGCGGTGGCCCCAGGACGCGGCCCGCGCGCGTGGTGACGTTCCCCGCCCGCGCGAAGACGCGCCGCGACCCGGACGACGAGGACACGCAGTCCCTGGGGCCGGAGACGGCGACGCCGCGCCCGTCGGGTTCGCCCAAGGGCGAGGTGCCCGCCGCCGCGACGCCCGCGCCCGTGAGCGAGCCGCCGCATGCCGCCGAGCCCCTGGTGGAGGGGTTCTTCGTGACGAAGATGGCGGGAGAGAAGGAGGCGCGCCGCCATCACCTCCTGGAGGAGCAGGCGCCGCGCCTCCCTCCGGCGGACGTGTCGCCCGAGCGCAACGAGCACCTGGCCATGCTGCCCCTGGACTACCAGGACGACGCGATGGTGCTGCTCGCGAGGGATCCGCACACGCTCTTCGTCTTCTGGGACTTCAGCGCCGCGAGCCGGAGCCGGGCGCTGGACGACCTGCCGGTGCCGCGCGCGGTGCTGAAGGTGTTCGACGGCGAGGGCGTGTCGCGCGAGGTGGACTTCGCGCTGGAGTCGCGCAGCTTCTATCTGCAGGGCATGACGCCCGGGCGCACGTACCGGGTGGAGGCGCACTTCGTCGGTTCGGATGGCCGGTCGCGCCGCATCGGACATTCGTCCAATCGGGCCACGCTGCCGCCCGCGGGGCCGTCCGCGGACACGTCCATCCGGTTCCTGCGCATGCCGCCTCCGCCGGTGGTGGACCGCCTGCGCGAGGCCATCCCCGCGGCGGCGTCCGCGCGAGTTCCCCGGGTGGAGGAGCGCGAATACGTCACCTGGCGCCGGGTGCGGTTGCCGGGGAGCGCCGGGGTGGTGGACGAGCCGGAGGTCCACCGCGAGCGCATCGAGGACTATGTCGATGCGCCGCGCGTCCCCGGGGCCTCGGACCAGCGCTATGTGGAGGAGGCGTATCTGGAGCGCGCGCCGCGAGCGCCCGGGGCGTCGGACCAGCAGTATGCGCGCGTGGGGGAGGCGACGCTCGGTGAGGGCGCGGTGCTGGCCCCGTCTCGCGCACCCGGGGCGTCGGATCAGCGCTACCTGGCCGTGGAACTGGCTCCGGGTGCTTCGGACCAGCGCTACGGTGGAGAGGTTGCGGGAGCCCCGTACCTGGAGGTGCCGCGCGCGCCGGGTGCTTCGGACCAGCGCTACGGTGGAGAGGTGGCGGGCACTCCGTATCTGGAGGTGCCGCGCACGCCGGGTGCTTCGGAGCAGCGGTACGGACAATCGCTGCTGCCGGGCGGCGTTTCGGAGTACCGCTATCTGGAGGTGCCGCGTGCCCCGGGCGCTTCGGACCAGCGGTACGTGGCGGGAGGGCAGGGGACCCTGGAGGCGCCACGCGCGCCGGGGACTTCGGACCAGCGCTACCTGAGCGTGCCCCGTGCCGCGGGCGCATCGGATCAGCGGTACCTCACCGTGCCTCGCGCAGCGGGGGCGTCGGACCAGCAGTACCTCACCGTGCCGCGTGCGGCGGGGGCCTCGGACCAGCGCTATCTGTCCGTGGACCGCGCGACGGGGGCCTCGGACCAGCAGTACCTCACCGTGCCGCGCGCGGCGGGCGCTTCGGATCAACGCTACCTGTCCGTGGATCGCGCCACGGGTGCGTCGGATCAGCAGTACGTGACGGCGCCTCGGGCGGCTGGCGCTTGGGATCAGCGCTCCCCGTCAGCGGATCGTGCCGCGGGTGTGCCGGATCAAACCGAGGCGTCACTTGCGGCCGGGGGCTCGGATGCCTGGTCTCCGGAGGGGCCGCGCTCACGGGGTGACGTGCTCGACGCGCGTGAACTCTCGTCGTCTCGTCCCGCCGCGACCTCGGCTCCGGCGGGGTCCGGTCCATCAACGCAGGGCGCGGCCTCCACGGATTCGTGGCGGCCCACGGAGCCCGAGCCTCCCAGGGACCCATGGGCCTTGAGCGTGGCGCGCGGTCCCTCCGCGTCCGAGCAGCGTGCCCTCGACAAGGCCCGCGAGGCCGCCGAGGCCACGCGACGTGCCGCACCGGCCGCCGCGCCCACGAGCCCCGAGCCCGCGAAAACGCACGCCGTGACGTCCCCGCCCGCCGCGCCCGCGAAGGCGGCCCAGAACCCACCGGAGCCCAAGCCCTCGGGCTCCAAGTCCTCCAAGTCCCGGCCCTCGCGCCGTGGACGGAAGTGAACCCGCACGGCCTCTCCGACCGACCTATGAGCCTGGGCTCCCTCGCGCTGGTCCTTCACGCGCACCTGCCGTTCGTCCGCCACCCCGAGTACGAAGACTTCCTCGAGGAGGACTGGCTCTACGAAGCCATCTCCGAGACGTACCTGCCGCTCCTGCGCGTGTTCGACAAGCTGGTCGAGGACCGCGTCCCCTTCCGGGTGACGATGACGCTCTCGCCCACGCTCGTGTCGATGCTCAACGACGACCTGCTGCGCGAGCGCTACGCCCGGCGGCTGGATTCGCTCTGCGAGCTGGGCGCCCGCGAGGTGCACCGCACCCGGGGCGACTCCACCTTCCACCCGCTGGCCGTCTTCCACCGCGACCACTTCGAATCGCTGCGGCTCGCGTACCACAACCACTACCGGCGCGACCTGGTGGCCGCGTTCCGCAGGCTCCAGGACTCCGGCCACCTGGACATCCTCACCTGCAACGCGACCCACGGCTTCCTGCCGCTCATGCAGCAGACGCCGGAGGCCGTGCGCGCCCAGGTGACCGTCGCGGCGAACCACTACCGCCAGAACTTCGGCCGCGACCCCGCTGGCATCTGGCTGGCCGAGTGCGGCTACTACCCGGGCCTGGAGCGCATCCTCTCCGCCGAGCGCATCCGCTACTTCTTCGTGGACACGCACGCGCTCACGGACGCCACGCCCCGCCCGCTGCACGGCCCCTACGCGCCCATCTTCACCGAGCCCGGCGTGGCCGCCTTCGCGCGTGACCCGGAGAGCAGCCAGCAGGTCTGGAGCACCGAGCACGGCTACCCCGGCGACCCCGTCTACCGCGAGTTCTACCGGGACATCGGCTGGGACCTGGACCTGGACTACATCCGGCCCTTCATCCAGCCCACCGGCGACCGCAAGAACACCGGCTTCAAGTACTTCCGCATCACCGGCAAGACGAACGACAAGCAGCCCTACGACCCGGCCGCCGCCCGCGAGCGCGCCTGGGTCCACGCGGGCAACTTCCTCTTCAACCGCGAGCGCCAGTTCGAATACCTCGCGTCCCGCATGGGCGGCCGCAAGCCCGTGGTCGTCGCGCCCTATGACGCGGAGCTCTTCGGCCACTGGTGGTTCGAGGGCCCCCACTTCATCGACGCGCTCATCCGCCAGGCCGCGCGCAACCCCAGCCGCTTCACGCTCATCAGCCCGCTGGACGACCTGCGCGAGCACCCGGAGAACCAGGTGGCGACGCCGCCCCTGTCCTCGTGGGGCGCGGGCGGCTACGCGAACATGTGGCTGGATGGCACCAACGACTGGATCTACCGGCACCTCACCCACGCGGCGCGGCAGATGGTGGAGCTGGCCCGGGACTTCCCGGACGCGCCGTCCCTCAAGCGCCGGGCGCTGAACCAGGCCGCGCGCGAGCTGCTGCTGGCGCAGGCCTCCGACTGGGCCTTCATCATGAAGACCGGCACCATGGTGGACTACGCCGTGCGCCGCACGAAGGAGCACCTGCAGCGCTTCCTGCGCCTGCAAGACCAGGTGCGCGCCGGCACCGTCGACGAGTCCTGGCTGTCCCACGTCGAAGACCGCGACAACCTGTTCCCCGAGCTGGACTACCGCGTCTACCGGCCCGGTTGAGCGGTCCGGGAACAGGCGGCCGGGCCGGGGGTTCACCTTCCGTCACCGGCCCCTGTCGTTCCGGTTGCGGGGCTTCGTTTCCGCTTTAGGTTGAGGAAATCCATGACCCACACGCTCCCTCCGTTCCGTCGCAAGCTCGTGGCCGCCGTGCTGGTGCTGGCGTCGCCCACGCTCGCCCTCGCGCAGGCGCCCGCTCCCAAGCCGCCCGCGCCCCAGACGCAGCAGGCGGTCTCCGGTCAGGCCGGCAACCTCCAGCCCGCCACGCGTGAGGCCCAGTCGCTGGCCTCGCTGGCGCCCCTGGTGGAGTCGGTGAAGTCCGCGGTGGTGAACGTGGACGTGCAGGCCCGTCCCGAGATGCCGGAGGGCATGGAGGACAACCCGCTCTTCGACCGGTTCTTCGGCGGCAACGGGCGGGACCGCCGCCGCAGCGAGCGCGAGCAGATCCGCCAGGGCGCCGGGTCCGGCTTCATCATCGACCCCAAGGGCCTGGTGCTCACCAACAACCACGTCATCGAGGACGCGGTCACCATCACCATCCGCCTGGATGACGGCCGTTCGTTCACGGGCGAGGTGGTGGGCCGCGACCCGCTCACCGACGTGGCCGTGGTGAAGATCAAGGAGAAGGTGGATCAGCTCCCCTCCGTGAAGCTGGGCGACTCCGACGCCGTGCGCGTGGGGGACTGGGTGCTGGCCATCGGCAACCCGTTCGGCCTGGCCTCCAGCGTGAGCGTGGGCATCCTGTCCGCGCGCGCCCGGGAGATTGGCGCCAGCGTGTACGACGACTTCCTGCAGACGGACGCGGCCATCAACCCCGGCAACTCCGGCGGCCCGCTCTTCAACATGAAGGGCGAGGTGGTGGGCATCAACACCGCCATCGTCGGCGGCGGCACCGGCATCGGCTTCTCCGTGCCCAGCAACCTCATCAAGGCGCTGCTGCCGCAGTTGGAGAAGGAGGGCGCCGTCACGCGCGGCTGGCTGGGCGTGGGCATCCAGCCCCTCACGCGCGAGCTGGGCCAGGCGCTGAAGCTGTCGGTGAGCGAGGGCGCCATCCTCACGCAGATCACCCCCGACTCCCCGGCGGCGAAGGCCGGGCTCAAGCCGGACGACGTGGTGGTGGCCGTGGACGGCAAGCCGGTGCGCTCCGACAGCGAGCTCACCCGCACCGTGGCGCTCAAGAAGCCCAACAGCGTCGCCACGCTGACCCTCTACCGCGACGGCAAGAAGCAGGACGTCAAGGTGACCATGGGCACCCGGCCGGACCTGGAGGGCCTGTCCAAGAAGAAGCCGTCGGCCAACGACGAGCAGGACAGCTCGCGCCGCGTGGGCGTGTCCCTGCAGGACCTGGACGCCCGCACGGCGTCCCAGGCCGGCTTCACCGAGCGCGCCGGAGCGCTGATCACCGACATCGTCCCGGGCTCGCCCGCGGACCGCGCGCAGTTGACGCCGGGCATGCTGGTGGTGGAGGCGAACAAGAAGCCCATCGCGAGCGCGAAGGAGCTCGCGTCGGCCATCCGCGCCGCGCCCAAGGGCAGCACGCTGCTGCTGCGCGTGGCCGGCCCCGGCGGCGGGCGCCTGCTGCGCGCGCTGACCGTGCCCTGAGCCGGCGCGGCGGGGCCCGGGGATTCACGTCAACGGCTTGCACACGGGGGTGGACGAACGTCGATGAGCGTCAACTACGTCTCGTTGGGTGACAGCACGGCGGTGGGGGTGGGGGCGTCGCAGGGCGGGGGCTATCCCGACCGGCTCGCCTCCCGCCTCCGGAAGGACGGCCTCCCCGTGGGCCATACCAACCTGGGGCAGAGCGGCGCGCGCGTGCGCGACGTCGTCAACAACGCCCTCAAGCGCGTCATCGCGTCGCAGCCCACGCTCATCACCCTGGGCGTGGGCACCAACGACATCTGGCGCGGCACCGAGGTGGCCGAGTTCCAGGACGACCTGGACCGCATCGCCCGGCGGCTGAAGCAGACCGGCGCGTCCATGGTGGTGGTGAACATCGCGGACATGGCGCTCGCGCCCGTCGCGAAGATGGTGCCCAGCGCGCTGTACGAAGGGCGCATCGAGCCGTTCAACGACGCCATCGCCGCCGTGGCCCGCGCGCACGGGCTCCACCTGGTGGACCTGTTCACCGCCAGCCGGGAGATGATCCCCCGGCGTCCGGACTTCTTCTGCGGCGATGGCTTCCACCCGTCCGCGGAGGGCTACGAGGAGTGGGCGGACCTGATGCTCCCCGTGGTCCGCACGCTCGTGCGGCGGTAGGCCCCGGCCCGGAAGGCGCGGGGCAGGGCGCCCCGCGCTCAGGCCTTCGCGATGCCCGAGGGCGGGGGCGGCGTGGAGGGGGCGTCCGCGGGCGGCGCGCCGATGCTGCGCTCGCGGCCCGGGTGGACCTCCATGCCGGGCTCGAACGCCGTCACGCGGTTGCGGCCCGTGCGCTTGCTGCAATAGAGCGCCGAGTCCGCGCAGTCCACCAGCGTGTCCTGCGACGTCGCGTCCGTGGGGAAGTGCGCGACGCCGATGGACACCGTGACGTGGCCCCCGGGCAGCCCCGGACGGCTGAGCGTGACGGCGTCCGCCACCGCGCGGCGCAGCGTCTCCGCCACCTCCACCGCCGTGGCCTTGGACACCTGCGGCAGGAGCAGCACGAACTCCTCGCCGCCGTAGCGCCCCAGCGTGTCCACCTTGCGCGCGCGGGTGCGCAACACGTCGGAGACCCGGCGCAGCGTCTCGTCCCCGGCGCGGTGTCCGGCCAGGTCGTTGAGCCGCTTGAAGTGGTCCACGTCCACCATCAGCAGCGCCAGCGGCACGCCGAAGCGCTGGGCCCGCGCCAGCTCCAGGTCCAACCGCTGGAAGAGGTGGCGGCGGTTGGGCACGCCCGTGAGCGCGTCCGTCAGCGTGAGCTTCACCGTCTCCGCGTGCAGGCGCGCGTTCGTCACCGCCGTCGCGGCCTGGTCCGCCACCGCGGTGAAGAGCTCGATCTCCTCCGCGGAGATGCTCGCCGTCTGGGGGCGCTGGAAGTTGATGACGCCCAGGAGCGTGTCCGCGTGCACCATGGGCACCGCCAGCAGCGAGCCCTGCTCCGAGCCGCCGCGCAGCCCGCGCCGCGCGAAGATGCTGGTGCTGTCCGTGAGGTCCGGCAGGTACACCGCCTTGCGCGCCTGGGCGGCCCGGCCGCACGCGCCCTCGCCCATGGCGAAGGTGTGGCCCTCCAGGCCCCGGCCCTGCGGCCACGCGTGCTTCACCTCCAGCAGGCCCTCCTCGTTGAGGAGCATGATGGAGAAGTCCGGGATGTGCAGCCGCTCCACCACCATGCGGGTGATGCGCGAGAGCAGCTCGTCCAGCTCCAGCGTGGTGTTGAGCGAGCGGGCCACGTCGAACAGCAGCGACAGCTCCGTCAGGCGCTCCTCCAGCTCGTCCTTCAGCGCCAGCTTCTCCTTCACCAGTTGCAGGTCGCGGTGCGTGTCGATCTCCTCCACCTTCATGGAGGTGAGCCGCGCGAGCATCCCGTTGAAGGCCGCGCCCAGCCGCGAGATTTCATCCGTGCCCCGGGCCTCCGCGCGCACCAGCAGGTCGCCGTCCGCGGCGCGGCCCATGGCCTCGCTCAGCCGCTTGAGCGGCGCGGTGAGCACGAAGCGCAGGGACAGCCAGGTGACGAGCCCCAGGATGCCCACGAAGAGCACCATGGCGCCCAGCGCGTCCTGGAACACCGTCTGGAGCTGGCGCGTCAGCGCGGGCTCGCCCAGGCGCACCTGGAGGACGCCCATGCGCTGCGCGGCCTCGCCGGTGTGGCAGCCGGAGCACTCCGGACCGCCCAGGGGCCGCACCACCTCCGTGCCGTGCTCGCTGGAGCGCGCCGTCTCCGGCCCCGTCGCGGACAGCCGCGCGGCCTCCGGATGCGGGTGGCCCTGCTCGGCCGGCCGCCGGCTCCAGCGGATGCGCCCGTCCGGCGTCAGGACGCGCACGTCCTCCACGGAGCGGAACAGCCGCGTGTCCGACGCCAGCACGTCCGCGACCGCGCCATGCGGTGCCGCGCCCGGCGCCTGCGGCAGCGTGAAGGTGGAGGCGACGGCCTCCGCCAGCGCGAGCGCCTCCAGGTGGGTGCCTTCCCGCACCGCCTGCCGCGCTTCGCGCGAGAAGTGCCCCACGCCCAGGAGCGCCACCACCAACCCGGGCAGCGCGATGCTCCACAAGAGCTTCCTGCCAATCGTCTCGGAACCGAGGGCCATGTGCGGGGCGCAGTGTGCTTCGTGCTCTCGCGTTCTGTCCGCGAGTCACGGAGTGTTGAAAATTGTCAGGTGCGTGACACGCCCTGTCAAACGTACCGGCGTCGAAATATTGAAACGGGGGTGTTGTTCCCCGGCATGTTCCTGTTTTCACGGGCTGTACCCGTGGCACGGTGTGGGTACTCCCGAAGCCGCCTCCCGAAAGAGGAGTTCCGCCCATGAGCCCTCCCGTGTTCCTCACCTCCGCGCTGCTGCCGGTGCCGCACGGCTTCGCCACGCGCGCGGGTGGGGTGTCCGAAGGGCCCTACGCGTCGCTGAACCTGGGCTTCTCCGTGGGGGACGAGCGCCCCCGCGTGGAGGAGAACCACCGCCGGCTGGCCCAGGCCGCGGGCGGGCGCCTGGGCGCGCTCTGCCGGGTGTCGCAGGTGCACGGCGACACGGTGCTGGAGGCGCGCGGCGAGGCCGACGACGTGCTGCGCCCGACGCTGGGCGAGGCGGACGCGCTGTGGACGGAAGGGGAGGGGAGCTGGGTGGCGGTGGGCACCGCGGACTGCGTGCCGGTGCTGATCGTGGACCCTCGAGCCCGGCGCGTGGCGGCGGTGCACTCCGGCTGGAAGGGCACGGACCTGGAGATCAGCGCCCGCACGGTGGAGGCGCTGGTGGCGAAGGGCAGCCGGCCGGAGGACCTGGTGGCGGCGGTGGGCCCCTGCATCCAGGCGTGCTGCTACGAGGTCTCCCCGGAGCTGGGCGACCGCTTCCGCGCGCGCTTCGGCCCGGACGTCGTCCGCGCGGGGACGAGGCCCCACCTGGACCTGCCACGCGCGGTGAGGGCGTCCCTGCTGAAGGCGGGCCTCGGGCCGGAGCGCGTGGACGTGCTACAGGCCTGTACGGCGTGTGATCCGGACCGGTTCTTCTCCCACCGCCGGGACGCGGGCCGCACCGGGCGTCACCTCAACTACGTGCTGCACCGCTTCTAGCGGAGGGCCCGTGGGGTCGTTTTCTTGACGGTCTCCGACCGGCCTTCCTATCCTCGACGTGGAATTCCCTCCGTCCAGGCTCGTGCCGGTGCGTCCCTTCCTCTTCCGCCTGTTTGCCGCCGTCGCGCTGTCCGCGCCGACCGCCTGCGCCACCACCGCTGCCTCGCAGACGGAAGTGGGCCGGCTGGAGGCGGAGGTGCGCACGCTGCGCGCGTCCCAGGCGTCGCTGCTGGAGCGCCTGGAGCGGCTGGAGAACCGCGACGCCGTCGCCCGCGCCCGGAGCGCCGCCCCGGCCCCCGCCGCGAAACCCGCCGCCCCCGCCAGCGCGAAGCCGGAGGCCGCCTCGGCGGAGCCGGGCGAGGCGCTGAGCCTGGCGCCGGCGGAGCTGACGGTGGTGCGGCTCAAGCCGAAGAAGGAGCCCGCGCCGCGCATCAACACGGCCGTGGCGGTGGTGGAGCCGGACGCGGACCAGATGGAGATGTTCATCTCCCCGGTGGAGGGCTCGTCCGGCACCGGCTCGGTCGGCTCGCTCAGCGCCTCGACCGCCGCCCGCATGGAGCCGCCGGAGAAGGATCCGGACATCCTCGACGCCGAGTACGAGCGCGCGGTGGCCATGCTGCGCACCGGCAACGTGGAGGGCGGCGTGGAGCAACTCACGCGCTTCGCGGCGGAGAACCCGCGCCACCCCCGCGCCGACAACGCCCTGTACTTCAGCGGCCTGGGCCAGATGGGCCTCCAGGATCCGACGGGCGCGGCGAAGACGTTCGAACGGCTCATCAAGACCTACCCCGCCGGGGACGCCGTCCAGGACGGCATGCTCCGGCTCGCGGAGTGCCGGGTGCGGCTGAACCAGGCCGTGGATGCCCGTGCCCTCTATACCCGCGTCGTCACCCAGTTCCCGGGGACGGCCGCCGCCACGCAGGCGGAGCAGCGGCTCGCCGCGCTCTCGCCGTAAGCCCTTTTTGTGAAAGGACGTCGTCCGATGCGCTCCCGGATCCTCGCCTCCCTGCTCGTGCCCCTCACCGTCGCGCCGGCATGGACGGCTTTCGCCCAGGACGCGCAGGAGGAGGAGTCCCAGCCGTCCTCCGAGACGGAGGGGCAGGACATCTCCGACGACGTGGAGCAGCGCCCCACCTCCGTCACGCTGCCGCCCGGCGCCCCGCAGGGCCGTGAGAGCGCGCCCGGCCAGGTGCACACCGTGGAGACGGGCGACACGCTGTGGGACCTGTCCCAGCGCTACCTGGGCAGCCCCTGGTACTGGCCCAAGGTCTGGTCCTACAACCCGCAGATCGCCAACCCGCACTGGATCTACCCGGGCAACAACGTGAAGTTCTTCGCCGGCGGCGAGGAGGTCCCCGCGCGCGTGGAGGGCGGCGACCTGCCCTCGGACGACGTGGCGGCGCCCACGGACGTGAGCGGCGGCAGCCTGGTGTCGGTGGTCGGGAAGATCGGCTTCGATCCGTCCAAGTCCAGCCCGGTGACGACCAAGGGCTTCGTGACGACGCGCGAGCTGGACGAGGCGGGCCGCATCGAGGGCTCGACCTCCGAGGCGCTGATGCTCTCCGCCCCGGAGAAGGTCTACCTGCGCTTCAAGAAGCGCGGCGCCGCCAAGATTGGCGACCGCTACGTCATCTTCCACACCGTGGAAGAGGTGAAGCACCCCATCACCAACGCGCGCACGGGCTACCTCACGGAGCTGCTGGGCACGGTGCAGGTCGTCTCCATCCACAACGACGTGGTCACCGCGCGCATCACGGAGACGTGGGACCCCATCGCCCGCGGCGACCTGGTGGGCCCCTCCAGCGAGAAGCTGACGGAGCGCGTCGCCCCCAAGCCCAACAGCAAGGAGATCCCCGGCTACGTGCTCACGCCGATGACGCCGGGCCAGACGCTGCTGGGCGAGCACAACTTCGTCGTGGTGGACCGCGGCACCGCGGACGGCGTGCAGGTGGGCAACACCTTCACCATCGAGCGCCGCGGCGACCCCAGCAAGGACGTGCTGGGCCGCGGCGACTACAAGATGGGCGACGCGGGCAAGGAGCAGAAGGCCTACCCCTGGGAGGCCGTGGCCCAGTGCATGGTCACGGAAGTGCGTGAGCGCACCTCCAACTGCCTGATGGTCCGCTCCCTGGTGGAGGTCTCCGCTGGCGACCGCGCCACCATGCGCAAGGACGGGACGCCCACCGCCAGCCGCTGAACCGGCAGGAATGCTGCATTCCGACCCGCCCGGGAAGGGCGGGTCGCTTGACCCCCGAAGAACCGGTGTTATGTGTCACGCCCCTCCCGGGACCACCTCTATATAGGTGGGAAACAGGCGGGGACGGCATGGCGGACACGAACACGGACACACACACCCACTGGGACGAGCAGCGCGCCACCCTGGCGCTCTGGGCCATTGCCGGCCTGGGGCCCCGGACGTTGGACGCCGTGCGCGCGTTCGCCGGTGGGGCGCTGTCCCGGCTCGCGGCCGCGCCCGTGCGGGACTGGGTGGTGGACGTCCCCGTGCCCGCGACCGTCCGCCAGCGGCTGGCCACCGTCGCATCGCTGGACGCCCTGGCGTCCCGGACGGAGGAGGCCTGTGCCCGGGCGGGCCTCCAGGTGGCCTTCGCGGGCTCGCCGGCCTATCCCGCCCGGCTGGTGGGGCTGGAGGACGCGCCCCCGCTGCTCTTCTACCTGGGCACCCCAGGGCCTCCCCGGCGCAGGCTGGCCATGGTGGGCAGCCGCCATCCGGACCAGGGCTTCCTGCCGTTCGCGCGCACGTTCGCCCGGAAGGTGGCGGAGGCCGGGCTGGGGGTGGTGTCCGGCGCGGCGGAGGGCGTGGACCGGGCCTGTCATTGGGGCGCCATGGACGTGGGCGCGGAGACGTGGGCCTTCCTGGGCTCCGCGCTGGACGCGCTGGACCCCGCGCAGGCCCGCCTGCTGCCGCACTTCCTGGAGCGGGGCGGGGTGTACTTCAGCGAGCTGCCGCCTGGAGTCCGGGCGAGCACGACGACCTTCCCCCGGCGCAACCGGCTCATCGCTGGCGCGTCGGACGCGGTGCTGGTGATGCGGGCGGGGGAGGGGTCCGGGGCCCTTTACACGGCGGAGGCGGCCCGGGCGCAGGGCCGGCCGGTGTTCGCCCTGCCCGGGGACGTGTGGCAGTCGGCCGCGGCGGGCGGCAACGCCCTGCTGGCGGACGGGCGAGCCCGCGCATGCACGTCCGCGGAATCGATTTGTGCGGTGGTGGGCGTTCACCCGGTCCGTGCGGTGCCCGCGGGGCGGGACGGTGGGTGGTGGGAGGCGCTGTCGGTGGAAGCGCGCGGGGCCTATGGGCTGTTGGACCGGGTTCCCCGTTCGTTCGACGAGGTGCTCGCCGCAAGCCCGCTGTCACCCGCGGCGCTCACGAGCGCCCTGGTGGAGTTGGAATTGTCGGGGCTGGTGGTCCAGCACCCGGGTAAACGGTACGAGAAGGTCTAGAGGCAGTTCGAGGTAGGAGAGCCATGGCCACGCGGAAGAAGACACAGGCGGCGCAGACGGAGGCGGCGGCGGAGGAGACGCCCAAGAAGGCGGCTGCGAAGAAGCCGGCGGCCAAGAAGGCGGCCAAGAAGAAGACGGCGGCCAAGAAGGTCACCGCCAAGAAGAAGACGGCGGCCCGCCGCCGTGGCGCGGACGCCGACGAGCTCCCCACCGTGGACGCGGACGCGGACGCCGAAGAAGAGGTGCCCGAGCGCCGTGGCAAGGGCCCGCACTACCTGGTGGTCGTGGAGTCGCCCGCCAAGGCGAAGACCATCAAGAAGTACCTGGGCTCCGGCTACACGGTGAAGGCCTCCGTGGGCCACGTGAAGGACCTGCCCAAGAGCAAGATTGGCGTCGACGTGGAGGACGACTTCAAGCCCGAGTACACGGTCATCAAGGGCAAGGAGAAGGTCCTCAACGAGCTGAAGAAGATGGCCAAGACGGTGGACCGCGTCTTCCTGGCGACGGACCCCGACCGCGAGGGCGAGGCCATCGCCTGGCACATCAAGGAGGAGCTGGGCCACCCGGACTCCCTGCGGGTGACCTTCAACGAGATCACCAAGCGCGCCGTGCAGGACGCCATCGCGCAGCCGCGGGAGCTCAACCAGGACAACTACGACTCGCAGCAGACGCGCCGCATCCTCGACCGGCTCGTCGGCTATCAAATCTCGCCGCTGCTCTGGAAGAAGATCCGCCGGGGCCTGTCCGCCGGCCGCGTGCAGTCCGTGGCGGTGCGCCTGATTGTGGAGCGCGAGGCGGAGATCAAGGCCTTCCAGCCCGAGGAGTACTGGACGCTGGACGCGCTGGTGCAGGGCCCGCAGGGGCCGCCGCCCTTCAAGGCGAAGCTGTCCCGCGTGGACGGCAAGAAGGTGGAGCTCAAGGACCGCGCCACCACGGACGGGCTCGTCGCGGAGCTGAAGGACGCCCCCTTCACCGTGACGAAGGTGGACCGCAAGGAGCGCCGCCGCAACGCGCCCGCGCCCTTCATCACCTCCAAGCTCCAGCAGGAGGCGGCGAACCGGCTGCACTTCACCGCCAAGAAGACGATGACGCTGGCGCAGAAGCTGTACGAAGGCGTGCCGCTGGGCGAGGAGGGCCAGACGGCGCTCATCACGTACATGCGTACGGACTCCACGCGTCTGTCCGACGACGCCGTGACGCAGGTGCGCGAGTTCATCGGGCAGAAGTACGGCGCGGACTACCTGCCGCCCGAGCCCATGGTCTACAAGAGCCGCAAGAGCGCCCAGGACGCGCACGAGGCCATCCGCCCCACGTCCCTGGAGTACCCGCCCGAGCGCGTGAAGGCCTTCTTCGAGGCCATGGACGAACTGGACATGTTCCGGCTCTACGAGCTCATCTGGAACCGCTTCGTCGCGTGCCAGATGAAGCCCGCCGTCTACGATCAGACGGCCGCGGACATCACCGCGGGCCGCGCCACCTTCCGCGCGTCCGGCAGCACGCTGAAGTTCCCCGGCTACCTGGGCGTCTACGGCGCCGGCCTCACGCCGGAGGAAGAGGCCGCGGCGGAGAAGGCCAAGGCCGCCGGTGAGGAGGGCGCCGAGGACGTGGTGGGCGAGCTGCCCCCGCTCAACGAGGGCGAGGTCCTCACGCTGGACAAGCTGCTCAACGAGCAGCACTTCACCCAGCCGCCCCCGCGCTTCAGCGAGGCCACGCTGGTGAAGGAGCTGGAGGAGCGCGGCATCGGGCGTCCGTCCACGTACGCGGCCATCCTCTCCAACATCCAGGACAAGAAGTACGTGGAGAAGCTGGAGAGCCGCTTCCGTCCCACCGACCTGGGGCAGATGACCAACGAGCTGCTGGTGAAGCACTTCCCCCATGAGCTGGACGTGTCGTTCACGGCCAGCATGGAGGAGAAGCTGGACCAGATCTCCGACGGCGGCGCGTCCTGGAAGACGGTGCTGCACGACTTCTACGGCCCCTTCAAGGAGACCCTGGAGAAGGCCGAAGCGGAGATGCGCGACGTCAAGCGCGAGGAGATCAAGACCGACATCGCCTGCGAGAAGTGCGGCAACCCGTTCGTCATCAAGTTCGGGAAGATGGGCCACTTCCTCGCCTGCTCGAACTACCCCGACTGCAAGAACACCAAGGACTTCAAGCGGGACGCCGAGGGCAAGATCGTCATCGTGGAGGAGGAGACCACGGACGAGAAGTGCGAGAAGTGCGGCAAGCCCATGGTCATCAAGCGCGGCCGGTTCGGGCGCTTCATGGCGTGCTCGGGCTACCCGGACTGCAAGACGTCCAAGCCCATCTCCATCGGCGTCAACTGCCCGGAGTGCAAGGTGGGCTACCTCACCGAGCGCCGCAGCGGCCGCGGGAAGATCTTCTTCGGCTGCAACCGGTATCCGGAGTGCAAGTTCGCCGCGTGGGACCGGCCGCTGGCGGAGCAGTGCCCCCGGTGCGCGTCGCCCTACCTGCTGCAGAAGTTCTCCAAGCGGGACGGCGCCTACATCGCCTGCCCCAACAAGGAGTGCGACTACCGCCGCGAGGTGGTGGAGCCCGCCATTCCGGGGGCTTCCGCGGAGGCCGCGCCCGCTCCCACGCCCAGCGTGGAAGCCTGAGCGCAAAAGCCCAGTCATTCCAGGGGGGTAGGCTCCGCCCCCTGGCTTGACACCCTCGCGGGCGAAGTCCTAGAAGTCCGGATTGCTCCCGGCCCACCCGCATGCCCCCTGCCCGTTTCGCGGCAGGGGTGCGCGCGGGGGCAGCGAAAGGACGCGGTCCGCGATGATTCCCTCCATGAACGAGTTGCTGCGTGTGGTGGTGGCCGAGGCCGCTCCCGCCGCGGCGGGCCATGCCTCTTCGGGAGGCCTGGGGGACTTCATCGTCGGCGCGTTCAAGGCCGGCGGCCCGTTCATGTTCGTGAACCTGTTCTGGCTGGCGGCGTCGCTGGCGGTGATTGGCGAGCGCGCGGTGACGCTGCTCTACCGCTACCGCCTCAACGCGACGGCGTTCATCGAGCAGGTCCACAAGATGGTCCGCAGCGGCAACCTGGACCGCGCGGTGAAGTTCTGCGGCATGGCGCCGCGCTCGCCCCTGGCCCGCGTCATCCGCGCGGGGCTCATCAACGCGAACCGGGGGGAGCTGGAGGTGGCCAAGGCGGTGGAGGAGGCGCTGGCGGAGTACACGCCGCACGTGTCGCGCCGGGTGCAGTGGCTGTGGTCGCTCGCGAACATCGCGACGCTGGTGGGCCTGGTCGGCACCATCGTGGGCCTCATCGGCACCTTCCGCGCGCTGGGCAACGTGCCGGCGGAGCAGAAGCAGGCGCTGCTCTCCAACGGCATCTCGGAGGCCATGTACAACACGGGCTTCGGCCTCTCCATCGCGGTGCTGTGCATCGTGTCGCACCTGTTCTTCAGCAACTACGCCAAGAACATGGTGGAGCTGGTGGAGCTCAACGCGCTGAAGCTGGAGAACCTCCTGTCGCGCCGGGGCTCGCTGGAAGTCGTCCCCGCGGACTCCGACGTCCGCGCCGCGTCTTGAACCGCGCTGCACGGGCCACGGACACGCCATGGCGTTCCACTACTCGCGCCGAAAGCTGAAGCCGAGGGAAGAGGAGGAGGCGGGCGAGCTGAACATCGTCCCGTACCTCGACATCCTCATGAACCTCATCATCTTCATGCTGCTGTCGATCACCGGCCTCACCGCCTTCGGCGCGCTCAACGTGAACGCGCCCAGCTACGGCGCCACCGCGGGGGCGGGCGGTGACGCGGACGCGCCCAAGCTGAACCTGTCCGTGCTCATCTCCCAGAAGGGGCTCACCGTCCGGGGCAACAGCGAGGTCATCCCCGTCACGCAAGGGGGCGCGCCCACGCTGCCCCTGCGCGCGGACGGCACGCAGGACTTCGCCGCGCTCAACGCCCAGATGGTGAAGCTCAAGGCCGCCTTCCCCACGGAGACGAAGGTCATCGTCGCGGCGGAGGGGAACGTCCCCTACGAGTCGCTGATCCAGACGATGGACGCCCTGCGTGAGACGACGGGCACCGCCGCCGAGCGCAAGCTGCTCTTCCCCGACGTCACCCTGGGCGCCCTCTAGCCATGTCCGAACCCGCGCCCCTGTCCGCCGAGGAAGCCGACCAGCTCGCGCGCATGCGCTACCGCCGGGCGCTCGCGCGCAAGAAGCGCAAGGAGCGCGAGGCCGCCAGCGAGGTGAAGGAGCTCAACATCACCGCGATGATGGACATGATGACCATCATCCTGGTGTTCCTCCTGAAGTCCTTCGCGTCGTCCTCCGCGGCCATCACCGCGTCCGAGGACGTCCGGCCGCCGGTGTCCTCCACGCGCGCCACGCCCAAGGACACGGTGGCCGTCACCATCACCCCCCGCTTCATCCTGGTGGGGGACAAAGAGGTGGTGCGGCTGGAGAACGGCGTCATCCCGAAGGAGCAGCGCTCGGGGGACCCGCGGCAGGGGCGCCTGGTGCTGGGGTTGGATCAGCGGCTGAAGAAGGAAGTGGAGAAGCTCAAGCTGATCGCCGCGCGCAACCCGGCGGCGCCCTTCACGCACGAGCTGTCGGTCATCGCGGACAAGATGGTCCCGTATGATCTGCTGCTCGACGTGCTCTACACGGCGGGCGAGAACGAGCTGCAGAACTACCGCTTCATCGTGCTCCAGCGCGACGCGGAGTAGCCGCCGGACACACGACTCCCCCGCGCGGGATGGACGCACGGGGGAGGGCTGGACGGCCTCGCTAGAGGGACAGGCTGCCCACGTGGCGCGCGGCCTCTCGCGTCTCCTGCTCGTGCACGGCGGCGTCCTCTTCACAGCGGATTGCGAAGGGCATGGCCTCCAGCCGGTCCAGGGAGATCTCGTTGCCGCAGTCCACGCACTCACCGAACACGTCGTTGTCCATGCGGCTCAGCGCGGCGTCGATGAGCATGATCTCCCGGCGCTGCGCTTCAATCAGCGTGCTGAGCGTGTAGTCCGCCAGCTCCGCCTGCGCCTGCTCCTCGTACTCGGGATCACGCTCCTGATCCTTCAGGGCGGCCAGCTCGCGGCGTGCGCCCGCCTGGGCGGTCTCGGTCGTCCTGCGGCGCTCCTGCAACAGGCCCCGGATCTTCAACAAGTCGTCGGCTCGGCTCATGGCTGCGTCACTCCCATCCCAGATTCGCGGTTGAAGGGCGCTCGCCCGGACGCTTCCCGTCCCGAGCGAAGACCGCGAGAAACCTAGGGTTGGATCCGAGGTGGGGAAACCTCACCTCCCATTCCGCACGAATGGCGGGACGCAGGGCAGGCGGGCGGACGTGAAAGGGCGTGGCCTCTCTGCTAACAGGGCCCTTTGGGGCCCCGGTGCGGGGGCCCGGAGGCACGCATGTCGGACGTGAAGCAGCAGCGGGTGACGGTGATTGGTGGGGGCCTGGCGGGGACGGAGTGCGCGTATCAACTGGCGCGGCGCGGCGTGCCGGTGGTGCTGCGGGAGATGAAGCCGCACAAGCGCTCTCCGGCGCACAAGTCGGACACGCTCGCGGAGCTGGTGTGCAGCAACTCGCTGCGCTCGGACAACCCGGAGAGCGCCATTGGCCTCTTGCACGCGGAGCTGCGCGCGCTGGGGTCGCTGGTGCTCTCCAGCGCGGACCTGCACCGCGTGCCCGCGGGCGACGCGCTGGCGGTGGAGCGCGAGGGCTTCTCGCGCGAAATCACCACCCGGCTCGTCTCCGGCGCGGGCGTGGAGCTGGTGGGCGGTGAGGTGGAGCGGCTGCCGGAGGACGGCGTGGTGGTGGTGGCCACGGGGCCGCTGACGTCGGAGGCGCTCACGGCGGACCTGGAGCGCCATGTGGGCACGAAGCTCTACTTCTACGACTCCATCGCGCCCATCCTGTCCGGTGACTCCATCGACATGGACATCGCCTTCCGCCAGAGCCGCTACGGCAAGGGCGGCGGGGACGACTACCTCAACCTGCCCATGACGAAGGACGAGTACTACCGCTTCGTCCACGAGGTGAAGGCGGGCCAGAAGGTGGTGCCGCACAGCTTCGAGGAACCGAAATACTTCGAAGGGTGTCTGCCCATCGAGGTGATGGCCGAGCGCGGCGACGACACGCTGGCCTACGGGCCCATGAAGCCCGTGGGGCTGAAGGACCCCCGGACGGGGACGGATCCGTACGCGGTGGTGCAGTTGCGCATGGAGGACCGGGCGGGTACGGCGTGGAACATGGTGGGCTTCCAGACGCGTCTGACCTGGGGTGAACAGAAGCGCATCTTCAGCACGTGCATCCCGGGCCTCCAGAATGCGGAGTTCCTGCGGATGGGGCAGATCCACCGCAACACGTTCATCGACTCGCCCCGCCTGCTGGCGGAGGACCTGTCGTTGAAGACGGAGCGGCGGGTGTTCTTCGCGGGACAGGTGACGGGCGTGGAGGGCTACGTGGAGAGCGCGGCGTGCGGCTACCTGGTGGCGCTGGCGGTGCACGCGCGGCTGACGGGCACGGCGTTCGTGCCGCCCCCGGCCACGACGGCGCTGGGGTCGCTGTACCGGCACCTCACCGGGGAAGCGCACCCGCCGGACCACCCGCACCAGCCCACCAACGTCATCTACGGCCTGTTCCCGCCGCTGTCCGGGCGGATGAAGAAGGCGGACAAGCGCGCGGCCTACTCGGCGCGGGCGAAGCAGGACCTGGCGGCCTGGCTGCCACTCGCGGGCGTTGTCGCCCAGACGGAAGGACAGACGAGCGCATGAAGCGAACCGGGATGGTGGGCCTGGTGGCCCTGCTGGCGGTGTCGGGGTGCAAGAAGGGCGAGGACAACGCCGCGCCCTCGCAGCGCAGCGCCGCGCAGGGGGACACGGTCCGCAGCGCGGCGAAGGGCACCACGGTGGTGGGCGGTCAGGGGCAGTTGCTCGCGGCGGGACGGGCGGCGGACCTGCGCCTGTCGCCGGACGGGCAGTTCGCCACGTTCCTGCTCAACGGGCAGAAGCCCCGGCTGGACGGCATCCCGCCGCAGATGCTGGTGGGCTCGCTGCACGTCGTGCCGACGGCGGGCGGGAAGGCGCGCGCGCTGGGCGACGGCGTGACGAACGTGCCGGGCAGCCTGCTGTTCTCCCAGGACTCGAAGCACCTCTTGTACGTCACGGGCTACAACCCGGCCTCGCAGTCCGGCGAGCTGAACGTGCTGTCGCTCACGGACGCGGGCGCGGAGCCGGTGAAGCTGGGCACGGCGGTGAGCTACCTGCTGCCGTCTCCGGACGGGGTGAACGTGGCCTTCGTGGACGCGGGCACGCTGAAGCTGGGCAAGCTGCCGCAGGGGCCGTTCCAGGACGTGGCGGGCGAGGTGAGCACCGCGCAGTTCACCCCGGACGGCAAGACGCTGCTCTTCAAGCGCCGGCTGTCCGCCGCGGGCGGGCTGGCGGCGGTGACGGTGGGCGCCACGGAGGCACCGCGCAAGCTGGCGGATCAGGTGGGCGACTACCAGGTGTCCTCCGACGGCAAGCACGTGGCCTACCAGGTGCGCAGCGAGGCCGTGCGAGGCATGTATGACCTGTACCTCGCGGCCCTGCCGGCGCTGAAGGGCGCGAAGCTGGCCACGGGCACGAAGACGTTCGGCTTCTCGCCGGATGGCCAGTGGCTGGCGCGCACGGAGAACGGCAAGCCGGAGCAACTGGGCGACCTGTACGTGGGCCCGGCGTCCGGCGGCGCGGGGCGCAAGCTGGGCGAGGCCGTGGAGGAGCTGGCGTTCGCGCCGGACTCCAAGGCGGTGGGCTTCCTGGAGAAGTACGACCAGCCGTCGCGCGCGGGCGGGCTCGCCGTGGCGTCGCTGCCGGACGGCGCGCCCAAGCGGGTGGGGGACCGGGTGCCCAACTTCGTGTGGGGCTCGGACAGCCGCTACGTGGCGTTCCTGTCGCGCTTCCTGAAGCCGGTGTTCTCCGTGGACCTGATGCTGTACGCGCTGGGGGAGGAGAAGGCGGAGAAGGTGCAGCCGGGCGTGTTCGGCTACGGCTTCGCGCCGAACAACAGCGCGGTGGTGTTCCGCACCAACTGCATCCGCAACGGCCGCGCGTGCGACTTCAAGGCCGTGGACCTGAACGCGAAGCAGGCCGAGGCGAAGACGTGGCTGCAGGGCATCTTCAGCTACAAGATCTCCGAGGACGGCGCCCGCGTGCTCGCGACGTACGCGCGCATGGACTCGGACACGTACGACGTGGCGGTCTACGACGTGAAGTCGGGGGCGCGGAAGACGCTCGACCAGGGCGTGCAGGTGCCCGTGTACTTCGCGGGCAAGGATGACGCGCGGGCCGTCTACATCATCGGCCAGGGGCAGAACCCCGGCGTGTACAGCGCCGTCGCCACCGCGCAGTAGCGGGTGGCCCTGGTGAAGGGGGGAGGGCGCACCGGCCCTCCTCCCGCCTATTCGTACATCAGACACACCTCACACCAACCATCGGAGGTGTTGCGCGGAGGCCAGTCCGTCACCGGCTTGCCTTCGTGGCGGGCCAGATGGTGCCTGAGGTGGTTGTCTACGGCCTGGGAGGCCTTTCCTTCCAGGCGCATCTCCAGCAAGAGGGAGAGGTCTTCATCCGTTCCTCGCCGGGAGAGCGCGTCGACCGCGTCACTCCTCCCGACTCCGTGCTGTGACTCCAACCCTTCCCGGTGGCCTTGCTGAACGAGCCCTGCGAGCGCGAGGCCGCGGACGCTGGGGTTCTCCGAGTGCGACAGGGAATGGAGTCGATCCACCCATCCCGGCCCGCTTTCGCCCAGCGAGAGCAACGCGGACACCGCCAGAAACTGCATCCTCTCCTCCGACTCGCGGAGCGCCGCCAGGAGCACGGGACGGTCCTCGGCCACTGGAGCGCGGGCCACGACGTTCATGAGGATTTGACGGAGAAGATCCGCATTGTCTGGGTATCGCCACGCGACGAGCCCCCAACGCGCGGCGGCGGCCGGATCCTTCTCTCGAAGCTGTTTGTACAGATCGAACCGAACGTCCGCAGCCATGTCGAAGTCACAGAGGCGCCGGTACAACACGCGCCGCCGGGCAACCTCCCACTCCCCCAGCAACTCCACGGCCCGCGCGAAGAACGTGGGGCGCGCCACGAGTTGATGCGGCACGGTGCACGCGACATTCGCTGCCTGCACGACACGGTCCAGACGGCGTAGCAGTTCCTCCTCTCCCCAATGCGCCAGAAGCGCATCGAGGGGGAGCAGGAGTCGCCTCGCGGCAAAATCATGGAAGGCCTTGGAGGCGTTCGCGAGCCGTACCACGTCCTCGTGGTGGCGGCCCTTCAGGCGCACCAGCAGGCGCTCCATCCGAGCTTCGCTCAGCCGCTCGCTCCATTCACGCAGCAGCCGCCAGGCGGCCGGGCGCGCACGCTGGACGAACGCCACGGTGACGTTGCACTCCTCGCCCTCGGAGAGGCCCTCATCCTGCGCCACCAGCAGGTGGCGGTCGCACTGGTACCACTGCTCGAAGAGCCACGCGTCCAGCTCCGGAGGCTGCGGGACATGACACGGGTCACGGAGGTGACGGCTCCGCTCCAGGGGCGTCAGGCGGAGCAATGCCTCCTTCATGACGTCATCGAAGGACTCGAGCCTCGCGTAGTCGAAAAGCACGAGCAGGTCCGGGGCCAACGCCTCCCCCTGGCCGGGCCTTCCGCTGAGCTGGACGAACTCGTGTCCGGAGAGCGTCAGGCCGAACCTTGTCGCCACTCGCAGCGCGTTGACACGGATGCGATAGGGCTCGAGCGGGTCGAAGATCCACTTCCGGAGGAGGGGGAGCTGCTCACCGCTCCCGAAGATGTCGAGCAACGAGAGGCCGCGAAACCTCAAGTCGACGGACTCCCGGGGCGCTTCCCTCAGGAGGGCAACCAACTGCGCGGCGATGCGCTCGCGCGAGGACCACACCAGCCGGGGCTGCAGGGACAATTCAAACGCCGAGTTGGGACCGGCTGGCGAGACCGACCGCGAACGCGCGGGATGTGCCCCCTGAATCTAGTGAAGGCATCCGCCCCGGGCAATCCAGAGTCCACCCGGACCTTTCTTCCCGGGCGCGACCTGATGTTGAGGCGTGCACACCCGCACGGGGTGTGCTGTCTTCTCGCGCCGAATGGCACAGCTCGTCTATCGCCGCTATGGCGGCTCGCTCCAGGTCGACATCCCTGACTTCAACACCCTCACCGAGGCGGTGAGGATCCCCGCGACCCAGTGGATGGCGCTCGCGTGCCCCATGGAGGGCATCGCGTGTGATCCGCGCTTCCTCACGCTGATGGACGCGGACGGCAACCGCCGCATCCGCGTGGAGGAGCTGCGCGCGGCGGTGGACTGGACGGCGGCGCGGCTGCAGGACCGCAAGGGCGCGGACGCGGGCAGCGACGTGCTGGAGCTGTCGGCGCTCTCCGAGACGGCCTCCAACCTCAGGGGCGCGGCGGAGCTGGTGCTGCGCACGCTCAACGCGCCGGACACCACGAAGCTGTCGCTGGAGCAGCTTCGCACCAGTGACAAGGCGCTGCGCGACGCGGGCAAGAACGGCGACGGCATCATCGCCCCGGCGTCGCTGCCGGAGCGGCTGCGGCCCCTGGCGCAGTCCATCATCGCGGCCTTCCCGCAGGTGACGAACCGCGCGGGCCTGACGGGCGTGGACGTGGGCCTGGTGAAGCGCTTCCGCGAGGAGCGCGCGGCCCTGCTCGCGCACCTGGGCGGCAGGGACGGCGTGTTCACCTGGGGCGCGGCGAGCCTGGAGCAGGCGAAGCGCGTGCACGACGTGGCGCCGCTCCTGGACGGCTACTTCGTGCAGTGCCGGCTGGTGGCCGCGCAGCCGGAGGCCGCCGCCAGCCTGCGCCTGCGCGCGGACCGGGTGGAGGGCGCGCTGGGGGACCTGGGCGCCATGGGGAAGGCCGCGAACGAGCTGCCCATCGCGCCGCCGGACCCGAGCGGCGTGCTGGTGTGGGCGCGGCTGTACCGCGGCGCCGGCTACGAGAAGCTGGAGGCCTTCCACCAGGAGGTGGCGACGCCGCTGCTGGGCGACGGCGTGAAGCTGACGGACACGGCCTGGCGCGAGCTGTCCGCGAAGGCGGAAGCCATCCTCGGCTGGCAGGCGAAGCGGGACGCAAGCCCGCTGCACGCGGTGGCGGACACGCTGGGCGCCGTGTCGGACGAGGAGCTGGACGCGCTGGAGGCGGTGAGCCGCGAGGACCTGTCGCTCAAGCCCACGCTGGACGTCATCGCGGAGCTGGAGCGGCTGGTGCTGTACCAGCGCTGGCTGCTGCAGTTCGCCAACAACTTCATCAGCATGCCCAACCTGTACCTGCCCAAGCGGCGGGCGCTGATGGAGCGGGGCTCGCTCATCATGGCGGGGCGCAAGTACACGCTGTCCGTGCTGGTGACGGACCGCGCGGCGCACGCGGCGCTGACGGGGCAGGGGACCACCTGCATCCTCTACGTGAAGGTGCTGCCCCGCGACGCGGCGGAAGCCTACGAGGTGGCGGTGCCCGTCACCGCCGGCCGCAGCACGGAGCTCGTCGTGGGCAAGCGCGGCGTGTTCTACGACGTGGACGGCAAGGAGAGCGACGCCATCGTCACGCAGGTCATCCGCCAGCCCGTGTCGCTCTGGGAGTCGATGACCATGCCGTTCATGCGCATCGGCGCGTTCATCACCAGCAAGGTGGAGGGGCTGGCCGCCTCCGGTGAGAAGGACTTCGATGCGTCGCTGGAGTCCGGCTACAAGCAGACGGTGACCGCGCCTCCGCCCCCGGCGGCACCGGCCCCGGCGGGCGCTGCGCCCGCGGCGGCTCCGGCGGGGGGCGGCATCGCGGGCGTGCTCGCGGCGGGCGGCATCGCGTTCGCGGCGCTGGGCTCGTCGCTGGCGTTCATCCTCACGCAGGTGAAGTCGCTCACGCTGGTGGACGTCATCACCGCGGCGACCATCCTGGCCATCGTGGTGATGGCGCCCGCGGGGCTGCTGGGGTGGTTGAAGCTTCGGCGGCGCAACCTGGCGCTGCTGCTGGAGGGCTCCGGCTGGGCGCTCAACGACCGGCTGATGCTCACGCGCGGCGTGGCGACGCTCATCACCCGCCGGCCCCGGCTGCCGGGCAACGCGCGCGTGGACCACGCCGACCTGGTGCGCGGGGCGCTGCGCCACACGCAGGGCGACGACGAGGCGGAGCGCATGTCGTTCGGCGCCCGCCTGGGGCTCACGCTGCTCATCCTCTTCGTGCTGGGCTGGCAGGTGCGCGTGCCCGTCACCGAGTGGCTGTGCACGTACCACTGGCTGTCCGAGGACGCCTGCCGCGTGCTGTTGCCCAAGCTGGTGCCGTCGGAGTTGCCGGGCGCGCCCGCGCCCTCGGGGGCCGCGCCCGCTCCGGCGCCCGCGAAGTAGGAAGGGGGACGGGAATGGCCAGGCGCAACGGCGAAGTCGACCAGTTCATGGCGGAGCTGGAGCATCCGCTGAAGGCGGAGATCCAAGCCGTGCGCACGGCCATCCTGGACTCGGACGACAGCATCACCGAGCGCATCAAGTGGAAGGCCCCCAGCTTCGTGCACTCGGGGGATGACCGCGTGACGTTCCGCCTGGCCCCCAAGGGCATCTTCCAGGTCATCCTCCACCGGGGCGCGAAGGTGAAGGACGTGAAGGGCTTCGCCTTCGAGGACGACTCCGGACTGGTGGAGTGGCTGGCGAAGGACCGGGGCGTCGTGACGCTGCCGGACGCGAAGACGGTGAAGGCGAGGAAGGCGGCCCTGATCAAGCTCGTGGGCCGCTGGATGAAGGCGACCGCGACCTGAGCGCCCCCCAGGGTGAGGGAGCGGACAGCCGGGCGGTTTTTGTGGGTCCCGGCGGGGCGGTCTTGTTAAACCCCCTCTCATGTTCCACGGCACCACCATCCTCTGTGTTCGCCGCGACGGGAAGGTCGTCATCGCGGGCGACGGCCAGGTCAGCCTCGACAAGACCATCATGAAGAACACCGCGCGCAAGGTGCGCAAGCTCGGCGAGGGCCAGGTGCTCGCCGGCTTCGCGGGCAGCACCGCGGACGCCTTCACGCTCTTCGAGCGCTTCGAGGCCAAGCTCAAGGAGCACCAGAAGAACCTGGCCCGCGCCTGCGTGGAGCTGGGCAAGGACTGGCGCACCGACCGCTTCCTCCGCCGCCTGGAGGCGCTGCTCATCGTCGCGGACAAGGAGAAGACCTTCATCCTGTCCGGCGCGGGCGACGTGATTGAACCGGACCACGGCATCGCCGCCGTGGGCAGCGGGGGCCACTACGCCCTGGCCGCCGCGCGCGCCCTCCAGGCGCACTCCAACCTGTCCGCCCGCGACATCTGCACGCAGGCCATGGCCATCGCCGCGGACATCTGCGTCTACACCAACGCCAACGTCTCCTACGAAGAGCTCTGAGAGGACCGCCCCGTGGCCGAATCGCGCAAGTTGTCCGCCTTCACGCCTCGCGAGGTCGTCAGCGAGCTGGACCGCTACATCGTCGGGCAGAACGACGCCAAGCGCGCCGTCGCCATCGCGCTGCGCAACCGGTGGCGCCGCCAGCAGGTGCCGGACGACCTGCGGGATGAGATCTACCCGAAGAACATCATCATGATCGGCCCCACCGGCGTGGGGAAGACGGAGATCGCCCGCCGCCTGGCGAAGCTGTCCCAGGCCCCCTTCGTCAAGGTGGAGGCCAGCAAGTTCACGGAAGTGGGCTACGTGGGCCGCGACGTCGAGTCGATGATCCGCGACCTGGTGGAGGCCGCCATCGCGCTGGTCCGCGAGGAGGAGACGGAGAAGGTCAAGCCGCGCGCGGAGGAGCTGGCCGAGGACCGGCTGATGGAGCTCATCAAGAACGGCGGGCAGGCGCGCACGACGTCCTCTCCGCCGTTCGGCTTCGCGCCGCCGCCCACCCCCGCGCCCACGCCGCTGGGCGACAGCGAGCGGGAGAAGCTGCGCGCCCAGTTGCGCGCCGGCACGCTGGATGATCAGACCGTGGAGGTGGAGACCAGCGAGAGCTCCCCCACGTTCATGCGCAACTTCAGCGGCCAGGGCATGGAGGAGATCGGCGTCAACCTCCAGGACCTGTTCAAGAACATGCCGGGCATGAAGAACACCCGGAAGCGCAAGCTGCGCGTGCCGGAGGCGCTCCAGGTGCTGCGCGCGGAGGAGGCGCAGAAGCTGGTGGATCCGGACCGCGTCCAGCGCGAGGCCGTGGCGCGCGCCGAGTCCAGCGGCATCGTCTTCATCGACGAGATCGACAAGATCGCCAGCCGCGAGGGCGGCAAGGGCGGCGGGGGCCCGGACGTGTCGCGCGAGGGCGTGCAGCGCGACATCCTGCCCATCGTGGAGGGGTCCGCCGTCAACACCAAGTACGGCCAGGTGAAGACGGACCACATGCTCTTCATCGCCGCGGGCGCCTTCCACGTCTCCAAGCCGGCGGACCTCATCCCGGAGCTCCAGGGCCGCTTCCCCATCCGCGTGGAGCTGGAGCCGCTGTCCGGCGAGGACCTGGTGCGCATCCTGCGCGAGCCCAAGAACTCGCTCATGCGCCAGTACACCGCGCTGCTCGCCACCGAGGGCGTGCGCCTGTCCTTCACGGACGACGCGGTGGCGGAGGTCGCCCGCATCGCCCAGCAGGCCAACGAGCGCACGCAGAACATCGGCGCCCGGCGGCTGCACACCGTGCTGGAGCGCCTGCTGGACGAGGTGTCGTTCACCGCCAGCGAAATGGGCCCGCGCGACTTCCAGGTGGACGCTGGCTACGTGCGCGAGCGCCTGGCCGCCATCGTCCAGGACGAGGACCTGTCGCGCTACATCCTCTAGCGCGCTAGGGTCCGCGCGTCGTCACACCGCGTCATCAGGAAGAGAGAGGTACACCCCCTTGCAAGCGCCGCCGTCCCCCGCATCCGCCCCTGGTAACGAGCCGCTCATCCAGAAGGCGAAGCAGCACCTGCTGCAGAACTACAAGCAGCAACCCATCGCCCTGGTCCGCGGGCAGGGCACGCGGGTATGGGACGCGGACGGCAAGGCGTACCTGGACTGCATCGGCGGCATCGCGGTCTGCGCGCTGGGCCATTGCCACCCGGAGGTGGTCGCGGCGGCCAAGGCGCAACTGGACACGCTGTGGCACGTGTCCAACGTCTTCTACTCGCAGCCGCAGATCGACCTGGCCGCGCAGCTCACCGACTGGGCGGGCCTGCCGCGCGCGTTCTTCTGCAACTCCGGCGCGGAGGCCAACGAGGCCCTCATCAAGCTGACGCGCAAGGTGATGAAGGACCGGGGGCAGCCGGAGCGCTTCGAGATCCTAACCTTCGAGAAGAGCTTCCACGGCCGCACGCTGGCCACCGTCACCGCCACCGGCCAGCCGAAGTACCACGCCGGCTTCGAGCCGCTGCCCCAGGGCTTCCGGCACCTGCCGTTCGGCGACCTGGAGGCGGTGCGCCGCGCCGTGGGGCCGTCCACCGCCGCCATCCTGGTGGAGCCCATCCAGGGCGAGGGCGGCGTGCGCATGGCGCCCCCGGGCTTCTTCCAGGGCCTGCGCGCCCTCTGCGACGAGCAGGGCCTGCTGCTGCTCGTGGACGAGGTCCAGACGGGCATGGGCCGCACCGGCCAGCCCTTCGGCTTCATGCACCACGGCATCCGGCCGGACGCCATCAGCATCGCCAAGGCGCTGGGCAACGGGCTGCCCATGGGCGCCATGCTCTGCCGCGAGGAGCTGGCGGGCAGCCTCTCCGCGGGCACCCACGGCTCCACCTTCGGCGGCAACCTGGTGTCCGCCGCCGCGGGCAACGTGGTGCTGCGGCTGATGCGCGAGCCCGGCTTCCTGGCCGACGTGCAGGCCAAGGGGGAGCACTTCCTCGCCGGCGCGCGCGCGCTCCAGGCCGCGCTGCCGCAAGGCCGCATCCAGGCGGTGCGCGGGCAGGGGCTGCTGCTGGGCGTGGAGCTGGACCGGGAGGTCGCCCCCGTCATCGCGAAGCTGCGAGAAGCCGGTCTTCTGGTGAACTCCGCCGGGGAAGTCACGCTCCGCTTCGCCCCGCCCCTCATCATCACCCGGAACGAACTGGACGAAGCGCTGGGCATCCTCCAGCGTGTCCTCTCCACGCTGTAGAAGGGGAGCGGTTTCACGGTTCCGGGAGGTTTGACGCCCTGCTTCCCGGACACCTACACTTGGGGATTCGCCAGCCTGCGGAACTGACACCTTGAGCGCGCCCAACCCCATCGTCGGCCTGGGGGGCAGGACCGACCACATCGCCACGGTGCCCCACCTGGACCCGGCCCGTCTCCAGCTCAGCCCCGAGGAGGGCTCCGTGCTGGCGCTGGTGGGCCGCGTCGAACGCATCGACGCCGTGCTGTCCCGCTCCTCGCTGGGCGAGGCGCGCACCATCGCCGTGCTGCTGGCCCTGCGCGCCAAGGGCGCCATCGTGCCCGCCCGGGTGGTGCAGCGCGCCGCGCCCGCCGCCCCGGCGGTGGACGCCGCCATGGCGGAGGAGGTGGACCTGGAGCCCGAGCAGAAGCGCGACATCATCGAGATGGAGCGCTCGCTGGACGGGATGGACCACCACGCGGTGCTGGGCGTGGCCCGGGGCGCCAGTCCCCAGGAGGTGAAGCAGGCGTATTACAACGCCTCCCGCCGCTTCCACCCGGACCGCTACTTCGGCAAGAACCTGGGCAGCTTCCGCGCCCGGCTGGAGCGCATCTTCAAGCGCCTCACGGACGCCCACAACGCCCTCAGCCGCCAGGAGCCGCCGCGCGCCCCCGCGACGCCGCCTCCCGCCGCGCGCCCCTCCACGCCGCCTCCGGTCGCGCGCACGGTGTCCAGCGGCGGCTTCGCGGCGGTGTCGCCCTCCGCCGCCCCGGGTGCACGGCCTCCCTCGGGGTCGTTCGCCACGGTGCCGCCCGCCGCCGCCCCGCCCCCGGAGGACGCGGAGTCGGAGGCCCGCCGCGCCGAGCGCCAGGCCCGCTTCGCGCGCCACCCGTACATGGCGCGCAGCCACAAGCTCACGGAGCTCATCGCCCGGGGCAGGGCGGCCACCGCGCGGGGGGACTTCGAGCGGGCCTACCAGGACTTCAACCACGTGCTGGGCCTGGACCCGAAGAACCGCGAGGTCGCCCAACTGCTGGTGGAGGCGCGCCGCAAGCACGACCTGACGCGCGCGCAGGCGGAGGTGGAGCGGGGCCAGGAGCTGGAGATGCGCGGCGACTTCGCGGGCGCGCAGGCCGCGTACAAGCTGGCCGTGTCGCTCAACGCGGACAACCCGGAGGCGGCCTTCCAGGCGGCGCGCGTGGGGCGGGAGCTGGCGCAGGACCCGCAGGAGGTGCTGAAGCTCGCGCAGCGCGCGGTGGAGCTGAAGCCGGGGCGCGCGGACTACCAGCTCCTGCTGGCCCAGTTGCTCCTGGTGGCGGGGCAGAAGAAGCAGGCCAAGCACCACTTCGAGGATGTCTTGCGCCTGGACCCCGACAACGCCGACGCTCGCGCCGGCCTCAAGAAGCTGCGCTGGACGTTCACGTGATGAGGTGCATGCGTCCCCATGGCTGCTGAGCCCGAACCGCTGATTGGCATCGACCTGGGGACGACGAACAGCCTCGTCGCCACGGTGCAGGACGGTCAGCCCATCATCATCAAGAACCGCACCGGCCAGCCCCTCACGCCGTCCGTGGTGGCGGTGTCGAAGAACGGCAAGCGGCTGGTGGGCGGCATCGCCAAGCGGCAGGCCATCACCAACCCCCAGGAGACGGTGTCCGCGGCCAAGCGCCTCATCGGCCGCAAGTTCTCCTCGCACCCGGTGCAGGACGCGCTGCGCGCGCTCACGTACCAGGTGGTGTGCGGCGCGCACGACGACGTGCGCATCCGGCTGGCGGGCCGCGACCTCGCCGTGCCGGAGGTCAGCGCCATGATCCTGGCGGAGCTGAAGGCGGACGCGGAGGCGCACTTCGGCCGGCCCGTCACCCAGGCCGTCATCACCGTGCCGGCCTACTTCAACGACGGGCAGCGCCAGGCCACCAAGGACGCGGGCCGCATCGCGGGGCTGGACGTCCTGCGCATCATCAACGAGCCCACCGCGGCGGCACTGGCCTACGGCTTCGGCCGCACGGTGAACGGGAAGATCGCCGTGCTGGACCTGGGCGGCGGCACCTTCGACGTGTCGGTGCTGGAGATCAACAACGGCATCTTCGACGTGGTGGCCACCGGCGGTGACACCTTCCTCGGCGGCGAGGACTGGGACCACCGCATCATCGAGTGGATGGTGTTCGGCTTCGCCAAGGAGCACGGCATCGACCTGCGCAAGGACCGCATGGCGCTGCAGCGGCTGAAGGACGCCGCGGAGAAGGCGAAGGTGGAGCTGTCCTCGGTGAAGGAGACGCAGGTGCACCTGCCCTTCATCTGCACGCCGCCGGGCGGAGGCGCCGCGCTGCACCTGCAGTCCACGCTCACCCGCGAGAAGCTGGAGGAGCTCACGGCGGACCTGGGCGAGCGCCTGGTGGGCATCACCTCGGAGGTGCTGGGCGAGGCGAAGGTGCGCCCCTCGGACCTGAAGGAGGTCATCCTGGTGGGGGGCATGTCGCGCATGCCCCGCATCGTGGAGCAGGTGCGCCAGTACTTCCGCCGCGAGCCCTGCAAGGGCGTGCACGCGGAGGAGGTGGTCGCCCTGGGCGCCGCCATCCAGGCGCACGCGCTGGTGGGCCACGAGAGCGAGCTGCTGCTCCTGGACGTCACGCCGCAGAGCATGGGCGTGGCCATCGCGGGCGGCTACGTGCGGCGGCTGATTCCGCGCAACACCACCGTGCCCACGTCCGCCACGGAGGTGTTCGCCACCTCCAAGGACTTCCAGCGCACGGTGAAGATCATGGTGCTCCAGGGCGAGCACGAGCTCGCGCACCACAACGAGCTGCTGGGCGAGTTCCTCCTCACCGGCCTGCGCGAGGCGCCGCGCGGGCAGGTGGAGATTGAGGTGACGTTCGACATCAACGCGGAGGGCATCGTGTCCGTGTCCGCGCGCGACCGTGACACGGGCCTGCGCCAGTCCATCACCGTCACCGCGTCCAGCGGCCTGACGGAGGACGAGCTGCGCCGCATCATGGACGAGCAGCGCGACTGGCTGGTGGCGGCGCGCAACACGGAGGAGCTGAAGTCCAAGCGCGTGGAGCTGGACATCCTGGCGCGCGACCTGGTGGACGCGCTCTCCCGCGTGCGGCTCATGCCCGGGGCGGGAGGCCTGTCGCCGGACGTCGTCGCCCGCGCGGAGGCCGCCCTGGACTCCGCGCGGCAGGCGCGCGGCGCGGACGACGTGGGCGTGCTCACCCGGGCCTGCGAGGCCCTGTCCCAGAGCCTGCCGCTGCTGCGCTCGGCGGGCTCGCGCGGGACGCCGGGGAGGTAGCCGATGAACGCGCTCCGGGCCAAGGCGCTGGTCGAAGCCGGGTTGCTGCTGCGGCTGAGCGGCGACCTGGCGGGCGCGGAGAAGCTGTTCGCCCGGGCCCTGGAGCTGGACCCGGCCAACGCGCGCGCGCGCCGGCTGCTGGGGCGGGACGGCCTGGCGGAGCACGGCGGGGACACCGGGTGGAACCTGACGGGCCCGGATCAGGAGGCGGACTGGGGCGCCTGGGCCGGCCCCTCCGAGCCCGGCCCGGTGGTGGCCCCCTTGCGTGAGTCCGTGAGCCTGCCCGAGGGCACGGGCATGCGCGGCGACGCGCTGGACCTCATCGCGGAGGCGCACCGCACGCAGGAGTTCGGGCTGCCGGACACCTTCGCGCCGGTGGGCGGGCTGCCGGAGGGCTCGGAGGTGGAGAGCCTGCTGCGGGGCGCGGAGGACCTGCTGGCGCTGGATGACCACTCCGGCGCGGTGGAGCTGCTGCGCCGGGCCCAGTCCCTGGCGCCGGAGAACCCGCGCGTGGAGGCGCTGCGCGACCGCAGCGAGCGCATCCTGGTGTCCATGCTGGAGGCGCGGCTGGGAGACCTGCACCGCATGCCGCGCGTGCGGCTGCAGCCGGATGACATCATCTGGCTCAACCTGGACCACCGCGCGGGCTTCGTGCTGGCGCAGATTGACGGCGCGGTGAGCTTCGATGACCTCTTCGCGCTGTCCGGCATGTCGCGCCTGGACACCGCGCGCATCCTCGCGCAGTTGCTCGACGAGGGCATCATCGCCCCCGGCGAGTAGCCGCGCGCGGCCGCTTCGTCACGCGGGGCGGATGACGGCCGTCCACACGCCGCGCACCACGGGCTCGCCCTTCGCGTTGTGCGTCTCCGTGGTGACGACGAGGAAGTCCATCCCGGCCTTGCGGTACAGCTCGGAGATGTGGCCCGTGGTGGTGAGCACGTCCCCGGGGCGCATCACGCCCAGGAACTCCAGCTCCTGCTCACCGTGCACCAGCCGCACGCGGTCCACGCCCAGCTCCGGATCCGCGATGGCGGCGCTGAAGGGGCGGATGGCGAACACCACCGCGAAGCTGGGGAAGGCGATGACGTCGCCGTACGGGCCCGCCTGGGCCGCCTCCTGGGAGTAGAGCAGGGGGCTGACGTGCGCGGGGGGCTCGCCGAAGGTGCCCGCGGAGGGCACGGAGCCGCCGAGGATGAGGGAGAACTCGCGCAGCTTCTCCCGGCCAATCTCATAGGTGAAGGGGCCGTACGCACGGCCGACGAACTTGGGGTCCAGGGCCATGGCTATCCGAGCGAGGTTTCGACGACGGCGCCCCGGAGGACGGGCTCGCCGCGCTGGTTGGTGGCGGAGACTTCCGTGGTGAGCCGGCCCTCCGCGATGGCGGTGACGCGGCCCTGGAAGGTGACGGTGTCCTCCGGCAGCACCGGCCGGGAGAAGCGCACCTTCACCCGGCGCACCAGGCCCGGGTCTCCCACGAAGACTGCCACGGCCTCCACCGCCCAGCCCAGCGTGCAGAGCCCCTGGAGGATGACGCCGTTGAAGCCGGCCTGCCGGCCCACCTCCGGGTCGATGTGGATGGGGTTGTAGTCCCCGGAAGCGCCCGCGTAATACACCGGCCGCAGCCGGTCGCACTGGCGGACGTGCGTGAAGGTGTCTCCCACCTGGAACGTGCGTGCCATGAGGCGCGGGAGCCTACCGCATCCTCCGTCCCCGGACGCCTGACGGAAATGAAGAAGGGGCGGCCCCCACGCTTCGTGAGGACCGCCCCCGTGTCACTTCAGGGCTTCAGCCGCGGCGCCGGCCTACGCCTTGCGACGGCGCGCGAGCGCCATCGCCGCGAACAGCGCCATCAGCGGCGCCATGCCGCCAGCGGAGCCGCCCGTGGAGGAGCAGCCACCGCCGTCGTCGGCCTTCGGCACGTTCACCGTGATGTTGGCGGTGCTGGTGGCACCCGCCGCGTCCTTCACCGTCACCTTGAAGGTGTAGTTCTCCAGCGTCTTCTTCGCCGGCGGGGTGAAGCTGGCCTCGGCGGAGTTGGCGCCGGTCAGCGTCACGGACGGGCCACCCGTCTGCTCCCAGGCGTAGGTCAGCGGCTCGTTGTCCGGATCCGTGGACGTGGAGGCGTCGATCTTCACCTGCTCACCGCCGCGCACGCCCGAGATGACCCGGACCTTGGCGACCGGCGCCTGGTTCACCTGCTTCACGTTGACCGTGTAGACGTACGGGCCCGAGGCGGCGCCGTCCACGTCCGTCACCGTCAGGCTGAAGGCCACGGCCGTGTCGGCCTGGACCTGCGGCGCGGTGAACGCCAACTGCGCCGTGCCCGCGCCCGTGGTCTGCACCGTGGGGCCGCCGACCTGCGCCCAGACGTAGGTGAGCGCGTCACCGTCCGGATCCGTGATGCCGGAAGCGTCCAGCACCACGTTGCTGCCCTCGTCCGCGTCGACGGAGGCCGGAGCCTGGCCCACCGGGTGGCGGTTGGCCTTGCGCACCGTCACGTTGACCAGGTCGGACACCGACACTCCGCCCGAGGACACCGTGAGCTTGAAGGTGAGCTCGGTGGGGGCGCTGACGTCCGGCGCCGTGAAGGTCGCCGTCGCCGTGTCCGCACCCGTCAGCGTCACCTGCGTGCCGCCCGTCTGCTCCCACAGGTAGGTCACCGCCGTGCCGTCCGCGTCCGAGCCGGAGCCGGCCAGCGTCACCGTGGAGCGGGCATCCGCGTCGAAGTCCGCGCCGGCGTTGGCCACCGGCTCACGGTCCACGTTCTTCACGTTCACGGCGACCGACTTGGTGGACTTCGCGCCAGCGCTGTCCGTCACGGTGACCGTGAAGGTGAACTGCGTGTCCGCCGTCACTTCCGGCGCCGTGAACGTCGCCTTCGCCTTGGTGGCGTTGGCCAGCGTCACCTTGGGCGAGGCGGGGCTCGTCTGGACCCAGGCGTACGTCAGCGTGTTCGCGTGAATCAGATCCGCGTCCGTGGAGCCCGAGGCGTCCAGCGTCACGTTGGTGTCACCCTCGTTCACCGTGGCCGGCGCGGTGGCCGCGGCCACCGGGGGCTGGTTCACGTTGACGACCTGGATGTCCACCGTCTTCGGGGCGCTCGCCTTGCCGGCCGCGTCGGTGACGACGAGCTGGAAGGAGAGGATGTCCGTGTAGTCCACGTCCGCCACGAAGCTCGGGGTCGCGGTGTCCGCGCCGGTCAGGGAGACCGGCGTGGCGCCACCGACCTGCGTCCAGTTGTAGGTGAGCGTCTCGCCCGCGGCGGCATCCGGGTCGAAGCTGCCCGTGCCGTTCAGGGTGATGGTGGCGCGGTTGAGGACGCCGTTGACGAGCGTGCCCTCCGCGACCGCCGCCGTGCCCACGCGCGACGGACCCGCGTTGGCCACCGGCGGCACGTTGCACGCGCCCGTGGAGGCCGGCTGATCCGCCTGGCCGGAGAACACCGCCGAGGCGCCCTCGAACGTCACGTCATCCACGTCCAGGCCGTAACCGCCCACGGCCACGTCACCGCCGATGCGGAAGCGGAAGCGGACGTTCTTGAGCTCCAGGTCGGGGAAGAAGGTCCCGAAGTTGATGCTCGCGGTCTTGAACGCCGGGAAGCCCGTGCTCACCCGCGCCATCGCGGCGCGGTCCTCGAGCGGGTTGCCGCCGCCCGCGGCGATGTAGTCCACGTAGCCCGGATCCGCGTCCACCACCGGGTACAGATCCCACGGGTCGATCCAGTCGATGCCGTCGACCGTGAACTCGAGCACCGCGCCGTCGTAGGAGGCGTTGGAGTCGAACTCGAAGGAGTGGCGGTACTTGTAGCTGATGATGAAGTCCGCCGCGTCGTCCACCTTCAGCCAGGGGCTGGTGATGGTGGTCTCCGCCGCCGTGCCCGGGTCGTTGCCGTGCGCGTAGCGGTTGGCCGGCGAGCCGGACAGCGTCCAGTCACCGGAGGAGGACAGGTTCTGCGACACCGTCCACCCGCGCAGGCCGGACTCGAACGTCTCCGTGTTGCTGGTGGTGGGGACGTGGTCGTAGTTGACGCGCGGGTCGAACGTCACCGTCTTCGCCGCCGCCGGGATCTCGTTGGTGTCGAAGACCACCTTGATGCCGGCGCGCGCGGGCGAGCCGGAGACCGCGGTGACGTTGACGGGCACGGTGATCGTCGCCGAGGCGCCGCGGGACAGGGCGGGGACGTTGATCGCCGCGCCGTTCGGGAACTCCAGCGTCGCCGTGGTGCTGGTGCTGCTGACGGTGCCGGAGAAGGCGCTCAGCCCGTTGCCGCCCACGTTGCGCACGGTGATCTTCAGCTCACCCTGCTCGCCGATGTCGAGGATGCCGTCCTGGTCGCAGCCGCCCGCGCTGTCCGCCAGCGTGATGCTGGTGACCTCCAGGTTGCCGGCCGAGGCGAAGCTCTCCGTCACGCCGATGTGGTCGAACGCGTCGCGGTCCGGCGACTTGGCGCCGAAGCCGAGGCCGCGCTTGGCGAAGGCCGCCACGAAGCGCTGGTAGTCCGCCGGGTCGCTCGCGAGCGCCACGGCCAGCACCGCGTCACGCGCTTCCGTGAAGGTCGGCGCGTTCGGCGTCGCCTTGTAGGAGGCGACGAGGTACCGCTTCATGCGGTCCTGCGCCTCCTGGAACGGGTGCGCGTTCAGCAGGCTCGTGTAGCACTCCCACAGCGCCGTGGCCCACACCTCACCGCTGTTGTGGACCTCGCTGTTGTTGGCGGTGCTCGCCGTCGCCAGCTCGTTGGGCAGGGTCGTGAAGTTGGCGATGTGGCGGAACGTGTAGCCGTTCTTGCTCATGTCCGTCGTGTAGGGCAGGCGACGGATGCCGTAGTAGTAGCCCTGGTTCTTGCCACCGCTCGTGACGTAGCCGGCGGTGCTGTAGACGCCCTGCCAGTTGTTGTTGCCCGCCTTGGTCCGGTCGGACTCACGCACCTGCATCAGCATGGCGTGGAAGTCGCCCCAGCCCTCGCCCATGGAGCGGCCCTGGTTGTTGCTCAGGCCCGCGGCGTTACCGACGAGGCGGTTGCTGATGTAGTGACCCCACTCGTGCGCGATGATGCCGTTGTCGAGCGTACCGTCGCGGTCCTGGTCCGGCGCGCGCAGGAAGTGCACGGACACCGGCTCGGTGGCCGCCGCCGCCTTCCACGCGGTGCCCGCGGCCTGGGTGATCATCAGGGACGGCGTGTTGATCTTCGCGTCATCCGTGCCGTTGCCGCCCATGCTGATGGTGCTGCCGGCGGCGTTGTTCGCGATGACCGTGGCGATGGCGCCCGCGTTCTGCGCGTTGAGCGACTTGATGACGAAGTTGCACGTCCCGCGGTCGATGAGGGCGATCTTCCCGGTGAAGTAGCCCGGGTCGAACGCGGCGCAGCCGTCCTTGTTGGTCTCCGGGACCTTGATCTCACCCGTGACGTCGTACGCCTGCTTGCCGTAGCTGGCGGAGCCGGCCTCGTAGATACCGGCCAGCGCCGCGGGCGCGGTGACGGACAGCTCGGGCGTGCCGTCGAACACGTACATCTGCATGCGCGGGGACGCACCGTCCGCCGGCGTGCTCATGTTCGCGTTGTTGCGGCCGCCGTAGTCCTGCGCCTGGGCCTGGAGGGGGTCGCCCTCCACGCCGCCACGGCCGAAGTTGAACGACTGGGCGTTGCCCGCGGCCTCGTCGAAGCCGGCGTCGTAGAACCAGTCGTGCAGGAAGTTGTTCACGTAGAACAGGTTCACCACCGAGGCCTTGATCTGCTCGGTGCTGGTGCCCGGGGCCTTGGTCGTGTCGTAGACGTACGCGAAGGTGTTTTCGCTCGTCGTCTCCGCGCGGGTGTCGTTGGTGCCGGGCTGGAAGCCGTCCGGCGCGTTCAGGTCCGCGTACGCGTCCACGTTGTTACCCGTGGTCTGCGTGGCGTTGGCCGGCAGCCAGGGGTCGTTCTTGCTGTAGGGGCTGTTGGCCAGGGTGATGTCGTTGGCCGGGCGGTTCAGCGGGGCCTGGTAGCCGTCGCGCGTGCCCGTGGGGTGCGGGGTCGCGTCGTTGCCCTGGGGACCGTCCTCCGGGATGAACGGGGACGCCGTGTCCGCCCAGACCTTGTACGTGAAGGCCGTGCCGGCGTCCGCGGACAGGTCGTTGCGGAAGAGCACCTGGCCGGTGGCGGCGGAGATGACATAGCCGAAGTACTGGCTGGAGCGCGCGGCCTTGGGGCCGGCGTTCACTTCCACGTACCAGGCCGGCTCCAGGTTGCCGGCCAGCATGAAGAACACCTGCCGGGCGCGGGCCGGGGTGGCCAGGTTCTGCGGCAGCGCGGACTTCGCGCCGGGGGCCAGCTCGAAGAAGGTGTCGTCACCGCGCGTGCCCGCGTTGATGAACGAGGTGGCCTGCGTGCCGGAGCCCGTCAGGTCCTTGAACGCGCCGGACACCGCGTCCGCGGCGCCCAGGTTGAAGCCGGCGCGCGCCTTGGTGCGGGCGGACAGCGCCAGCTCGGACGGGGCCAGGTAGCCGCTCACGGCCACCAGGCGCAGGTCCTGGCCCATGATGACCTTGATCTCGTTGCGGAAGACGGGGATGCCGCCCACCGACTGGTTGAAGGTCGCGACGATGGCGCCCTTGCCGGTGTTGTGCACCGAGCGCAGGTTCGCGCCCGCGACATCCTCACGCGTCAGGCGGTAGTTGTCCGCCACGGTCTGCAGGTGCGCGCGCGCCGCGCCCTCCACCGTCATGCCGGAGCGGATGACGGACTTGGACTGCGCGCCGTCCTGCGTGGCCCACGCGAACGTCGGCACGCCGAGCCGCTGCTCGGACTGCTCGATGCGAAGCCCGCGGGACACCGCCGTGTTCGAATCCACGGCGAGAGAGCGGGAGTCCCGCTGCTCCAGGAACGCGTCGTAGTTCGACCGCTCCTTGGCCCACGCGCTGGTGCCCGCGATGGGCACCAGCAGCAGGCTGGTCAACAGCTTTTCCCTGAGACGCATGCGCCTTCCTTCTTGGGGGTATGTACTGCCGGACGAGGGGACTGCGAGAGACGACGACTGCAAGAGGAGAGGTCCGCCGGGGGAGGCGGACCGCCCCGCTACGGATGGCGGACCGTGGATGGACGACAGCCCGATAGGAAACGCTGCCCAACGCCACAGGTCGCATGGGCGACGTGCGCGGGGACTTCAGCGTGCGAAGGCGGGACGCGCGAGGCGACCAGGGCGGGTGCGAAGCGCTGCGACTGGCCGGACAGCCCGGGCGCCACACCCGAACCCGGGGCGGCCCATCCGAATCGACTGTCAACGGTCACCGGCAAGCGCTGCTCTCCAACCCACTCTTCCAGGCGCGGTTGTCTTCACCGCGCCGGGTTCAGTGGGAGCGCATGCTAACCAGGACACTGTTTCGTTGAAAAGAGGGGGGCCCCTGCAACTTTGCGTTAGCAACCCAGTAACAATTGTCAGTCTGGAATAAGCCGTAGCAACCAGGCATGCGTGGCCATGACACAGGTGCCGCGCCGCACCTTGCGTGCGGGCGGAAACCCTGTTCAGCGGCGCGAGCGCGGCGCCGGCGCGCCTTCCTCCGAAGAGGGCAGTGGGCCGTGGTCCAGCGGGTCTTCGATCTCCGCGCCCTCCTTGCGCTGCTTGTACTGTTCGCGCACGTAGGCGACGAGCTGATCCAGGTACGTCGACAGCGGCGGGCAGCGCACGCCGGTGCCGTCGAGCAGCTCCAGCGTGTTGTGGCAGTTGTAGATGGCCAGGTGGTTCACGTAGCTGATGGCGGCGCGCTGGGGCCGGGCCAGCTTCTCCAGCACGGGCAGCCGCAGCATCACGTCCGCGGCGCGCGCGGACAGGTTGAAGCGCGGCAGCCGCTTGTGGGCCTTCTCCGCGATGAGCTCGTACACGCGCCGCGCGCTCATGGGGTTGGGGTCCACCAGGTGGAAGGTGCGCCCCTTCGCCCTTTCATCGCGCGACAGCCGCCACACCGCCTCCACCACGAAGTCCACCGGGACGACGTTGAGCGGCGCCACGCCGTTGCCCGGCAGGGGCAGCGGCACCACCAGCGGGGACGTGACGAGCAGGATGCCCAGGTAGTAGGGACCCTCGAAGCGGTCGATCTCCCCCGTGCGCGAGTCGCCCACCACGCTGGACGGGCGGAAGATGGTGACGGGGAGGGTGGCGGAGGCGCGCTGCACCAGCCGCTCCGCCTGGAACTTCGTCTCCTCGTAGGCGTTGCGGAAGGACTGGCCCCGGTCCAGCTCGTCCTCGGCGATGACGCCCACGCGGTCGCCGGACACGTAGCAGGTGGAGAAGTGGTTGAAGCGGGCGAGGTTCTCGCAGTCTCGCGCCAGCTCCAGCAGGTTGCGCGTGCCGTCCACGTTCACGCGCCACGCGGTCTCCTTGGGCACGCCCAACTGCGAGACGGCGGCCAGGTGGAAGATGTCCGTCACCCGCTCGCACAGGCGCTGGTACTCCTCGCCGGACAGGCCCAGGTGCATGTCCACCGCGTCACCGGTGAGCAGCTCCACGCGCGCGCCCTTCACCTTCGCCGCGAGCGCCTGTGCCTCCTTGAAGGCCTTGGGCTGCACGAGCGCGTAGATGTGCCCTCTCGGGTCCTCCCGCGCGATGTGCTCCACCAGCCGCTTGCCGATGAAGCCCGGGTAGCCGGTGATGAAGTAGGTGCCAGGGACCTGCCGCGTCTTCGACGTCTCGCTCATGCGCGGCGCAGCATAACCGCCCGTCAGCCGTGCGCGAGCATCGCCCGCCACACCGCTTCCACCTGTGGACGGGTGGCCTCCGGCGCGCCGCTGTTGTCGATGACCCACGTCGCGTGGGCGCGCTTGTCGTCCAGCGGCATCTGCGCTCCGAGCCGCGCCTCCGCCTGGTCCGCGGAGAGCCCGTCGCGCGCCATCAGCCGCGCCTTCTGCACGTCCCGGGGCACCCACACCACGGCCACGCCCTCCATCGCCTGGTGCAGGCCCGTTTCGATGAGCAGCGGCACGTCGTACACGGCGTGGGTGACGCCTTCGGCCTCCAGCGCCTGGAGCTTCTGGAGGAAGAGGGCGCGCACCTCCGGGTGCACGATGGCGTTGAGGGCGGCCCGCTCCCCGGGGTCCGCGAAGATGTGCGCGCCCAGCTTCACCCGGTCCAGGCGGCCGTCCGGGCCCACCACGCCGGGGAAGCGCTCGTCGATGCGCCTCAGGCCGGGCGTGCCGGGCTCCACCACCTCGCGGGCGAGCACGTCCGCGTCCAGCACGCGCGCGCCCAGCTCCCGCAGCATCCGGCTCACCGTGCTCTTGCCGGAGGCGATGCCGCCCGTCAGGCCGAAGACGTGCACGGGCTACTTCGCGGCCTTGGGCGTGGTGAAGACGAAGGACTGCACCGTCTTGCCGTCCTCGTTGAAGAAGATGGCCACGCCCAGCTTCACGTAGAGGAAGTAGGTGCGGAAGTCGTCCGTCAGCTTGCGCAGGTAGCAGGGCGTGGCGGGCATGGCGCCGGCCGGGCAGGCGGGGCCGTAGCTGTTCTCGATGGTGTCCTTCTCGATGACGGGCCCGGGGAACACGTCGATGCGCTCCACCAACTGGGTGGCCGGGTCCACCTTGAACTGGGCCTGGGTGGTGCCCTTGATGGCCTCCTTGGAGAAGTAGGCCAGGATCTCCTTGCCGTCCTGGCTCATGGTCCGGGACGGCTCCCCGAACTTCTTCACCACGTCCTCCTTCTTGGAGGACCCGGGCTCGATGCCCTGCCACGGCTTGGCGGAGGCGGGCAGGCAGAAGGCAAGGACGGCGACGGCGCACAGGACGGCAATCACGGGGGTCCGCATCTCGACTCCTCCCTAGCGGATCAGGCAGGCACGCCTCAAGGTCCGTTACCTCAAGCCACGCGCCTGTCCACCCGGTATTCAATCACGAACGAGACGCCTTGCCCCCTCCAGGGGCCTCTGCTACGTGCTCAGGGCATGTCTCCTCGTGCCTTCCGGGTCTTTTCCGCCCTCCTGCTCGCCCTCGGTGGCGGCCTCGCCGGCGCCGCGGACTTCACGGGCCCCGATAGCTGCAAGGGTTGCCACCCGGAGGCATACGACGCGTGGATGAAGTCCAAGCACGCCCGTGCGACGGAGACGCTGGCGGACAGCCAGAAGAAGGACGCGCGGTGTCTGTCCTGCCACGCGCCGGACCAGGCGGAGCAGCAGCTTTCGGCCGTCACCTGCGAGACGTGCCATGGCGGCGGGCAGTACTACTCGCCGTCCTACGTGATGAAGGACCCGGAGCTGGCGCGGCTGGTGGGTCTGGTGGACCCGTCGGAGAAGCAGTGCCGCACCTGCCATGACGCGTCCTCGCCGTCCCTGCGCCCGTTCGACTTCAAGGAAGCGCTGAAGGCCATCGACCACTGGTCCGCCGAACGCGCCCGCAAGCAGACCCGCGCGGACGCGGCCCCCTCCACGCCGGCTCCGGCCACGGCGAAGAAGTAAGTGACCCCCGCTTGATCAAGATCCTCGACTCCCGCTTCGTCACCACCGCCGTGGAGCTCAAGGGGCTGCCCACGGACCACGCCGCGGAGGTGGCCTTCGTCGGCCGCTCCAACGTCGGCAAGTCGTCCATGATCAACGCCCTGACGAACCGGCGGAAGCTGGTGCGCGTGTCCAACACGCCGGGGCGCACCCGGACGCTCAACTTCTTCGACGTGGACCTGGACCGCGACGGCGTGCGCCACACGGTGCGCCTGGCGGACCTGCCCGGCTACGGCTTCGCCAGGGCGAGCAAGGCGGACAAGGCCCAGTGGCAGGAGATGATCACCACCTACCTCAAGAACCGGCACCGGTTGGAGGTGGTGGTGAGCATCATCGACGCGGAGGTGGGGCCCTCGCCGGAGGACCTGCAGACGCTGGACTACCTCCAGGAGCACAACCGCCGCATCCTCGTGGTGGCCACCAAGGTGGACCGGCTGACGAAGGCGCAGCGCAAGCCCCGGCTGCACAAGCTGGCGGAGCAGTTGGAACTGCCCCGCGAGGCGGTCATCCCGTTCTCCTCCACGGAGAAGCTGGGCGTGGAGGAGGTGTGGGGCACGCTGCTGGACACCTTCGGCAAGGCCACCCGCGTCTGAGGCTGCCGGGGGCGGGCGCGCTGTGGTAGCACCCCCGCCGTGTCCCAGAACGGCAAGACGAACGGTGGTGTTTCGCCCCTCGCTCCCCGCGAGGAGCGTCAGCGGTTGATGCGCCTGTCCCCGCGCCAGCGGGTGGCGGCGCTCTATGACGCGGAGGACACGGCCGCGCTGGTGCGCTCGCTGCCCGCGGAGGACCTCTACGTCACCATCCAGGAGGTGGGGCTGGCGGACACGACGGAGCTCGTGCAGCTCGCGTCGCCCGCGCAGTTCCGCACCTTCGTGGACCTGGGCGGCTGGGCGAAGGACAAGCTGGACCCGCACGCCGTCCTCACCTGGCTGCGCGCCGCGCGCGGCGACGAGCAGGAGGACTTCCTGCGCAAGGTGCACGCGGTGGACCTGGAGGTGGTGGAGACGCTCCTCAAGGAGTTCACCGTCGTCCACGACCTGGAGGAGAACCCGGACGTCAACCCGCAGGGCGTGACGCTGGAGACCCCGGAGGGCCGCTACCTGGTGGAGCTGAAGGTGGAGGGCGTGGAGATGTCCGCCATGCGCGCGCTCCTCAACGACCTCATCGCGGAGAACCCCTTCGAAGCGGTGCGCCTCTTCGAAGCGGTGCGCTGGGAGATCCCCTCCGAGCTGGAGGAGACCGCGTTCCAGTTCCGCCGCGCGCGCCTGGCCGACCTGGGCTTCCCGTCGCTGGAGGACGCGCTCGCGCTCTTCAGCCGCGTGGACGTGCCGCCGCGCCCCACCGGGCCCGGGACGCCCGCGCTCACCGCCACGGGCGGCCACGTGGACTACCTGGAGGCGGCCTTCCGGGACCTGTCCGACGTGGAGCGGATGAACGCGGAGGACGAGCTGCGGGAGGTGGCCAACGCGGTGCTCGTCGCGGAGCTGGGCGATCCGGGCGACCTGGAGGCCGTGCGCCGCGTGGGCGAGTGGGTGCGCGACTACCTGTCGCTGGGCCTGGAGCACCTGACGGGAGGCGACCCCGCGAAGGCGCCGGAGGCGCTGCGGGACACGCCCCTGCGCCGTGTCTTCCAGGTGGGCTTCACGCTGACGCTCCAGCTCAAGTACCGCGCGGATCGCCTCTTCAAGGCGCCCTTCGTGAAGCTGGACGACGTGCCGCTGGTGCTCCCGGAGGAGGCCGCCGCGCTGGAGGCCCTGCGGCGCAAGCGCCCCCGGCGGGCGCTGCGCGTCCCGGGCGCGGAAGCCGTCCCGTTCCGTTCACTGCGGGAGGTGGCCGCCTCGGAGGGGCTGCTCGCGCGGGCGGAGGCACAGGTGGCGGCGCTTAGCGCGCTCCTGGGCGGCTCCGAGGATGCGGCGCACACCGTGCTGGCGCGCTTCGGCGTGTCGCTGGACGTGCTGGGCGTGGAGCGGCTGTGGGCGGCCGTGGTGGGCATGGCCGTGCTGGAGGAGCGCGTGGACGTGCGGCCCGTGCCGCTGGGGCGCACGGTGGAGCTGGGCCAGCGCCTGTTCGAGGGCACCCCGGAGGCGCCTCGCCTGCGCGTGAGCGCGGCGGAGCGCGCGGTGGCGGCGCTGTCGCCCGAGGTGCCGGAGGCCGCGCGTGAAGAGCTGCGTCGGGTGGTGAACGTCACGCTGGCGCGCCTGCTCTTGGAGCTGGGCCCGGCGTGGCTGCGCGAGGGGCGCCTGGATCTGATCGCCTCCGCGGTGCTACCGATGGAGAGCGCCCCGGTCCCGTAGCTTTTTCAGCCTTGCCCGGCCCGCCGGTCGGGGGCGGGCTCGCAACCGCCCGAAGATACAGGCCTCCCGCGTTGCCATCTTCTGGCACGCGCGCTGCTTTGCCCCTCGCCCGCTAGCTGTGTGCGAACCGTGGTTCGCACGCGGCCAACGGAAATCCACGAGGGCCAGGGGCACGCGTGTGACGGGACGAGCGACCGACAGCGAAGGGGTGGCGTACATGGGACCGGGCGCGGTGGAGCAGCGTCGCGACGTACTGGCTTTCTACATGCTCGCGGGGTTCGCGGCGGTGATGTACGCGGTGCCGGGTGAGTGGATCCCCGCGCTGGAGCCGCTGCGGCTCGCGCTGCTGACCTCGGGGCTCGGCGCGGGGCTGATGGTGATGCGCCGCATCGGCAAGGCGGAGCCGCTCTTCTTCGACGGCGCGCGGGGCATCGCGCTGCTGGCGTTCTCGTCGCTGGCGTTCTGCTCGGTGGCGTGGAGCGTGAACCCGGAGGTGACGCGCTTCCAGGGCGTGGAGCTCTTGAAGCTCACGGCCATCTACCTGACGCTCGTCAACGTCATCACCACGCCCAAGCGGCTGGCGGTGGTGGCCGGCGCCATGGTGCTGGGCGCCATCGTGACGTCCATTGGCGTCATCAACTGGTACATCGTCGGCGAGAACATGGTGGAGGGCTTCCGCTCGCGCTGGGTCGGCGTGTACGCGGACCCCAACCACATGGCCATGAACATGGTGCTGGTGGTGCCGCTCGCGGTGGCGTTCCTCGCGCGCAAGAGCACCCCGTGGGTGTTCCGCCTGCTGTGCGCGGTGTCCGCCGTGCTGGCGGTCATCGCCATCGTGTTGTCGCACTCGCGCGGCGGCTTCATCGGCCTGTCCGTGGCGATGGCCATGTGGGCCATCCGTGAGAAGCGCCGCATGCAGGCCATCGTGCTGGGCACGGTGTTCGTCGCGGGCCTGGCGGTGTTCGCGCCCAAGAGCTTCTGGCAGCGCAACGAGACGGTGGCGGCGTTCCACGAGGACGCGTCCGCCATGGGCCGCGTCTACGCGTGGCAGGTGGCCAGCCGCATGAGCCTGGACAAGCCGCTGCTCGGCGTGGGCGCGGGCGGCTTCCGCTACGCCTGGTTCCAGTACGCGCCGCCGGAGGCGCACCGCGCCTACGTGGCGCACAACATCTTCCTCGACGTCATCGGCGAGCTCGGGTGGATTGGCCTCCTGTGCTTCCTGGTGTTCTCGGGGGGCGCCGTGGGCGGGGCCGCGGCCGCGTCGGCGGACCCGGAGATGGGGTGGCTGGCACGCGCCTTACTGGCGTCGGTGGCGGGCTACCTCGTGTGTGACTTGTTCTCGGGCTACATCCTGTCCGCGCACTGCTACGTGCTCTTCGGCCTGGCCGCGAGCGCGCACCGCATCGCGCAGGCACGGGAGCGAGCCCTGGCGGTGGGGAGGCAACCGGCGATGACGACAGCGCCGGTGGCCACGTGGGAGGGGTCTGGGCATGCGGCGTGAGGATGCGCGGATGGGGCAGGAGCCCCTTCGCCTGGTGCAGTTCACCCGGTCGTTCCACATTGGCGGCACCGAAGTGCAGGTGCTGGAGCTGCTGCGAGGCCTGCCCTCCAGCTACCGGTTGCAGGTGTCGGTGTTGGAGGACGCCGGGCCCTTGATGGGGTCGGTCTGGAAGCTGGGGCACGCGCCGGAGGTGTTCTCCCTCAAGGGCTCGCTCGTGCAGCCCAACACGCTCGTGCAGATCCACCGGATGGCCCGCTGGCTCAAGCAGCACCGGGTCCAACTGGTGCACGTGCATGACTTCTACTCCAGCATCCTCGCGGTGCCGGCCGCGAAGCTCGCGGGCGCGAAGGTCATCGTCGGCCGGTTGGACCTGTCCCACTGGCAGGGCAAGGCCCGCCGCCTGCTGCACGCGCGGATGACGCGCATGGCGGATCACGTCATCGCCAACGCGGAGGCCATCCGCCAGCTTCTCATCCACGAGGAGGGGCTGCCCGAGTCACGCATCTCCGTCATCCACAACGGCCTGGACCTCCAGCGCTTCGACGCGAGGGCGGCGGAGGGGCTCAAGGACGCGCTGCCCGACACCGGCGGCGTGCCCACGGTCATCCACGTGGCCAACATGAACCACCCCGTGAAGCGGCAGGAGGACGTGCTGCTCGCGCTTGCCATGCTGCGTCATGAGGGGACGAAGCTGAACGCGTGGTTCGTGGGGGACGGGCCTCGCCGGCCGGGGCTGGAGAAGATGGCGCACGAGCTGGGGGTGGCGGACGGGGTGCACTTCCTCAAGCACCGCACGGACGTGCCGGCCCTCTACGGCCAGGCCACCTTCGGCGTCCTGTGCTCCACGGCGGAGGGCATGTCCAACGCGGTGATGGAGGGCATGGCGGCGGGGCTGCCCATGGTGGTGACCCGCGTGGGCGGCAATCCGGATCTCATCCGGGACGGCGAGCGGGGCCTGGTGGTGGAGCCGGAGCGGCCCGCCCAGTTGGCCCAGGCCTTCCGCCGGCTGCTGGCCAACCCCCAGGAGGCCCGGAAGCTGGGCAAGGCCGCCCGGGGCTTCGTCGCCCGCGAGCTGTCCCTGGAGAAGATGGTGGCCCGGCATGACGCGCTGTACCGCCAGGTGGCAGGACTGCCTCCGGGCTGAAACCGCCCTCCAGGGCCGGGAAATGTCAGACCGGTGCGGATAATCCACGCCCGCCCTCAGCAATTGGGGGCGGGCGCGTTCGTAGGGATGGGGAGGCGGCTTTCCCATGACGCCCTGCGTGTGCGCAGGTTATAGATGGGAATAGCTCGATTTTCGTGGAGATTGGTGGGCGAGGCGTGGTAATGGCGCCTCGGGCGTTGCCGGAAGCGGCAAGCGTGCTCACCCTGGGTGTGGCGGATCAGGCGGGTGCAGGAATCACCGCGGGTACGCAGGGGTTTTGAAGGAAGCGGACGCCGAGCGCGGGGCCCGGGACACGGGACGCGGGGCGGACGGCAGGAAACATGAAGGTGGCGTGGACGGGCCCCAGGGCCGCTCTACATCCGCCGCGACTTTACGAGGCCCTGCCAGTCGGCACGCGGCCCGGGGCGCTCGCCGGTAAAACTCCAAGGTGCCGGCGAGCGCTCTCTTTTTTCTACGCCATCGAATCGGGCCGGAGCCCCTCTCCGCCTACGCGCTGGCCAGGAGCGGCGCGGCGAGCGAGTCGGTGCCGAACTCCACCACCTGCACCGTGAATGAGGTGGTCACCGCCTGGGCGTTGCCCACGCCGTTGCTGACGGACAGCGTGTACCGCGTCGCGGGCGTGAGCGGCAGCGTGGACGGCGCGTTCGGCGGCTCGCTGATGGCCCCCGTCGAGGTGTCGAGCACCAGCCAGGAGGGCAGCACCGGCGTGATGGACCACGTCTTGGGCTGGCTCCCCGGCTGCGTCAGCACCGGGTTGAACACCTGCCCCTGCGAGAACGTGTACAGCATGATGTCGCCCATGGTGAGGCCCGCCGGCACCATGGGGACCTGCGTCACCGTCCAGGTGCCTCCGGACGCCGAGATCACCGCCGTCTGGCCATTCCATGAGAGCCATTGCCCGGAGGTGCCGTAGCGCTGGATGGAGAACGACCCGGACGAGAAGAACTGGCCGTCCCGGGCGGGGCTCGCCTTGAGCACGACGCTCCAGAGCTGGGTGCCGTAGTTCGAGTCGGTCGACGCGAGCGGAGCCTTGAAGGACACGCTGTTGTCGCTGTTGGCGGTGAGCGCCATCAGCGTGGGCGAGCCCGACGCGCCGCCGACCAGCGCGTTGATCACCGTCTGTCCCGTCCCGTTGGTGCTGGCGAAGAACACGGTGTCGTAGCTGTAGTCATTCGACGCCAGGGAGCCGAGCGCCCCGTTCGCGCCCACCTTCAACACCGCCCCATTGCCGTTGGGGATGGAGAGCGTCAACCCCAGCCGCTGCGGCTCGCCTTGCTGCACGTACCCGTTGAAGTAGTCGATCTCCGTCTTGTATTGCATGAAGAACCCGGCCGGCTTGGCGTAGTCCTGTCCGAACTGCTGGACCGGGTTCAGGTGCGGCCTGAGGGCCAGGTAGAGCAGGATGACCACCCCGGCCACCGCGGCCATGATGCCCAGGATGCTCAGCACCGAGCAGAGGGTCGTCACCGCGAGCCCGCCGATGGCCTCGATGCCGGCCGCGCCGAGCGCCCAACTGCCCGCGGTGGCGAGCAGGTCCAGCCCGCTGGCGGCCACGAGCAGCCAGTCTCCCGCGGCCTCCAGCGATGACTGCGCATGGAGCGCGATGAGGATGCCGGTGACGATGTTGATGATCGCGAACGCCGCCCCCAGCCGGGTGGCGACGAACTCGTCCAGGTTCTTGCCGAAGACCTTCGTGACGAGCGAGCTGTCCTCCTCGGCCGTCTCCGAGAACAGGGTGCCGAACATCTCGGAGGGGTACTCCTCGATGCTGCCGTCGTTCACCAGCCACTTCTGGAAGCCGCTCTGGAGCCGCGCGTCGGCCTGCGACATCAGGTCGCTGGAGAAGAGCGGCCGGATGTTGTCCCAGAGCGTCGCGTCGGTGTCCCACACCGCCTCGAGCGCCACCCCGCGCTTGAGGATGCTGCTGGTGGCCTGGATGGCGAACGACGCCGCGTTGCTGACCAGCGCCGTCCTCTGCGTGGCGGACAGCTCGCTCCAGCCGAGCGCCCCGTAGACGATGCCCATCACCCCCACGGCGCCCAGCCCCATGCAGAGCAGGTTCGCTCCCAGCGTGCCAACCTTCCCGGTCACGGATTCCGCCATCAGCGGCGCGATCTGCTCCCAGCCGTAGATGCCCACCTTGCCGACCGCCGCCGCCTGCATGGTGGCGATGTACTCGGCCAACTGCGTGTCCGCGGCGAGCTTCGCGGCCTCCTGCGCCGCCTGCTGCACCTGCGGGTCCGAGCTGTTTCCGTACTGCACGGCGATCTGCGCCATGACCTGCTGGACGTCATACACGTAGTCGTCCGGGTTGGCCGAGTAGTCGAACAGCTCGGGGAGCATGTTCCCGATCTGGAACGTCTGGATGACGCTGATGTACTGCTGGGAGAAGACGTTGCTGGGGTCCAGCAGGGACAGCAGGGCGACGTTGGTCTGGCATTGCCGCATGAAGGCCGAGCCGTCCAGGTCCGCCGCCTGTCCCAGGCTCATCATCTCAATGATGGTCAGCTCCTGGGGGCTGCTGATGTAACGGAAGAACGCGTATGCCCAGTAGAGGCCGTTGTTCACCGCGGTGGTGACCAGGGTGTTGACGATGTTCGTCATCGTCGTCAGCGCGGACGGGTCGATGATGGTGGCCCGCAGCTCCGCCAGCCACTGCTGCTGGTCCGCGAGGATGTATTGATTGTAGGTGGACCGGTTCTGCTGCTGGTCGGCCAGGTATTGCGGCAGCGCCGCGTTCTGCGGCTGGTTGGACCACTCGTGCGAGTACATCGCCGTGGACTGCACCTGGAACACGGGGCTGGCGGCGGTCTGGGTCTTCAGCCAGTTCTGCGCGCGCAGGGCGTTGAGCTGGTCCGCGCCGTCCTCGTTGAACGTGGAGAGGACGTTGGTGAGGTAGGCGGTGGCGAGCGACTGGTACCACTGGCTGGGATTGGTCCCCATGCTCGCGACGGTCTGCAGCCAGGACGGAAGCACCGGCTGCCCGGTCCCGAAGTACGTCTGCCGGAGGTTCGACGGCAGGTAATACATCATCACCTGGTTGAAATCACTCATCGTGGCCTGCTGCACCACGTCCGCCCAGACGTTGTTGGAGAACGCGAACTGGGTCATGTTCGCGAGCGTCGTCAGGTTGAGCTGCGTGTTGACCACGGCGCTGGAGGCCACCGCGGTGACGGGGTGGGCGGCGAACGCGGTCCGGTGGGCGGGCGCGGTGAGCTCCGTGGCCTGCACGCGCCGGCCGCCGCGGGGCTGGCCGGGCATCCAGGCGGAGTGGCCGTCCTGGGAGAAGTGGATGGTGCCGGATTCGGGCAGGCCGGTGAGCCGCTGCTGCTGCTGGGTCAGCCCCTCGAAGTGCAGGGTCGAGCCCCGCAGCCGCGAGGTGGGGACCTCCTCGTCCTGCACGTAGAGGCGCCCGCCGTGCACCGCGATGGGCGAACCCGCGCCGTTGAGCGTATAGAGGCCGACGACGGACGGGTTCACCACCAGCCCCTGCAGGCCGAGCGTCGTGCCCGCCTGGCTGTCATTGACCGTCAGCATGGCGCCGGTGAGGGTGGAGCCCTCGTCCGTCACCGCGAAGGCCATCTGGTACGGGAAGACGGAGGGGATGGCGCGCGCGCTCGGGTCGCTCAGGGTGGACCGGTTGTCCGCGCCGGGCGAGACGCCCGAGTTGAGCGCCATGTTGAAGACCAGGTTGCTGCTGAGCACGGCGCCCATGGAGCTGGTGGCTGGCGTCCACTGCGTCTGCGTCTGCAAGTCATTGAACGACGTGGCGATGTTGTAGGTCTCCTGGCCCACGATGACGGTGCCCGTCACCTGCCAGGTGAACTGGAGCGCGTCCTGCACCCAGGTGGCCGCCTGCCAGCGCGGGTCCTGGGGGTTCCAGCGGAGCTGGAGCGCGGGCGGCGTGCCCGTCACCGTGGCGCCGGTGTCGAGGGCCACCGCGCAGTCGTAGCTCACCGGGGCGAGCGTGGCCTCCACGCCGACCCGGTTGCCCGCGGTCTCGATGCTCCCGACGAAGCCGTGCCCGCCGTGCTGGAACACGAGCCGGCCGCTGTGCGTGCCGTCCTCGCGGCGGAAGTTCCAGGTGAGCAGGCCGCGGTGCGGGTCCCACTGGAAGTGCTGCGCGGCGACCGGGAGGCGGTCCAGGTAGAGCGCGGTCGGGCGGTCGCGGCGGCGTCCCCCCAGCACGACGGAGAGGGTGGTGGGCGTCCCCTTCGGGGCGGGCTGGAGCGAGCGCCCGTTCTTGACGGTGACGTGGTAGGTGCGGGCGCTTCCGTGCACCGCGTCGATGAGGGCGTGGTGGCGGAACCGGTGCAGCGTCGAGGCCACCTTGGGAGAGACGGCCTGGGGCACGGCGAACGTCGGATGCGAAGCACGCATGGGGCTGACTCCAGTCATGGGGTTGGGGTGAAGCGCCTGGCTGTGGCGGTGGGGTTTCAGGGGGGCGGGGCGTTCGGCGGCACGTAGGGCTGCACCGCCGCCGGGAAGCGCTGGGCCAGCAGCGCGCCCATCGTCGTCCCGAGCTGCTGGGCGAATGAGGAGGCCTGGCTCGCGCCCCAGGCGGAGCGGGCCTGGCCCTCCGTCACCATGAGCTGCGGCACCAGCGGGCGCACGTCGAACTGCACCTGCCCGACGATGGCGCCCGCGGGCGTGAACACCGCGGCGGAGCAGAGGCGGTAGCCGGCCTCGAAGAGCGCGGAGAGCGGCGTCACGCCCCGCAGGGGCAGGGCGCTGCCGTCCTGCCGCCGCAGCTTGAAGGTGAGGGTCCAGGTGTCCACGCCCGTCCCGGGCTCGGACGGGCGCCAGTTGTCGAAATAGAGGACCTGGTCGAACTGCTGGGCGTAGCTGGCGCTCGACAGCGGGCCGAAGGGCGGGAGCGTGCGCGTCACCGCGGCCGCGCCGCGGCCCAGTTGGACCTCCAGCGTGAGCGACTCGCTGGCGGGGATGGCGTCGTCCGCGAGCAGCTCGAGCGAGAGGACCGACACCGCCAGCATCGTCGCGTCCAGGTCACCGACGGGCGTGAAGCTGCGCCAGCCCAGGTTGATGGCGTCGTTGATTTCATCGCCGAAGATGGAGGTGAGGGCCGCGAAGTAGGCCCCCTGCGCGTTGTCGTACGTGGGCGTCCCGGCGGCCGTCTTCGCCGTCATGGCGCTCGCCATCCCGCGCGCCATCTCCCGCATCGCCGCGGGCGGGGCCGCGGCCATGGGCGGGGGCGGCGCGTTGCCCTGGATGGCGCGGATGGCGTCCGGCAGCAGGTAGGTCGAGACGGTGAAGAGCCCCTGGTACAGGACCTCCTCCCATTGGTCCGCGGGCACGGCCTGGAGCGTCCGCTGCACGGTGCTCCACGAGCCGGACATCACGGATGACAGCGCCGAGGCGGCGAGCGGGGCGACGCCGAAGAGGGGCACCTCGCTCGATACGACGCACATCGTGGTGCCGTCGCCCACGATGTACTCGGACAGGCCCTGGGGGTCGAAGTCCACCACCAGGTCGTGGATGGTCGTGGCGCCGGTGCAGGGCTGGGCCTGGAGCGAGGTCACCGGCAGGGGCGTGGGGGCATCCCCGGACCAGCCCATCAGCGGCGGGCAGCCCGGCTCCAGCGTGGCGATGCCGAGCGCCGACAGCGTGGGCACGGTGTTCATCAGGTCCACCGGCTGGACGCACGCGAGCTGCGCGCCCTGGCCGCTGGCGGCGTTCAGCGTGAGGAACGGGTGCGTGCCGGTGAAGCGGAACCCCAGGTTGTTGAAGCCGTAGACCTCCTCGTTCTGGAGCACGAGCGTGGGCGTGGCGAGCACCTGGGCGGAACCGGAGCGCGTGCGCACCTGGTCGCCCGGGTGGACCTGCTCGATGTTCTTCATGCTGCCGTCCGCCATCAGCACCCTGGCGCCCGGGAGGAAGCAGCTCCCTCCCGGCGGCGCCCGCCACCGGTTGCCGGGCTGGCCGTCGGCGGTGAACTCGAACGAGTTCTCCTCGTTCATGCACGACGGCCACATGGCCCCCGGCGTGGTCATGCACACCTGGGCGAGGATGCCGGGCGTGGCCGGCCCCTTGAGGTCGTTCCAGTCGAGCGACAGCGGGCTCATCCACGGCAGGTACGCCTCCCACCGGCCCGCGGACACGGAGGCGGGCACCGGGAGCTGGGCCGCGATGAGCTGGTTGATCAGCGCGTCGATGCTGGCGTTCGACATGCCGAGCAACTGGAGCTTGAGCCAGTGGTGGAACAGCTCCCACGTCTGGTCGGTCCACTGGTGGCTCGCCGCCTGCGCCACCTTCGCCGAGATCCACGCCGGGTTGCTGAGGTAGCTGGAGTAGAGGGAGGCCGCCTGCGACCACTGGCCCTGGGGGATGGCGGCGAGCGCGGTCGCGACGGCGTTGGGCGTCGTGCGCAGCAGTTGGCTGTACAGCGCGTTCAGCTTCGGCTGGAGCGTCGCGTTGCTGGCCGAGACCTGGTTGTTGATGTCCGGCTGCTTGAGCTGGGGACGCAGGTTCGAGGTGATGTTGTACATCGCCTGGCAGAGCGTCACGACCGCGAAGCTGGACCACCAGGAGTCGTTCAGGCCGGTGGCCGTCGTCACCGCGCCCTGGTTGGGGTCGGCGCGGTAGTTGGGGAAGAAGAGCTGCAGGAAGGTCTGGCCGGAGGGCATCCAATAGGGCTCGGAGTGCCGGCCCGGCGTGGCCCCCTGCAGGCGCCCCACCAGCGCCGAGCGCGCCGCCTTGCCCACCGGGTTGTCGCCGGAGACGGGCTGGGCCGCGAAGAGCGCGGTGACCTGATCCGCGAGGGTGGAGTTGGTGGCGGTGGACGTCGTGGCCATCAGCCGGGTGGCGTTGCGCGGCGAGGCTTTGGGGGTGGTGTGCATGGCGGTCTCCGGGTCAGACGGCGAGCGCGACGAGCCCGGTCCCGGTGCTGGAGGGCGCCGGCAGCACCTGGAGGGCGAACGTCGTCTGGAGGGGGCGGGTGAGCAGCGGGTTCGTGACGGACAGGACGTAGGTCGCCGCCGGGGTCACCGGCAGCGGCTGCGGCGCGCTCAGCGGCTCGGTGATGACGCCGGTCGCGGCATCGAGCGACAGGAACGCCGGCAGCGGCGGGGAGATGGCCCACGTCTGGGGCGTGCTCCCCGCCTGCGCCAGGCGAGGGATGAAGCTCACGCCCTGGGAGAACGTGTAGAGCGTCGCGTTGCTCATCGACAGCCCCTGGGGTGCCATCGGCTGCTGCTGGAGCGTGAACCGCGAAGCGGACGTGCCGAGCGTGACGCCGTGGCCGGTCCAGACCAGCGCCTGGTCCGTCCCCCACAGGGTGAGCGTGAAGGGGCCTGACTCGGGCGCGTCGCCGTCCCACGTGGGGCTCCCCACCAGGGTGATGGTCCAGAGCTGCGTCGCGGCCGCCGGGTCGGTGGACGGGAGGAGCGGCTGGAAGGACACCCCACCGCTGGAGCCCGTGAGCGCGAAGGCGCGCGCCGAGTCCCCGCCGCCAACGAGCGCCACGAGCTGGGAGCGGCCTTGCCCGTCCGTCGAGGGGAAGAACACCGTGGCATGGCCGTAGTCGAGCGGCCCGCTGCCCAGGGTGCCGTCGTCGCCGACGCGAAGCACCGCGCCCTTCGTGTCCGGGACCGCGAGCGAGACGCCGAGCCGCGCGAGCCCTCCCGGGGGCGTGTAGCCGGTGAACGCGTCGATGGCGCTGCCATGGGGCATGTAGAAGCCCGCGGGCTGCGCGTAAGTGGTGGCGAACTTCTGCACCGGTGACGGGCGTGCCTTCCACCACTGGACGATCATCAGCACCACGCCCGCGACGGCGGCGAGGATGGACAGGACGCTGAACACGCTGAAGAGGGAGGAGACCGCCAGCCCTCCGATTTCGGTGACGCCGAACGCGTCGGCGGCCCAGCCGCCAGCGGTGGCGATGAGGTTGAGCGCGCCAGAGGTCACGCTGAGCGCGGCCACCACCTCCTGGTCCACCGTGGCGCTGTGGGCCAGGGCGAAGGCGCCGGCGATGAGGCTGGCGAGCGCGAACACCGCGCCCAGCCGGAGCGCGACGAAGTCATCGAGGTTCCGCCCGAAGACGCGGGTGACGACCGTCTCGCCCTGGGCCGCCGCCTCGTCGAACATCGAGCCGAACATCTCCGACTCGGGGATGATCCGGTTGCCGATGAGCCACTTGGTGAGCCCGGTGTCGACGGCGGCGTTGGCCGCGTCGAGCATGTCGGTGGTGAAGAGCGCGCGCATCGCGACCCAGGGGGTGGCGTAGCTGTCGAGCGCGTTGGCGAAGATCACCCCCCACTTCACGACCCCGGCCGCGACCTGCACCGTGTAGTTGACGGCCACGACGATGAGCCCTGGCGACACGGCGACCCGCGCGGTGGTCTCGGGGGGCGTGAAGTCTGCCACCCCGTGGACGACGGCGCTGGTGGTGAGGCCCGCGAGCGACAGGCAGATCAGTTGGGCGCCCAGCGTCCCGACCGCGTCCTCCACCGCCGCTTGCATCACTGGGGCCGCCGTCGACCAACTGGCGCCCGTCGCGCAGCCAGAAGCGGCGGCCTGCACGCGGGCGACCAGGGCCGGCAGGTCGCTCCGCGAGGCCAGGGCCCGCGCCTCGGCGCCAATGCTCACGAGCGCCGGGTCGGTGCTCCCCGCGACGTCGGAGACGATGCCCTGCATCACCAGCGCGACCGCGCCGTCCATCCCGACGGGGCCGCCGCCGTAGTCCGCCAGCGACGGCACCACGTTCCCGTAGAGCATCGTGTTGACGGCGGACGCGTACTGCTGGGCGAAGAGGGTGCTCGGGTCCAGGCTGGTGAGCACCGCCATGTCCGACTGGACGCGGCGCATGAAGGCCGAGCCGTCCGGATCCAGGCTGAAGAGCCCCAGCTCGGTGAAGGCCGCCGGCTGGGTGGCGTAGCGGAAGTACGCGTAGGCCCAGTAGAGCCCGGACTGCGCCGCGGTCGCCGCCAGGTTGTCCACCAGGGACTGCATCGCCTGGAGCGAGTCCGGATCCGCGATCTCCTGGGCCAGCTCCTGCTTCCAGGCCGCCGCGTCGCTCGCGATGAGCGAGGCGTAGCTCGTCGCGTTCTCACGCTGGTCCGCGAGGAAGGCGGTGATGGCCGGGAAGCGGCGGGTCCATTCGAGCTGGTAGAGCGCCGGCATCTGCACGCGGTACACGTCGCTCGCCGCGACCTGCTCCTTGAGCCAGGTCTGCGCCCGCAGGGCGTTGAGCGTGTCGGCCCCGGGCTGCTCCCAGGTGGAGAGCACGTCGGTCAGGAAGGAGACCGACAGCGAGCCGTACCACTCCGCCGGAGAGCTCCCCGGCGGAGCCAGGGTCGCGATCCGCTGGAGCTCCGGAGAGAGGACGGGCTGGCCCTGGCTCCAGTAGGTCTGCCGCAACTGCGGATCCATGAAGTAGAGCAGGAGCTGGTTGAAGTCCGCCATCGAGGCCTGCTGGACGGCGTCCACCCACGTCGGGCCCTGCGGACCGGCTTGCTGCTCGAAGGGGGTCATCAGCGCGAGGGTCTGGAGGTTGAGCGGCGAGGTGCTGGCCGTGGGCGCGGGGCGCGCGACGTGCGAGTCCGCGCCCAGGCGCGCGCCGGACCGGCCGTCGGCCAGCCGCACCCGCGAACCGTCATCGCTGAACTCGAGCGTGCCCGCCGCGGGCAGCCCGCCCGCCGCCTGCTGCGCGGCGGAGAGCCCGCTGAAGCCGAGCGAGTTGCCCCGCAGCCGCGCGGCCTGCACCGGTGCCCCATCGACATGGAGCGTCCCCTCGTGCACCGCGAACGAGGCCGTGGCCCCTTCGCCAGCGAGCGCGTAGTACCCGGCCACCGACGGGTTCGGCACCTGCCCCTGGACGCCGAGCACCACGCCGTTCTGCGCGTCCACCACGGTGAGCATGCTCCCGGCGAGCGAGAGCGCGGTGGGGCTGAGCTGGAAGCTGAGCTGGAAGGGGAAGACGGTGGTGATGGCTCGCGCGGCCGGATCCGCCAGGCCCTGGCGGTTGTCGGCCGGCGGCGCGATGCCCGAGGCGGCCGACAGCGTGAAGACCATGTTGGCGTCGACCAGGGCCCCGAAGGTGCCCTGCTTCGGTGTCCAGCTCACGCCGGTCTGGAGGTCATGGAAGGAAACGTAGAAGTTCCAGAACTCCTGCCCGACGATGATCTGCTGCTGCATCTGGTAGGTGAACTGGAAGGCGGACGGCACCCACGTCGCGTGGCTCCACGACGGGCTGGTGGTGTCGCAGTGGAGCTGCAGCGCGGGAGGCTGGCCGGTGACGTAGCCCCCCACCTGCTGCGCGACCGCGCACTCATAGGTGATGGGCGGGAGCGACGCGGTGACCTGGAGCCGTTCGCCCCCTTCGCTCACGAAGCCGGTGGCGGTGGCGCCGCCCTCCTCGAACAGGAGCCGTCCCGCGTGCAGGGCCTCCTCCCCCTGGAAGCGCCAATACAACGTGCCGCTCCGGTGCGCGAAGCCCCAGCTCCCGGTGGGGACCTGCACGTGGCCCACCAGGAGCTGGGAGGGGGCTCGCTTGTCCTCCCCATCGAAGACGAGGGTGATGCGGAGCGGATGCTCCGCGTCCTTCGTCCGCAGCCGGTAGGTGCGGGCGCCTTGATAGAGGCGGCCCGGCGCCGCGGCGCCAGGAGCGAAGATCTCGCGAGGGGGTGGGGGCTGGAGGCTGCGCGCGGACGAAGGGGAGGGAGCCATGGGCCTTGCCTCGGGGGCAGGAGGAATGCGTGGCCCCAATGCAAGTCATGCGCCCCACTCCCGTTCCGCTGAGGCTCCTCCGCGCCGCCCCCCCGACTGCGTTCCAGGAGGACGCGGAGCCGTTCTCGCCGGACGCCCGCGCGTGGAATCCCCGCCGGGCACCTCCTGCGCGGAGGGATTCACGCTGCCGCTCCGGGTGGCGTCGGGACGCTTCAGCCTTCGTCGACCAGGTCGAACTTCTGGCCCACGCCCTTCGCCAGGGCGACGTCGTAGAGCGCGCGCGCCAGGGCCACGTCCTGCACGGCGAGGCCCGTGGAGTCGAAGACGGTGATCTCGGAGCCGGTGCGGCCCGGCTTGCGGCCGGCGACGACCTCTCCCAGGGTGCCGGCGAGCTGATGGGCCTGGATGAGCCCGTCGTGGAGCGGGACGTTGACCTCGCCGGAGTGGAGCGCCTGATCCGCGTCGTCGATGAAGACGCGCCCTTCGACGAGCAGCCGGGGATCCAGCTCCTGCTTGCCGGGGGCGTCCGCGCCCATGGCGTTGAGGTGCGCGCCGGCCTGGACCCACTCACGGCGGACCACCGGGGCGCGCGCGGGCGTGGCGGAGCAGACGATGTCCGCGCCGGAGGCCTCCTGGAGGCTCACCACGCGGCCGCCCTTCTCCTTCTGGAGCGCCTCCGCGGCCTGCGAGGACACGTCCGCCATCAGCAGCTCCAGGTCCCCGAAGAGGGCGCGGTGCGCGTCGATGAGGACGCGCGCCTGCACGCCGCAGCCCACGAGCCCCAGCGTGCGGGGCTGCTTCCGGGCCAGGTACTTGGACGCGATGCCGCCGGCGGCGCCGGTGCGCCACGCGGTGAGCAGCGTGCCGTCCAGGATGGCCAGCGGGGACGCGGTGTCCGGGTCGCTGAGCACGTACACGGCGCGCACCGTGGGCAGGCCGTGCTTGCGCGGGTTCTGGGGATGGGCGTTGACCCACTTCACGCCGGCCGCGCCGTCCAGGAACGCGGGCATGGCGCGGAAGTCGCCGTCGTACTTCGGCAGGGACAGGTACACCTTGGGGGGCATGAGCGCGTCGCCGCGGCCATGGGCCAGGAACGCACGCTCGACGGCTTCCAGACCGAGCTCGACGGTGTAGAGGCCGCGCAAATCCCTGGCGCTGAGGAGGAGGGTGGGCATGGGCGCCGCTATACCCAACCGCCCTTGCCCGCGCACGCGCCCGATGTGCAATGTCTGCCATTGGCCATTTTCACCCTCACGACTCCCGTCAGGCAGAACTGGTTTGTCTGCGAAATCCGGATTGCCTAACATGCGGCCATGTCGGAAGGCCGGGCGCCATGCCGGCGTCCTCCTGGGACAAGGAGTCCTCCATGAAGTCTGGAATGGCGTTGCTGCTGTGCACGGGTCTGGCATTGAAGGCGTGCGGTGGAGCGATGACGCCCGAGGAGTCGGCGGCGCTGGCCACGTCCGAGGCCGCGCTGAGCTCGTGTGGTGAATGGGTTGGATGGAGTGACACCGGCCTGGAGCGGTGCATGGCCAGTTCAATCTGTGGGACCACCTGGGTCTGTGAGCCGAGGCTGACGGCCGACGCGGCTCCGTCCCTCGATGAGGGACCCCAGCAGCGGCCGCCGGTGTGCCCCTCGGGCCAGGTGGCGGTCCCGTACACCAACCTGGGGATGATGCGTTATCAATTCCAATACCGGGCCTGCTACGACGACGCCGGCAACTACACGCACACGGAATACCAATACCGGAACTACGCCAGTAGCTGCATCAGTTGCTGAGCCGCTCTCGCGTCGGGCCGGAGTCCATCGCCTCCGGTCCCGCGCCGCGGGGGCCGTGCTCGAAGCCACCGGAGGCTACGTGGGCGTGCCCTCGCGAGCGTCCACGCCAATCACGTCGCGCACGGAGGCGAAGCCGTCGCGGGCCAGCAGGGCGCCCAGCTCCGGGAGGATGCGGTCCACCATGCCCGGGCCCTCGTAGATGAAGCCCGTGTAGACCTGCACCACCGTGGCGCCCGCGCGCAGCTTCTCGTAGACGTCCTGCGCGGTGAACACCCCGCCCACGCCGATGAGGGGCAGGGCGCCCTGGCTCCGCTGGTACGCGCGGCGGATGACGGCGTTGGACAGCTCGCGCACGGGGGCGCCGGACAGGCCGCCGGCCTCCTTCGAGTGCTTGTGTTCGAAGGGGCGGGTGAGGGTGGTGTTGGTGGCGATGAGCCCGGACAGCCCGCGCGCCATCGCCACGTCCACGACCTCATCCACGGCCTCGGGCGTGAGGTCCGGGGCGATCTTCAGGAACAGCGGCGTGCCCGGGGCCACGGCGTCCATCCGCTCGCGCACCGCGAGCAGCAGCGCGGACAGCGCCTCCGGCTCCTGGAGCTTGCGCAGGCCCGGCGTGTTGGGTGACGACGCGTTGACGACGACGTAGTCCCCCAGGGGCGCGAGCGCGTCCACGCAGGCCACGTAGTCGTCCACCGCGCGCTCCAGCGGCGTGTCCTTGTTCTTGCCGATGTTCACGCCCAGCGGGCCGGGCTTCCACTCGCGGGCCTTGAGGCGCTCCGCCGCGGTGGCCGCGCCGTGGTTGTTGAAGCCCATGCGGTTGATGACCGCGCGGTGCTCCGGCAGGCGGAACAGGCGCGGCTTCGGGTTGCCGGGCTGGGGCTTCGGCGTGACGGTGCCGATCTCCACCGCGGAGAAGCCGCAGGCGAACAGCCCGTCCACGGCCTCCGCGTCCTTGTCCAGCCCGGCGGCGAGCGCCACCGGGTGGGCGAACTTCAGCCCCGCCAGCTCCACGGACAGGTCCATGGGCGCCAGGCGCAGCGTGTGCTCGCGCATGGCGCGGCAGCGGGCGTTCCACTTCCCCAGGGCCGCGAGCCCCGACATGCCCAGCCGGTGCGCGGGCTCCGGGGGCAGGCTGAAGAGCAATGCGCGAGTCAGGCCGTACATGCGTCAGCCCGGGATGAAGGACGCCTCGCGCGCCCACGCGAGTGCCTGGTCCACCTGCTCGGGGGTGAGCAGGCCGTTGGACTCGACGATCTCAATCTCCCGCCGCATGTCCGTCTCCAGCAGGTAGGGGCCGTCCGTGTTGATGGTGAACTTCACCTTGCGGTCCCAGAACGTCTGCATGATGTGCTTGAGCTCCTGCAGACCCTCCACGGCCTTGGTGTGGATGTTGGACGTGGGGCACAGCTCCAGCGTGATGTTGTTCTCACGCAAAATCTTCATCGCGGACTCGTCGTACGCGGCGCGGATGCCATGGCCGATGCGGTGGGGCTTGAGCTTCTCCACCGCCGCCATCAGGCCGCCCGCGCCCGTGCCGGCCGTCTCGCCGGTGTGCACGGTGCACTTGAGGCCGCCCTTGCGCGCGCGGGCGTAGAGGTCCTCGTACTCGGAGAGCGAGGGCTTGTGCTCCATCGCGTCGCGCTCCGTGCCGGCCAGGTCGATGCCGTACACGCCGCGCGAGCGGTACTTGATGGCCTTCTCCACGATGATGCTGTTGAGCTTGTGGTCGAACTCGCGGGCCAGGCAGAAGATGAGGCCCACCTTCACGCCGTACTCCAGCGTCGCGCGGTCCATGCCCCGCAGCGCCGCGTGGATGATGTGGTCCAGGTCCAGCTCGCTGGAGAGGTTGCGCTTCATCGGGTTGAAGCGCAGCTCGATCTGGGTGACGCGGCTGCCCCGGTACTCCTTGCCAATCACCTCGTAGACGGAGCGCTCGATGGCGCTGGGAGACGATTGGATCTTCTCCGTCCAGGTGTGGAGGATCTTCAGGTAGTCGTCGAGGCTGCCCACCTTGCCCGGACGGGAGGTGATCAGCTCGACGAAGTCGAAGTAGTTCTTGACGGGGAGCTTGAAGCCCTGCTGGTGGGCGATGGACCACAGGATGTGCGGAGCCACCGCGCCACCCACGTGGATGTGGAGGTCAATGAGGTCGCGAACCATGGCGGCATGTATGCACAGCCACGGCCACGCGTAAAGCTATCGGCGCAGCAGCACGTAGACGGCGCCAGCCCCGCCGTCCTGCGGACGGGCAGTGGAGAACGCCAGCACCATCCGCTCCAGCCGCTTCTGCGACAGCAGATCCCGCACCGCGTCCTTGAGCACCGGGATCTGATCCTTGGAATTCAAACCGCGCCCGTGGACGATGAGCACGCAGCGGCGCTTGGCGCGGCGGCTGTCGGACAGGAAGCGCTCCACGGCGGCCTGGGCCTCGCGCTGCGTCTTGCCGTGGAGGTCCAGCCGGTCCTGCACGGAGAAGTCGCCCCGGCGCAGCGAGCGCAGCAGGTTGGGGTCGGTGCCGGGGGAGGCGCCCTCGAAGGACTCGTCCGAGCCGGTGAAGGACAGCGGCCCGTCCACGGCGACCAGGTCGGAGAGCTGCGCGAGCGCCTCCGCGTTGTCGTCGATGAGCTCCGGCAGGCGCGGGTTCGTCTTGGGGGCCTCACCGCGGTTGGTGATCTGCTGCACGCCGTCCATGGCGGAGAAGAAGAGGCCCACGTCGTCGTCCTCCGGACGGGCCTTGGGGGCCTTGGTGGGCTTCGGCGCGGCGGCCTTCTTTTTCGCGGCGGCCTGGGCGGCGGCGGCTTCCTTCTCCTGCTTCTGCTGATCCTGAAGCGTCTTGATGGCGGACTTGAACGGGTTGTTCTGGAACTCCGCTTCCTTCTTCTTGGGGGGACGCTGGCTCATGGGATTCCTGTCTTCTAACCCGGGCTACAGGCCGCGCAGCCTGCGGATTTCCTCGTAGGCGTCGCGGACGGCCTGGAACCGGCGGGCGGCCTGCTCGGCGGCCCTGGGCGCCAGGTGGCTGGCCTTGTCCGGGTGGAAGCGGGCGGCGAGCTTGCGGTAGGCGCTCTTCACCTCCGCGTCGGTGGCGTCCGGGGGGAGGCCCAGCGTCTGGTAGTGGGCGGTGGCGTCGCCCAGGTGCTGCTCGGCCAGGGCCTGGACCTTGGCGTCGGGGACGTCCAGGCCCTCGGCCATGCGCTTCAGGGCCTCGCGTTCGGAGCGCTGGAGGGGGCCGTCGGCGAGCGCCATCTCGTAGAGGGCGTCCAGCAGGCGGAGCCGTTCGCCCGAAGGCAGGGAGTCCAGGCAGGAGGCGAGGGCGGCGGGGGCGTCCAGGGAGGCGGGGTGGGAGAGGAAGTCCTTGAGGTGGCGGCGCACGGCCTGGACGGTGTGGGCGTCGGCGTGGAGGACCTCCTCGAAGTAGCGGCGGACCTCGCGGACCTCCTCGCGGCGCATGTCGCCGTCGGCGCGGGCCACGTCCACGAAGAGGGCGGTGATGTCGCGGTCGAGCGGGTCCTCGTCCGGGGCCTGGACGATGGGGAACTCGCCGGGGCCCTGGGAGAGGGGGGCCTGCTTGGGAGGCGGCTCGAAGGTGACGGGGAAGTCGCTGAAGATTTCAGGGAAGTCCGGGGGCGCGGCGTGCTGTTCGTCGAAGTAGTGGCCCAGGCCCGTGCCCACGATGAGGGCGAGCACGATGGCCCAGGGGCCGCCAATGAGGAGGCCGGCCATGAGACCCAACATCGCCCCGAGAACTTTTCCCGCGCCCATGCCTTCGCTTCGCTCCCTTGTGCCGGGCCAGTCTTGCATAAGGTGGGGCGTATGACGGCTCAGTTGATTGACGGCAAGGCAGTGGCGGCGCGCGTGCGGGCGGAGATCAAGGAGGAGGTGGCGCGCCTGAAGGCGGAGCGCGGCATCACCCCGGGGCTCGCCGTGGTGCGCGTGGGCGAGGACCCGGCGTCGAAAATCTACGTGACGGGCAAGAAGAAGGCCGCCGAGGAGGTGGGTTTCAACTCCTGGGAGCACCACCCGGACGAGACCATCACCCAGGAGGAGCTCCTGGCGCTGGTGCACCGGCTGAACGAGGACCCGGCGGTGCACGGCATCCTGGTGCAGTTGCCGTTGCCCAAGCACATCGACGCGGACGCCGTCATCGCGGCGGTGAAGCCGGAGAAGGACGCGGACGGCTTCCACCCGATGAACGCGGGAAATCTGCTCCTGGGAAGGCCGGCGACGCGGGCGTGCACGCCCTACGGGGTGATGCGGCTGTTGGAGGAGGTGGGGTGCAATCCGGCGGGCAAGCGCGCGGTGGTGGTGGGCCGCAGCAACATCGTGGGCAAGCCGCAGGCGCTGATGCTGCTCCAGAAGGACGCGACGGTGACGGTGTGCCACCGCAAGAGCGACCTGCCGTCGGAGGTGGCGCAGGCGGACATCCTGGTGGTGGCGGTGGGCGTGCCGGAGCTGGTGAAGGGCGCGTGGATCAAGCCCGGCGCGGTGGTGATTGACGTGGGCATGAACCGCAAGGCGGATGGGAAGCTGGTGGGCGACGTGGAGTTCGCCGCGGCGGCGGAGCGCGCGTCGTTCATCACGCCGGTGCCGGGTGGCGTGGGCCCGATGACGATTGCGATGCTGATGAAGAACACGCTGGAGGCGGCTCAGCGCGCGGGGAAGTAGGTTGGAACAAGGGCCTCCCTGACTCATACTGGCGTTCAGCGTGAGGAGGCATGGGTGAGTCAGGGATGGAAGAATCACGGTGTCACGTACGACGCAGGGCGGGAGACGTGGAACGCGCGCATCGAAGGTGGATAGGCAGGCCGTAGACGAAGGGACCTATCCTTCTGAGTTTGATGCCACCCTGGGCGTGAGTTCGCGCTGCTGACGAACGCGTGGCGCGCCACGAGGAACTTTCCAGACCTTGAGCTCTCAGAGGCATGCGCTTGCATGGCCGAGCGGCCGGAGGAAATGGGGCCGAGTACCACAGATACCATCATCGCGCTGCTGACCCCGCAGGTTCTGCGAGCGGGCATCCTCCAGTATCTCGGCAAGGACAGGGAGGCCTGCCCTCGCCGGGTGCATCTCAGGGCCTACAGTCCGCAGTCGTAGGGACCGACCTGATTCTTGCAGGCGTCGTAGCGGATGCAATAGCCGATTGGCGTTGAATAGGCATACACCCAACGGCCCTTGGCGCAGCGAACGCGGTCGGTATTGAGCCGGCACCGCCCGACGTCAATGTCCGGTCACAGCCGTCCGGTGGTGCCATGGCGTGCCCCTAGTCATCGGTCGTCTCGGTTTCCGTATTGGGGTGGCCTCCGGTCCACAGTTGGCGAGCATCATCCCCACGCAGAACGCCAGTGCGAGTACCTGTCGTTTCATGGGGTTACCATTCCTCCGGATTACCGTGATCCCTGCACGCATCCGAGTTGAGGATCCAGCAGTCTGGTGGCCACATCACCTTAATTGGTCGCCGGAAAGGCAGATGTGTTGGTTACTGGGAACAGGACACCAATGCGGGTTCTGGCTCGAACTGCAGGTGTTCGGAGACGCCATGGCACGCACCGGGCGGGCTAACTGCGAGGACTGCGTCTCCGACCGTGCATTAGGCCCGCAGGCGACGAGAGGCACCACAGCGCCAACCGCCACTCCAACTGAGTTCGACAATGACAGCCACTTCAGGGCTGAGCCCTCGTGAGGGGAACGAGACCGCGTTCTGGGGCTGGATCCGCTATGAATAATCCTCGCTGGGTCTGGTTCGCCCCATCTGGTCAACTCTCTCGGAACTGATGGTAGAGTTGCTATGCTCTAAGTTATTTGAATATGAAGCCTGTAGTTCGATCGAACTTTGCTCTCCGGGGATTTATATGAGTAGTCCGGAAACTTGGACGTTGAAGGGTTTCTGTAACCACTTTCGATTTGTGCACGCAAAAATGCACGATCACGCGTTTGCCTGGGTTCTTGGCGCTGGCGCGTCTCGCGCGTCAGGTATCCCAACCGGAGGGGAGTTAGTCGACACGTGGTTGCGTGAACTGCATCAGCGCATGGACACCTCTGCGCAAATTTTTGAAAAGTGGGCTACCGAGAAAAGTCTTGAAATCGACGGATTTACGATCGCCGACGCGGCGACGTTCTATTCGCAGATATATGAGCGACGGTTTAGGAACCATCCGGATGAGGGCTACGCGTATCTAGAGGAGTTAATGGCGGGGAAGGATCCGAGCCCAGGTTACTCAATCTTGGCAAAAGCGATGGAGAACACGCGACATCGGCTAGTTGTTACGACAAACTTCGATAACCTTGTTGCGGATGCGCTTTCCGTTTACACGGATGCATTTCCTTTTGTTGTGGGTCATGAGGCGCTTACCGGATTTGTCCGTGCGGCTATGCGGAGGCCTCTTGTTTGTAAGATCCATCGCGATCTACTACTGGGACCGAAGAGCGATCCGAGAAGCTTGAAAAGACTTCATGAAACATGGGCTGGGGCGCTTAGAGCTCTTTTTGCTCATTACACTCCTGTCTTTATTGGGTATGGCGGAAATGACGACAGCTTGATGGATTTGCTGGAGTCGTTGGATCAGGGGGACATAAAGGGTCAGTTGATTTGGTGCTATTACGAAAAAAGCACTCCGAGTAGAAGAATTGTTGAGCTTGTTGCTCATCATAAAGGCGCATTGGTTCCGGTGCCTGATTTTGATTTGCTTATGATTTTGCTCGGTTCCGCCCTTGGAATCGAGCCTCTTGATTCTGTTATTGAAGAGAGAGCTAAGAAGCGTGCGGAGAATTATCGAGAGCGTGTTCTCTCGCTCGATACGAGTGGTCACCCAGAGGTAACTGCGGCACTTAGTTCGACCTTGGAGCGAGCAGGAGGATGGTGGGCCTGGGATGCTCGCGCACAGAGAGAGGTTGAGCCTGGAAAACGAGAAGCTCTTTATCGGCAGGGACTGCATAAGTTTCCCAAATCGGCTGAGCTTCACTCGAGGTTTGCGCAGTTTCTGATGGTTGCCCTTGGAAAGGCAACTGATGCAGAGGCGGTCTGGCGCAAAGCCCTAGAGATCAATCCGGACGATGCGGCCATTTATCTGGGGATTGCTTATATTCAATTGAGGTTTCTCAGAAATCCCTCCAGCTCTGAGGTGTATTTTCAGAAGGCCCTCGAACTTGCCCCGGAAGAGCCACATGTCTTAATTGCTTATGCTGAGCTGTTGGGTGAGTATTTAGGTAGAGTTGAGGAGGCTGCTGCTCTTTTCTTGAAGGCAATTACTTTATATGGAAACAACCCTGCCGGCTATATCGGCTATGCCGGATTTATGGTGCTTGTGAGGAAAAACATCGATGCTGGCGAGCTGCATTTCAAGGAGGCGGTGGATTTGGCTCCTGGTTCCCCGGCCGCGCTCGGAGCTCTTGCGTTGTTTTACGCTGAGTTCAGAGGTGATTTTGAGAGATCTGATGCGCTTTTTAATCGAGCAATCGGGCTTGCGCCGAAAAATCAAGGACTTGCTGCCAATTATGCTGAGTCTCTTGTGGTTCAGAAACGATTTCATGATGCGAAAATCGTTATTCTGCGTGCGCTGGATAATGGAGCAATGAACTTTGGCGCAATCCTGGTTTTGAACTTCCTTGCAGCTATCGTGGAACGTAGTGAAGGGCGGGACGACAGTCGTTTTCTTGGCAAAGTTAAGGCAATGTTGTCTGAGGGGGTCATGCGCTCTGGATGGAGAACAGAATTCTTGGAGGCTGCGCTTCCGGGGATATTGGGTCGAGAAGAGGTGGGTGTTTATTTTGCGCTGCTTGATATGTTTCGAACTGGAAGTATGGGTGGACTAGGGTTGAGCGCGCGGTGGGGGAGTTTGTAGGTGGTTGGTGGCTGGAGAGGGTGCTTTGGGGATGTGTGAGTGTGTTTGGTTTTAAAGTGGCCTTGAACGTGTTTTGAGGCTGTAGTGGTCGAGCTGCACCTGTTACAATGCGACGGAGTCCGCATACCATTCCCCTTCGCCCCGGGCGGGACCTGACGGAAGATGGGCTCATGGGTCCGGCCTTGCACCGATGCGCAGTGGGCGGGGCCGTGCTGGGACTGCTGCTGTTCGCATCCCCCGCGCGTGCCCAGGACGCCACGCCCCTGCCCACGTTCTCCCTGGAGCGCCTGGACCCGAACCCGGGCCTGGGGCCCCTGACGATGGGGAGCGGGGAGCTGCTCGCACCTGGAGCCCTGCGCATCTCCCTGCTGGCGCACTACCAGCGGAAGTCACTCACGGTCCGCAATGGGCCGGACGAATACCCGCTCGTCCTGTCCCGGACCACCGGCGTGGTGTCGCTGGCCGTGGGCGTGCTTCCCTGGCTGGAGCTTCAGGCCCAGCTCCCTGGCGTCATCCATCAGAGCGGCGCGGACGTGAGCACCGTGCTGTCCATCTCCTCCCCGTCGCGGAGCGGCCTGGGCGCGCCACGACTCGCGGCCCGGCTGGGCTTGCTGGGGACCACCGCTCCCGAGGCCTTCCATCTGGCCCTCGACCTGGATGTGCGGCTGCCTGTGGGCGGCTCGGGGGCGCTCGCTCGCGACCAGGGCGTCCGGGGACAGGGACGCCTCATGATGGGCAAGCGCTGGGGGCCCGTGGCTCCGGCGCTGGAAGTGGGCGTGCTCCTGCGTCGCGCCGTCTCGACGGACTCCGGCGTGGACAGCCTCAACGGCGTGGGCAACGAGCTTCGCGCCGGGGTGGGCCTGACGGTGGGGTACGCCCTGCGCGCGGAGGTGTCGGCGCTCGGCGCGTACTCGTGGCGGAAGCAGCGCACCAGCGGCGAGCTGCTGGGCGGCCTGCGCTACGCGCCCTCCCGGCCCTGGGAGTTCTTCGCATTGGGGGGGGCGGGCCTGGGCGCGGAGCCGGGAGCCCCTCGCTTCCGGGTGCTCGCGGGATTCGCGCTGCTCTTCGACAAGCCACCGCTTCCGCCCCCGGAGGACATCGTCTACGAACTCGTCCAGGGGCTCCCGCGTGCTCCCGCCGCCCCCCAGCTCGAACCCGAACCCACGCCTTCCGAACCTCCGCCTCCCGAGCCCGCCAGGGATGAGCCTGTCTCCGAGACCGACACGGACGGCGATGGTGTCGTGGACGTGTTGGACGCCTGCATCCACGAGCGGGGGACCCGCGAACACGGCGGCTGCCCGGAGACTGGTGACTCGCTCGTCTCCCTGACCCGCGAGCGCCTCGTCCTCCATGGCCAGGTCTTCTTCGAGGTCGGCGTGACGACGGTGCCGGGGCGCTCTCGCGTCCTGGACCAGGTGGCGCGGGTGCTGCTGGAGCATCCGGAGGTGGAGCGCGTCGTCATCGAAGGGCACACGGACGCGGAAGGCTCCACCGCCTCCAACCAGCGTCTGTCCCTCGCTCGCGCGGAAGCAGTCCGCGACTACCTGGTGCGAAAAGGCGTTCCAGCTCACCGCTTGGAAGCCCGGGGCCTCGGTGCGCGCCGGCCCGCGGGCTCCAACGGTACGCCAGCGGGCCGGGGGGAGAACCGCCGAGCGGAGCTTCTGTTGACCCTGGGCGAGCCCACTTCGGCCCGCACCGTCCCCGCGCCTCCTCCCCCCTGAGTCCAGGGGAGGGCCTCCCCGGCGGAGGCACCCTGCGGAAACCTGTCCGACAGTCGGACAGGTTCTGGCCGCACCGGGCCCGGGGGCGCACCCCGCGGACATCCGGGGGGTTAGCGCGCCCGCTGACCGCGCCGGGCCCTCCGCCTGGCCAGCACCCACGCCGCGAGCACCCAGACCCCTCCGGACCCACCCACCGCGCAGCCGCTGCCCTCCACCGTGACGGCTTCACCAATGCCCTCCACGGGAACGACCGTGGGGCCCAGTCCGCCTCCGCTCGGCACCACGCGGACCTCGCCGCGCACCGTGCCCGTGCGCGTCGGGTGGAACGTCACCGGGACGGAGGCGCGGCCCCCGGCCGGGATGGCACCGCTCGCCGCGCTCATGTCCACACGGAAGGCGGCATCGGAGGAGGTCACCTGCACGGTGACAGGCACGTTGCCCGTGTTCACGAGCTCCAACGAAAGGGGCTGGCTGGTGGCGTCCACCCGCTGGTTGCCAAACACGATGGCGCCGGGCGTCACCGTCAGCTCCTGCGCCACGCCCGTGCCCTGCACCGCGACCATCAGCGGCGTGGAGGACGCGTCGTGCCGCACCGCGAGCGACCCCGCGTAGTCGCCCGGCCGCGGCGGCTCGAAGACGACGTAGAAGGGGTGGCTGGTGCGGGGCTCCACGACATGGGGCAGCGGGAGCCCCGACAGGGAGAACCCGTCCACCGGATCCACTCCGGTGATGGTGACGGGGCTCGTGCCGGTGTTGCGCAGCTCCACGACGCGCTGCGAGGTCCCCCCGAGGAACTGGGAGCCGAAGGTCAGCGCCGTCACGGACGTCTCCATCGAGGCCGTGGTCCCCGTGCCCCGCAGCGTCACCTGGGCGGCGCGCGGCGCGTTGCTCTGGACCTCCAGCACGCCGTTCTCCGAGGTGGCCTCGGTGGGCTTGTAGCTGACCTGGAACGTGCGGTTTCCGAGCGGCGGCACGCTGGTGCCCACGTTGAGCCCTGACACCTGGAACGGACCGCTCACGTTCACCGCCGTCACGTTCAGCGACTCGCTGCCCATGTTGAACAGCGTGAGCTCCCGGGGCGCGCTCAGGCCTCCCACCCGCTGGCCGCCGAACTCCATCACGTCGCTCGCCATCCGGGAGACGGCCTGGAGCCCCTCACCATCCAGCTTCACCACCGTGGGAGACGACGGCGCGTTCGAGAACACGCGGAGCGCGCCGGACGCGGCGCCGTCCTCGACCGGGACGAAGGTCGCCTCCATCGTGAAGGCGTCGCGCGGCGGGAGCTCCTTCGGCAGCTTCGGGAGCACCAGCGAGAACGGCCCCGCCACCGCGATGGTGCTGATGGTGAGCGTGTCCGTCCCCGAATTGACGATCGTCACCTGCACCGCCTTGCTGGTGTTCCCCACCTCCGTCCGCGCGAAGGACAGTGCCGAGGGGGTGGCGGTCACCTTTCCTTCGACGCCTTGTCCGCTGAGCAGCACGGTCTGGGTTGCGCCACCCGGGCCGTCCGCGCTCAGCAGCAGCTCCGGTGCGAACTGGGCGATATGCGGAGGCTCGAAGGTCACCTGGACCTGGGTCGTGGCACCGGGGGCCAGGCTGAACCGTCCCGCGGGGGTGACCGCGAAGCCCGTGGGCGCCTGGATGGACTCCACCACCAGCGTTCCGGCCCCCTCGTTCTTGAGCGTCAAGGCCTGGGGCGCGCTCACGGAGCCGACCTCGCGCGAGCCGAAGTCCAGCGCCGTGCCACCATCGGGCGCGGTGACCTTGAGCGCGGGGACCGCCACGCCCGTGCCGGTGAGCGCCACCTTCACGACCGGGGTGCGCGGATCATTGCTCCGCAGGGTGAGGTCCTTCGCGGCGCGGCCCGCCACCGGGGCATAGGCCACCGTCAGGTTCGCCTGTTCCCTGGCCTTGATGGTCAGCGGAAGGCCGGACTCCACCGTGAAGGGCGCCTCGACGTCGAAGGCGGTGAGGACGAGGTCGTCCAGTCCCGTGTTGCTGACCGCCAGCGTCTTGCGAACAGGGTCGACCCCCGCGGTGTGCACACCGAAGTCCATCGCGGTCGCCGCCACGACGATGGCGGGTTCGATGCCCGTGCCCCGCAGGGAGACCTCCGCGAGCGGCGTGGCGGACCCCTGGGCCTGGATGTACATCGGCAGGGAGAACGCGCCCGCCGTCGCCGTGAAGGTCACCGTGAGCGGAAGGACCGTGCCTGGCTGCACCACGCTGCCTCCCGGAGCCAGGCCGCTCACGCTGAAGGGAGCCTGCGTCAGCACGGCGGGAATCGTGAGCGGCAGGCTCCCCACGTTCTTCACCTGGAGCAGCAGGTTGCTGCTCGCGCCCACGCGCACGGTGCCGAAGTCGAGCGCGGTCGGCGCGAGCTCGAGCTTCGGGGCACCGCCCGTGCCCTCGAGCTTGATGGGCAGGGAGCCGTTGTCGGGGTCGTTGCTCAGCAGGCTCAGGATTCCGGAGTCAACGCGGTCGGCCGTGGGCGCGTACGTGACGGTCACGTCCAGGGTCGCGCCCTCCTTGAGCGTGAAGGGCAGGGACACCGGCGCCAGCTTGAAGGGGAGGGGGAGCGACATGGCGTCGATGACCAGCGGGACGACGCCCTCGTTGGTCAGCCGCACCTTCTGCGAGGCGGACGCGCCCACCGCGATCGAGCCGAAGGACAGGCTCGTCGGGTTGACCCTGAGCAGGGGCCGCCCCGTCCTCAGGCGGATCCGGGCGGCGGCGATGCAGTTGGTCCGCTCCGGACGCAGCGTGAAGGTATTGATGTCGCCGTATCGGTAGCCAGGGATCCCCATGGAGTCGGGCGCCTTGTAGCCGAGCTCCGGCGTCTCGCAGCCACCGCACACGCGGAAGGGATTCGGGGCCATGCCGTAGGTCCCCAGGACCTGGCTGTTCAGCAGGACGGTCGTGAGCCCGCCGTCGTAGCCACGGCCAATGATCTCCACCTCCGCGCCAGTCACCCGCCAACCCTTGGCGACGGGATCCGTGAAGCTCCGGACACCCCCGTTCCAATTCCCGGTGTTGTCCGAGCACGCATAGGTCGTGCGATCACAGGTGGGGCACTTCGTGGCTCCGTCCCAGGTCAGCTCAAGGAAGTAATCCTTGACCACTGTCAGGGATTGGGACCGCGAGGCCTCGCCAGGCGTCTCGGGCGACGCCGGCGCCTCGGGCTCCACGGGGGAACAGGAGGCAAGGACAGACAGGCAGAGAGCAGCCAGCAGGGTGAGTCGACGCATCGGAGCGCCTCTCGTGAGAATTGGGAAGCCCGTCCCAGGAAGAAAGGGCGCGAGAGCTTCGCATGAATCATCAACACAACGCGACCCATCAGCCTTTACAAGGATGGTGTTATATGTACACGATGGGTCGGGGTCACGGACCTGGGAGGTTGTCACATTGTGAGGCGCGAGGAGCGCATCGCGGGGGGACTGTATGGGCTGCTCGTGGGAGACGCGCTCGGGGTGCCCTATGAGTTCCACCGGCCCGAAGCGATACCGGCCCCGGAGGCCATCGAGTACGACCCACCTCCGGGCTTCACTCGCGCGCATGACCGCGTCCCACCGGGCACGTGGTCGGACGACGGTGCCCACGCGCTGTGCCTGCTGGACTCCCTGACGTATCAGAAGCGGCTCGACTGCGAGGACCTGGGCCGGCGGCTGGTGAATTGGCAGGACTGGGGCTACCTCGCCGTGGACGGTGACGTGTTCGACGTGGGCATCCAGACCAGCACCGCCCTGCGCCGGTTGCGGGACGGCACGCCCGCGATGCTCGCCGGCCCCAACGGCACCCTGGACAACGGCAATGGCTCACTGATGCGTGTATTGCCATTGGCCCTGTGGCACCAGGGCAAGGACGCGGCGCTCGTCTCGGATGCCATGGCCCAGTCGCGCGTGACACATGGCCACGTGCGCGCCCAGGTGTGCTGCGCGCTGTACTGCCTCTGGGCCCGCCGCATCCTGGAGGGCGCGGCGGATCCGTGGGCCGAGGCCGTGGCCACCTTCCGGGACCTGTACGTGGAAGGCTTCCCGCAGCGGGAGGAGTTGGAGGCCCACATCCGCCCGGACGACCCGGCGCCGGGGATGGGCGGCGGCTACGTCGTGGACTGCCTGCGCTCCGCCCGCGCCTGCGTGGCGAACGGGAAGACCTACGAAGAGGTCGTCAAAGCCGCCATCCGGCTGGGCCACGACACGGACACCACGGCCTGCGTGGCGGGCGGCATCGCGGGGCTCATCCACGGCCTGAACGGGATTCCCCAGCGGTGGCGCTCGCAACTGCGGGGCCAGGAGCTGGTGGAGCCGCTCCTGGCGCGCCTCATGAAGTCCCTGGGCTGAGCTTCAGTCCGGGAAGATCTCGAGCACGTCCTTCAGCATCGCCGCGCCCGTGCCCCGGGCGCCCTGCTCACCGTTGATGACGGTGTTCACGCCGTGCAGGTCGCTGCGGAACACCGCGCCCATCTCCATCGCGCCCAGCCGGGCCAGGGGATGGGCCGCGTCCACGGCGGTGGGCCGCACGCTCCACTCCCACCGCTCCGCGCCCACGGGCTCGCCGCGCGCCAGCAGCAGCACCTGGCCGCCCTTCGCCCTGGCCGCGTCCAGCTCCGCGCGCGTCACGCCGCGCATGCCCGTCACGGACACGTCCTTCAGCGTCGTGGGCACGCGCATCACCGCGTTGGCCAGGATGACCAGCTTGCCCGCCGTGTCCCAGCCGTCCACGTCCAGCGTGGGGTCCGTCTCCGCGATGCCCAGCGCCTGCGCCTCCGCCAGCGCGGCCTCGTACGTCTTTCCCTCCGCCATGCGGCACAGGAGCAGGTGGCTGGTGCTGTTGAGCACTCCTTCGAACCGGCCCAGCCTCCCCAGCGCCAGGTCCCGGCGGCCCACGTTCACCAGCGGCATGGACGCGCCCACCGCCGCGCTGAAGCGCAGGGGAGGGCGGCCCGGCGACTCCAGGTCGCTCAGGCCCGCCAGCTCCTGGAACCCCAGCACCAGCGGCCCCTTGCTCGCGAGCACCGCCGCCATGCCCCGCATCAGCGCGCTGCGCGTGATGTCCAACCCGGGCTGCCCGTCCTGGAAGCTCGTGGGCGTGGCCTCCAGCAGCAGGTCCGCCTTCACCTCGCGCACCAAGTCGCGCCCGCTCATCCCCGGACGCCCCACCACCGGCAGCGACGCCACGGAGTGCCGCGCCCGCTTCACCGCCAGCACCGCCCCGAGGTCCAACCCGTACGGCGAAACCGCCGCGCCGCCCGAGTCCGCCAGCCCCACCGGCAGCAACTCCAGCCGGTAGCGCTCCATCAGGAGCGACGCGCGCGACTGGAGGATCTCCAGGAGCGGCACGCCCACGTTCCCCAGGCCCGTGAGCAGGAAGCGCACCGTGCGGACGGCGCGCGGGTTCATGGTGCGAAGGCCTCGCGCACGCCATCCCGGCGCAGCGTGAAGAGCATCCACACGGCCACCGGCACGCCCACGAAGCAGCCCGGCGTCAGCGTGTACATGGCGCAGATGGCGCCCACCGTCGCCAGGCCGTAGCCCTTGAGGTTCATCGCGTTCCACGCGCCCCAGACGGCCAGCACCCCGCAGAGGATGCCGCCCACGATGGCCAGCGTGAAGCCCGTCGTGAACTCCAGCACCACCGGGGCCTGCCCCGGCGTGGAGAAGGGCGACGCCACCTTCAGCGCCGCCAGCACCCCGCCCAGCAGGCTGAAGGTGACGTGCAGCACGCCGACGATGAGCAGGAAGAACGCCGGGAAGCGCACGATCTGGAAGATCTTGATGCGCGGATCGCCCGGCGCGAGCTGAGGACCTGGACCGCTCATGACCGCCCCTTCAGCGCGCCCACGATCATCCGCGTCGCGGGAGACTTGTTCAGCGTGTAGAAGTGGATGCCCGGCACGCCGCGCGCGAGCAGCTCCATGCACTGCACCGTGGCGTGCGCCACGCCCAACTGCACCACGGCGTCCGGCTGATCCTTCACGCGCTCCATCTGCAACGCCAGCCGCATGGGCACCGTCGCGCCGCACATGCGCGTGAAGCGCTGGACCTGCTCGTAGTTGGTGATGGGCATGATGCCGGGGACGATGGGGACGTTGATGCCCACCCGCCGCGCCCGCTCCACGAAGTCGAAGTAGAAGGCGTTGTCGAAGAAGAGCTGCGTCACCACGAAGTCCATCCCCGCATCCACCTTGGCCTTCAGGTGCCGCAGGTCGTCCTCGCGCGACGCCGTCTCCACGTGCCCCTCCGGATAGCACGCACCCCCCAGGCAGAAGTTGAAATCCTCTTCTCGGACGAATCGGACCAACTCCTCGGCGTAGCGGAAGCCCCCCGGCACCGGCTCGAAGGTCGTCTGCCCCTGGGGCGGGTCCCCGCGCAGGAGGAGCACGTTCTCGATGCCTGCCGCGTCGAGCCGGCGCAGCACGTCACGAAGCTCGTCGCGGGTGTGTCCCACGCACGTCAGGTGCGCCATCGCCTCGATGCCGGTGCGCTGCTTGATGTGCGTGACCAGGTCCACCGTCCGGTCGCGCGTGCTCCCGCCCGCCCCGTACGTCACCGACACGAACCCCGGCTCCAGCGGCGCAAGCTCCTCCACCGTGCGCAGGAGCGAGGCCACGCCCGCGTCCGTCTTGGGAGGAAAAAACTCGAAGGAGAAGCTCGGCTTGGAGGGGTTGAGGCAGTTGCGAATCTTCATGTCGGGATGAGTTTAGTCCCTTCCGCGTCGGCCTTGATCGGAGAAGGTGCGCCGCTATAGTCCGCGCCGTTTCACCACCCCCTGCCCACCCTGGAGAAGTCAATGACCCGGCGTACGCCCCTCAACGAGGCCCACCGCAAGCTGGGGGCCCGCATGGTCGACTTCGCCGGCTGGGACATGCCGGTGCAGTACTCGTCCGTCATCGCCGAGCACGAGGCCGTGCGCACCGCCGTCGGCCTCTTCGACGTCTCCCACATGGGAGAGATCGAGTTCACCGGCCCGGGCGCCCTGGAGACCGTGAACCGGCTCATCTCCAACGACCTCTCCCGCTGCCAGGACGGCCAGGCCGTCTACGCGGGCCTGCTCAACGACCTGGGCGGCTTCGTGGATGACGTCGTCGCCTACCGCTTCAGCCCCGAGCGCATCCTCATCTGCGTCAACTCCAGCAACCGCGAGAAGGACTTCGCCTGGATGAGCGCGCGCGCGGAGGGCGTCAAGCCCGTGGACCGGAGCGACGAGTACGCGCAGATCGCCGTCCAGGGCCCCAGGGCCGTGGGGCTGGTGCAGCGCCTGACGAAGTCGGACCTGTCCCAGGTGGGCACCTACCGCTTCACGGAAGGGGAGGTGGCCGGCGTGAAGGCCATCATCTCCCGCACGGGCTACACCGGCGAGGACGGCTTCGAGCTGTACTGCGCCGCCAGCGACGGCGTGAAGCTCTGGGACGCGCTGCTGGAGGCCGGGCAGCCGGACGGCGTGAAGCCCTGCGGCCTGGGCGCGCGCGACTCGCTGCGCACGGAGATGAAGTACGCGCTGTACGGCAACGACATCGACGACGCGCACACCGCCCTGGAGGCGGGCCTGGGGTGGATCGTCAAGCTGGACAAGGCGGGCGGCTTCATCGGCAAGGACGCGCTCGTCGCGCAGAAGGCCGCGGGCGTGCCGCGCAAGCTGGTGGGCTTCGAGCTGACCGGCGCCGGCATCCCGCGCCACGGCTACCCCATCCTCAAGGACGGCGTCCGCGTGGGCGAGGTCACCAGCGGCACGCAGGGCCCCACGGTGAAGAAGCCCATCGGCATGGGCTACGTGCCCGCGAGCCTGGCCACCGAAGGCTCCACCTTCGACGTGGAGATCCGCGGCCGCGCCGTGCCCGCGGTCGTCGTGAAGACCCCCTTCCTCAAGAAGTCCTGATTCCCTCCCATCCGCACCCGTCGCGAGGAGCCGCCTCCATGTCTGACAACATCCCGCAGGACCTGAAGTACACGAAGGAACACGAGTGGGCCCGCATCACGGGCAAGACGGTGGTGGTGGGCGTCACGCACCACGCCCAGGAGTCGCTGGGCGACGTCGTCTACGTGGAGCTGCCGAAGCTGGGCGCCACCCTCACCGAGGGCAAGAACTTCGGCGTCATCGAGTCCACCAAGGCCGTGTCGGACCTGTTCGCGCCCATCTCCGGCACCGTGGTGAAGGTGAACGACGCGCTCACGGGCAACCCGTCCCTCATCAACTCCGACCCGTACGGGCAGGGGTGGATCGTGGAGGTCGAGCCCTCGGACGCCGGGCAGGTGGGCAAGCTCCTGGACGCCGCCGCCTACGAGCCGCTCACCAAGTAGCCACCGCGCGCGCAAGAAGTCGGGCGTCCCCGTTGTTAGAGACGCTCCATGGAGCGCCGAGCCCGCTCGGACGCCGAACTTCCTACCGCACCTCACGCGAGCCCCTTCGACCATGTCCCTCAACTGGAAGTACCAGGAGTCCTTCGCCGGCCGGCACATCGGTCCGGAGACCCCTGAAGTGAAGCAGATGCTGTCCACGCTGGGCGTGGACTCGCTGGACGCCTTCATCGAGTCCGCCGTGCCGCCGGTCATCCGCGCGCAGGAGCCCCTGCGGCTGCCCGCCGGCAAGGGGGAGAACGAGGTGCTGGCGCAGTTGGAGGCCATCGCCGCGAAGAACCAGGTGTTCCGGTCCTTCATCGGCATGGGCTACTCCGACACCCACGTCCCCAACGTCATCCTGCGCAACATCTTCCAGAACCCGGGCTGGTACACCCAGTACACGCCCTACCAGGCGGAGATCGCCCAGGGCCGGCTGGAGGCGCTGCTCAACTTCCAGACGATGGTGACGGACCTCACCGGCATGGAGGTGGCCAACGCCTCCCTGCTGGACGAAGGCACCGCCGCGGCGGAGGCCATGGCGCTGGCGATGCACGCCAAGGGCGACAGCACCGGCGGCGCGTTCTTCGTCTCCGACGGCTGCCACCCGCAGACCCTGGACGTGGTGCGCACGCGCGCCATCCCGCTGGGCGTGGAGGTCGTCGTGGGCGACCACCGCACGGTGGACCTGTCCCAGAAGAAGTTCTTCGGCGCGCTGGTGCAGTACCCGGCCACGGACGGCGTGGTGCATGACTACCGCGCGTTCGGTGAGAAGGTGCACGCGGCGGGCGGCCTGCTCGTCGTCGCGGCGGACCTGCTGGCCCTGACGCTGCTCACGCCCCCGGGCGAGTTCGGCGCGGACGCGGTGGTGGGCAGCGCGCAGCGCTTCGGCGTGCCGCTGGGCTACGGCGGCCCGCACGCCGCGTACTTCGCCACGAAGAACGCCTACACCCGCGTGATGCCGGGCCGCCTCATCGGCGTGTCCGAGGACGCGCAGGGCCGGCCCGCGCTGCGCATGGCGCTGCAGACGCGCGAGCAGCACATCCGCCGTGAGAAGGCCACGAGCAACATCTGCACCGCGCAGGTGCTGCTGGCCGTGATGGCCGGCATGTACGCCGTCTACCACGGGCCGGAGGGGCTCAAGGCCATCGCGGAGCGCGTGCACGGGCTCACGGTGGTGCTGTCGCGGGGCCTGGCGAAGCTGGGCTTCAAGCCGAAGCACGAGCAGTTCTTCGACACGCTGCGCGTGGAGCTGACGCCCGCGCAGGTCCGGGGCGTGCTGTCCGCCGCGGAAGCCGCGAAGATGAACTTCCGCCGCATCGACGAGAAGACGCTCGGCCTGTCGCTCGACGAGACGACGCGCGCCAGGGACGTGGAGGACATCCTCGCGGCCTTCATCCAGGGCGCGAACAAGTCCGCGTCCCCGGTGAACCTGGACGAGGCCGCCGAGGGCCTGGAGAGCCCGCTCGTCCCCGAGCTGCGCCGCTCGAGCGCGTACCTCACGCACCCCGTCTTCAACCGCTACCACTCCGAGACGGAGATGCTGCGGTACGTGCGCCGGCTGGAGGCGAAGGACCTGTCCCTCACGCACTCCATGATTCCGCTGGGGAGCTGCACCATGAAGCTCAACGCCACCGCGGAGATGATCCCCGTGACGTGGCCCCAGTTCAGCAAGCTGCACCCGTTCGCGCCCACCTCGCAGGCGGCCGGCTACAAGGTCGTCTTCGAGCAGCTCGAGCACGCGCTGTCCCAGGTGACGGGCTTCGCCGGGTGCTCGCTCCAGCCCAACGCGGGCAGCCAGGGCGAGTACGCGGGCCTGCTCGTCATCCGCGCCTACCACCAGGCGCGCGGGCAGGGGCACCGCGACGTGTGCCTCATCCCGTCCTCCGCGCACGGCACCAACCCCGCCTCCGCGGTGATGGCGGGCTACCGCGTCGTCGTCACGAAGTGCGACGAGAACGGCAACATCGACCTGAGCGACCTGCGCGCCAAGGCGGACGAGCACAAGGACAAGCTCGCCGCCCTGATGGTGACGTACCCGTCCACGCACGGCGTGTTCGAGGAGGAGATCCGGGAGATCTGCTCCACCATCCACGAGCGCGGCGGCCAAGTGTACATGGACGGCGCCAACCTCAACGCGCAGGTGGGCCTCACCGCGCCGGGCCTGGTGGGCGCGGACGTCTGCCACATCAACCTGCACAAGACGTTCTGCATCCCGCACGGCGGTGGCGGCCCGGGCATGGGCCCCATCTGCGTGGCGTCCCACCTGGTGAAGTTCCTCCCCGGGCACCCGGTCATCCAGACGGGCGGGGCGGACGCCATCGGCGCCATCTCCGCGGCGCCGTGGGGCAGCGCCAGCATCCTGCTCATCTCCTGGATGTACATCCAGATGATGGGCGGCGAGGGCCTGACGCAGGCCACGAAGATGGCCATCCTCAACGCCAACTACGTCGCGGAGCGGCTCCAGCCGCACTACCCGGTGCTCTACCGGGGCAAGCGCGGCCGGGTGGCCCACGAGTGCATCGTGGACCTGCGCCCGCTCAAGAAGACCGCGGGCGTGGAGGTGGAGGACGTGGCCAAGCGCCTGATGGACTACGGCTTCCACGCGCCCACCGTGTCGTTCCCGGTGGCGGGCACGCTGATGATCGAGCCCACGGAGTCCGAGTCCAAGGCGGAGCTGGACCGCTTCTGCGAGGCGATGATCGCCATCCGCCAGGAGATCCGCGACGTGGAGGAGGGCCGCGCGCCCAAGGACAACAACGTCCTGAAGAACGCGCCGCACACCGCGCGCACGCTCACCGCGCCGGAGTGGAACCGCCCGTACTCCCGCGAGCAGGCCGTGTTCCCCACGCCGTGGGTGCGGGACAACAAGTTCTGGCCGTCCGTGGGACGCCTGAACAACGTGCTCGGTGACCGCAAGCTGGTGTGCTCGTGCCCTCCCATCGAGGACTACGACACGCCCGCGCAGAAGGTCGCGTAAGGCCAGCCTCGACAGCCGCTGTCACCAGGGCCGTCTTCCAGCGCACCGGAAGGCGGCCCTCGTGTTTCTAGCGGGCCTTCGCGGGCTCCACGTGGACCACCACGTCCACCACCTGGGGGTAGGCGCCGTGCAGCGTCTCCTCCACCTTGTCGGCCACCTCGTGGGCCTGCGCGGTGGTGAGCTGCGGGTCGACCTCAATCTTCAGGTCCACGTAGACGCTCTCCTCCATGCCCCGGCTGCGCACGTCGCGGCAGGAGCGCACCCCGGCCACGGACAGCGTGTGCTGGGACACCTGCGCCGGGTCCAGGCGCGCGGTGTCGGAGAGGATGCCCACCGCCTGCCGGACGATGCCGTAGGCCACCCGGGCGACGAAGACCATCACCGCCAGCGCCACCAGCCCGTCCGCGCGCGGGAAGCCCAGCGCCACCAGGGCGATGGATCCGAGCACGGCGATGGTCACGAACACGTCGGACAGCGTGTGCTGCGCGTCCGCGAGCAGCAGCGAGCTCTTGTACTTCTCCCCGTAGTGCCGCTCCACGCGGGTGACGGCGAGGTTGATGACGAGCGTGAAGACCATCACCGCCGCCATCGTCACCGTCACCGTGGGGTGCTTGTCGTGCAGGAGCGAGTCGAGCGCCATGCGCCCCAGCTCCAGCATGCCCACGCCAATCATCGCGCCGATGCCCAGCGACGCGAGCGCCTCGAACTTGCCGTGGCCGTAGGGGTGGTCCGCGTCCGCCGGCCGCGACGCCACGCCCATGGCGACCAGGCCCAGCACGTTGGAGCCGCCGTCGATGAACGAGTGCAGCCCGTCCGCCGTCACCGACGCGGACTGGGCCATGAGGCCGAAGACGAGCTTGGCGGCGGCCACCACCCAGTTGGCCCCGAGGATGGCCAAGAGGACGAAGCGGACCTTCCGGTTGCGCTCCTGGAGCGCGGCACTGCGGTCGACGATGGAGGCTTCCACGGCGGGGCAGGGTAGTGCCTCCGCGCCGTCCACCGCGAGGATTCCGTGAGGCCTACTGTCGGAACAGCCGCATCCGGGGGCCGCCGCCCATCTCCAGGAAGAAGCCGAACTGGAAGCGCACCGTCGCGTCCTGGCCCAGCAGGCCGGACGGCGGGTTGGGGAAGGGCTGCGCGCGCTTGAAGGACGCCACGGCCTCCATGTCCAGGAAGTCCAGGCCGCTGCTCTTCTCCACCTGGATGTCCTTCACCGCGCCGCGCTCGTCCAGGGTGATGGTGAGCAGCGTCTGGCGGTCTCGCCCGGAGTAGATGTTCCCCGTCGGGTCGCGCATGCGCAGTTGCTCGTTGGGGTTCCAGTGCATGCCCACGCTCTGCTTCACGCGGTTGAAGAAGCTGGCGTACTTCCACTCGCGCGTGTTGAGGAAGGTGCCGTCGCCCTCCTCCTGGTCCCGGAGCATGTCGTTGGGCGCCGCGCCCACCACCTTGTCCATGGCCGCCTGCGACGGCATCAGCGTGGCCAGGCCCGGGGAGCCCACGCGGCCCGCGGAGCCCTCCTGCTCGCTGTCCTCGCCCTGGCCGGGCTGGATGCGCAGGCGCTTCGCGTTGCCCTGCGTGGCGTCGCTCTCCGACTGGTTCTTCACCGCCATGCCCGGGCCGCGCTCGCGCGGATCCGTCTTCATGGCGATCTCCTGCTTGCGGCGCGTCTCCGGCATCTCGAAGACGGGCTTCTTGCCGCCCTGGGACGGGGTCCGGTCGTCCGCGCCCTGGCCGTTGTTGCCCGACACGCGCGGGGGCTGCACCTGGTCCTGCGCCGCGCCCTCCTGCTTCTGGGGCGCGGTCCGCTGGGGCATGGCGTTGCGGTAGTGGGCCGTCTGCTCCCGCGCCCGCGTCTCCTTCTCCACCGTGTTGTTGTGCTCGGCCAGGTACTTCGCGTCCGGGGACTGCTGATCATTCCCCGGCGCCACGTCCACCACCTGGCCCTGGGGCTTCGTCTCGTCCGGCTTCTTCTCTTCCTTCGGCTCGCGCTTCTCCGTGGGGCGGGGCTTCGTCTGCTGCGGGGTGACGTTCCCCCGGTTCTTCGCCCACTGGTCCGACGTGAGCGGCCTCACCGCCACGGACGTGGGCCGCGCGGGGCGCTTCTCATGCGGGAGGTTCGCCTGCACGGCCGACACCAGGAGGACGAAGCCCACGAAGGCGGCCTGGGCCAGGAGCGCCAGGATGCCCGCCACCAGGTAGCGCAAGGGCGCCCGCTGCCTGCGCGCGCGCCGCTGACGCCAGTCTGTCGAGGAACCCGTGCCCACGGCCTGATGATAAACCTCCGGACCGCTTCTTCAGTCCCGAACGCGCGCCCCGTAACACCCGGGACATCAAAGAGATTCACGAGACGGCTCGCCGGTCGCGCGATTTGTTCCCTGGACCTCAGTAGATGGGGGCCACCTGCGCCCCATTGAAGTAGAAGCGCAGGATCTCCGGATAGGTCTGGCCCGCCTCCGCCCGGCCGATGGCGCCTGTCTGACACATGCCCACGCCGTGGCCCCAGCCGCCGCCCCGGAACAGCCATCCGGTGAGCCGGCCCTCGGCGTCCCGCTCGGGCTCCACGGTGGCCATGCTGCTGTTGAGCATCCCGAAGAGCCGCCGGATGTTCAGCTCCCCGCGCACCTGGGTGGCGCCCCGCGTGCCTGACAGGGTGAGCAGCCGGGCGCGCCCGGACACCCCGCGCTCGGACAGGGCGAGCCCCTGGATGGACCCCACCCCCAGCTTCTCCGTGAGCGCGTCCACCTGGGCCTGCGTGAAGCGCTTCTCCCACCGGAACTTCGTGGGCTGCGCGAAGCTGGACAGCCTGCACGCGGCGGGCACGTCCGCCGTCGCCAGCCACGCCTTGAGGTTGGACGGGCCCGGCACGTCCGGCGCGGGCTCCAGCAGGTCCGGCCGGCCGCGCAGGCTGGGGTCCGGCGGGCCGCCCCACACCACGTCGTTGTCCTCGGTGTGGCCGCCGCACACGGCGCTGTAGACGGAGTCCACCAGCCGGCCGTCCTGACTGAAGAGCGCCTGGCCCCGGGTGGCCTCCACCGCGGCGGTGGTGCTGGCCGCCTCGCCGGTGCGGCCCCGGTACACCGCGCAGTGCTGCTCCGAGCAGAGGAGGTACGGATCCGCCAGGTGCTTGATGCCCACCTTCGCCAGCACCTCGCCGCGCGCGGTGACGGCCTGGGCCTTGAGCGCCTCCGGGTGTGCGCGCGCGAAGATTTCGGACGGCACCAGCCCCTTGAGCAGGTCCTCCAGGCCCACCACGTTCACCACCGCGAGCTTGCCGCTCCGGTCCACCGCGAACTGGAGCGCGCCCCGGAAGCTGCGGTCCTCGAAGGCGTGGAAGTCGTAGCCCACGCCGTACTCCACCTGCCGCACGTCGAAGCCGCTGCCGTCCGGCGTCTCCGCGTCCAGCCGGTCCTGCGCCAGGCCCACCACGGCGTCGTTCTCGTCCTTCAGCTCCAGGATGGCGCGGGAGGGCTTGCGGACCTCCTCGAAGAGCGTGGTGCGCAGGCCGTAGCGGCGCAGCAGCTCCGTCTGCTGTTTCGCCGCGGCCTCGGGCGTCAGCGCCTCCTCCCCCAGCAGCAGGTAGCGCCGGTTGTCGATGACCTTCCCCGCGATGCCGTACACGGAGCCCAGCGTGTGCGTGCGCACCGCGAGCCCCCGCGCGCGCCACGTCTCCTGCGCCTCCGCGAGCCCCGCCTTGTCCGCGAAGCGGAACTCGCCCAGTTGCAGCCGCGCGCTCCACTGGGCCGGCTCGCCCTGCGTCACCCGCACCGTCCAGCGCGAGCCCGCGGGCGCGTCCAGCACCTTGTCCCCCGGTCCGCCGAAGCGCAGCCGCATCCGCGCGCGCGGTGAGAACGTCACGACCTCGCGCCCCTCCATCAGCTTGATGGGGAGGCGCGGCTCGCCGTTGCGGAAGTCCAGGCGCTTCAGATCCTGCGGCCCGGGCAGACCCGACGTGAGCGGATCCTCCAGGCCACTCGGGGCAGGGGGCGTCACGCCCGCGTCGGCGGGCTTCGCGGGGACGGAGACCTCCGGCTCGCCCAGGCCCCGGGTGCTCGGGGCAGGTGAGGGCGCCGGCGTGGCGCAGGAGGCGAGCAGCAGGGCGGTCAGGAGAAGGACGGCTTTGGACACGGCCGCGGCACCGTAGCCGCCATGGGGCCGAGCGTCACGGTTCTCCCTCCCGCTGCGGCGCGTCTGACCCTGGATGACCGGCAGTGAATAGAACGCCCGACACCGTGCGTTGCCCCTGCTCATGCGAATTCTTGGAGGCAACGGATTGAAGACGCGACACACCCTGATGGCCTCCCTGGCTGCCTGCACCCTGGCGCTTGGGACGACTGCTTGTGGCGCCAGCGGTGGCGCTGGCGGAGGCACCGGCGGTTCCTCGAACGCCGGTACCGGTACCCAGGCCCCCGCGACGAACGCGGGCCCCTCAGGACAAGTCGAGAAGGCGCCCGCCGCTCCGGGCAAGGCGCCGCCCATCGGCGTGCAGCCGGTGGAGAACACGCCCGCCGCGCAACTGCCGGACCACGCGGACCACGCGCCCATCGCGGAGCCCGGTCCCCAGCCCGCCGTCAGCGCCCAGGCCATGGCGGAGACGCCCGTTACCACGCCCGCCCATGACTGGGTGGTGTCGCCCAGCGGCGACGACGGCGCCGAGGGCACGGAGGCCGCGCCGCTGCGCACCATCGCCATGGCGGTGAGCAAGGCCGGCCCCGGCGACCGCATCCGCGTGCTCGCGGGCACCTACGCCGAGCGCGTGGTGCTGGGCGACAACGCCCAGGCCGGCACGCCCGAGGCGAAGATCACCCTCCAGGGCGAGGGCCGTCCCAAGCTCACCCCGGGCAGCGGCTCCGGCGCGGCGGTGCAGGTGCGCCGCGCGAACTGGGTCATCGACGGGTTCGACATCGACGTGGAGGGGCAGCCCATCTTCGGCGTCACCTTCGAGGGCGACGTGCAGGGCACGGTGCTCGCCAACTCGGAGCTGCACAACGGCACCGGCGGCGCGGGCGTCACCATGTTCAACAACGCCAAGGGCGCCACCCTCGAGAACAACAACATCCACGACTTCGTGCGGACCACCGGCAACAAGGACTCGCACGGCGTCGTGATGCAGCCCGCGTCCTACGACGTGACGGTGCGCAACAACGACATCCACGACGTGTCCGGTGACTCCGTGCAGTGCCTGGGGCCGGAGGGCTTCAGCGACCTGCCGCCCGCCACGGGCCTGCTGGTGGAGAACAACCACTTCTTCAACAACCGGGAGAACGCCGTGGACATCAAGACGTGCCGCGACGTCATCATCCGCAACAACCGGATGCACCAGTTCCGGCCGTCGGAGACGGCGAAGGGCGACGTGCTCGTCATCCACTACTCCGCCAACAACGTGCTGGTGGAGGACAACGAGCTGTATGACGGCGCCAAGGGCATCTCCGTGGGCGGCAACCACGAGGGCCCCGTGCCCCAGTCCGTCGTCGTGCGCCGCAACCGCGTGCACGACATCACCGACGCGGGCGGCGGCGAAGGCACCGCCATCCGCCTGGAGAACTCCAAGGGCACCGTGGTGGTGAACAACACCATCACCCGCGCCAAGTCCGGCATCATCCTGGGCCACGGCACGGGCGGCCCCACGGAGACGCTGCGCGTGGAGAACAACCTGGTGGACGCGCCCGTCAGCGTGGACGTGGGCGGCCAGGCCCCCGGCCTCCACATGAGCAACAACCTCTATCCGGCCGGCACGCAGTTCAAGCACAACGGCCAGCTCCAGGCCCTGGACGCCTTCAAGGCCGCCACCGGGGACACCACCTCCAACGGCGGTGACGTGACGGTGTCGGACACCTTCGCCCCGTCCCCCGCCGCCCAGGACAAGGGCCTGGACCAGGGCCAGCCCTTCTGCGGCGCGGCCCCGGACATCGGCGCGGTGGAGCTGGGCTGCTAGGCCTGCCCGGGAAGACACCCCCCGGAAAAGCAGAAGGCCCGATGCGGAGACTTCCGCATCGGGCCTTCTGTCTGTGAGGCGCCACCCGGATTCGAACCGGGGAATGAAGGTTTTGCAGACCTTTGCCTTACCACTTGGCTATGGCGCCGCAGCGATTGGGGCCGGGGTTATACGCAGCCCGGCAGGAGCCGGTCAAGGAAGCAACACCATCCAGTCGTGCTTCTCGTCCCGCTACCATGCGGCGCGGGGCGTCAGCCCCCAGCGAGCGAGGGAGCACACGATGCTGCAGGGCCATGGGGTCTTCCAGGAGGAGCACGACGCCTTCCGCCGCACCGTCCGGGCGGTGGTGGACAAGGAGCTGCGCCCGTTCGCGGCGGACTGGGAGGCCCGGGAGGAGTTCCCCCGGGAGCTCTTCACCCGCTTCGGCGAGCTGGGCTTCCTGGGCCTGAAGTACCCGGAGGCCTACGGGGGCACGGCGGCCGGGGAGCTGTACGAGGCGGTGCTCCTGGAGGAGCTGGGCCGCTGCGGCTCCGGCGGCGTGGCCGCGGGGCTGGCGGGCCAGTTCACCATCGCGACCGGCCCCGTGCACCTGTTCGGCACGGACGCCCAGAAGCAGCGCTGGCTGGCCCCCGCCATCCGGGGGGAGAAGATTGGCGCCCTGGGCATCTCCGAGCCGGACGCCGGCTCGGACGTGGCGGGGCTGCGCACCACCGCCCGCCGCGACGGCGACCACTACGTCGTCAACGGCTCCAAGACGTACATCACCAACGGGGTGCGGGCGGACTTCGTGGTGCTGGCGGTGAAGACCGACCCGTCGCGCGGCCACAAGGGCCTGTCCATGCTGGTGGTGGAGCGGGGCACGCCGGGCTTCAGCGTGGGGCGCAAGCTCCAGAAGGTGGGCTGGCGCGCGTCCGACACGGCGGAGCTCTTCTTCGAGGACTGCCGCGTGCCCGCGGAGAACCTGCTGGGCGTGGAGAACCAGGGCTTCTCGCAGATCATGGGCAACTTCCAGTGGGAGCGCCTGTCGCTCGCGCTGGGCGCGCTGGGCGCCATGGACGACATGCTGGAGACGGTGCTCGAGCACGTGAAGCAGCGCCGCGCCTTCGGGCAGACGCTGGCGGGCTTCCAGGTGGTGCGCCACAAGCTGGCGGACCTGTACACCGCCCGTGAATGCGCGCGGCAGCTCACCTACCACGCGCTGCGCCTGCACGTGGCCGGCGAGTACGCCGTCGCGCAGACCTCCATGGCCAAGAAGGTCGCCACGGAGACCTGCTGCCGCGTGGCCGACGAGTGCCTCCAGCTCCACGGCGGCGCGGGCTACATGATGGAGTACGACATCCAGCGTCACTGGCGCGACGCGCGGCTGGGCCCCATTGGCGGCGGCACCAGTGAGGTGATGAACGAAATCATCGCCAAGCAACTGGGGCTCTGACGCCCCCGGCGGGCCTCCCCGGAGCAGGCGGGCGGACAGGCGGGAAGAGCGGAAGAAGCCCTCCGGTTCATGTTCGATGGAGTCAGTCGCCTCGGGGAGGTCCCGGTGGAGCCCACCATCATTTGCGATGAGCTGTTCATGCGTCTGGGGGACGAGGATGTGCTCGTCCTGGATTGCCGCGACGCGATGGACTGGGAGCGGTTCGAGATCCACATCCCCGGCGCGCTGCGCATGACGGCCTCGGAGATCGCGCGGGACCTGGCGATGCTGCCGGACGACGAGCTCATCGTCCTCTGCGGCACCACCCAGGACTGCGCGGACATCCGCCGCGTCTGCCGCGTGCTGCGCCTGCGGGGGCGCAACGCCGTCTGCCTCGCCGGCGGCCTCCACGCCTGGGTGACGGGTGGCTACCCCACGGAACGCCACACGCGCGCCCCCTCCCACGCCCACCGTTGAGCGGCGGATGCAGCGCGTCGTGAAACGGTGTAAGGAGCGCCCTGCCGCCTCCACCGGAGACCCTCCACGATGGCCAAGCTTCGCGCCGTACTCATTGGCGCCACCGGACTCGCGGGCCAGCAGTTCATCGCTGCCCTGAAGGACCACCCGTTCATCGAGCTGACCGGGCTCGCCGCTTCGCCCCGCTCCGCCGGAAAAACCTACGCGGACGCCCTGCGCGCCTCCAACGGCATGCTCGCCTGGTTCGTCCCGGAGCCGCTCCCGGAGGCCATCGCCCGCATGACCGTGGTCAGCGGCGACGCCGTCCAGGCGAAGGACTACGACATCGCCTTCTCCGCCGTGGAGGCGGACGTCGCCCGTGAAATCGAGCCGCGCCTGGCCCGGGACATCCCGGTGTTCTCCGCCGCGAGCGCCTTCCGCTACGACGCGGACGTGCCCCTGCTCATCCCCCCCGTGAACGCCGCCCACGCCCCGCTCATCCACGAGCAGCGCCGGCAGCGCGGGTGGAAGGGCTTCATCGTCCCCATCCCCAACTGCACCACCACCGGCCTCGCCGTGACGCTGGCCCCCCTGGCCGAGCGCTTCGGCGTGAAGGCCGTGCTGATGACCAGCCTCCAGGCCATGTCCGGCGCCGGACGGTCGCCCGGCGTCATCGGCCTGGACATCCTCGACAACGTCGTGCCCTACATCCCCAAGGAGGAGCACAAGGTCGAGGTGGAGACGAAGAAGATCCTCGGGGCGCTCGACCCCGCGGGCGCGGCGCTCACCCCGCACGACGTGCGCGTCTCCTGCACCTGCACCCGCGTCGCCGTCCTGGAGGGCCACACCGAGTCCGTCTTCGTGTCGCTCGGGAAGAAGGCCTCCGTGGCGGAGGTCGCCCAGGCGATGCGCGAGTGGCAGGGCGCCCAGGTGGCGAAGGACCTGCCGTCCGCTCCGCCCCGGTGGATTGAAGTGCTGGACGACCCGTTCCGCCCCCAGCCCCGCATGGACCGGGACACCCACGGCGGCATGGCCACCACGGTGGGCCGCATCCGCGAGGACGGCGTGCTGGAGAACGGCTTCAAGTACGTGCTCGTCTCCCACAACACCAAGATGGGGGCCGCGAAGGGCGCCATCCTGGTGGCGGAGCTGCTTCGGGCGCAGGGCTTGCTGGGCTGACCGGGGAAGCGGACCGGGTGGGCCCCTAAATTCAGGGTGCCAACCCCGGCCGCAACCATCTACTGTGCGCGGCCACGGACGCGCGGAAATCCGCACAGAGGAGAGATCAACATGGCCTACGTCGTCGCCGAGCCTTGCATCAAGTGCAAGTACACCGACTGTGTCGAGGTGTGCCCGGTCAACTGCTTCTACGAGGGCGCGAACTTCCTCGTGATCCACCCGGACGAGTGCATCGACTGCGGCGCTTGCGAGCCCGTCTGCCCGACCAAGGCGATCTTCCCCGAGACCGAGCTGCCCTCGGAGTGGTCGGAGTACAAGAAGCTCAACACCGACTTCGCGTCCAAGTGGCCCAACATCGCGGAGAAGAAGGCCGCCCTGCCCGAGGCCGAGGAGTACAAGGACAAGAAGGGCAAGCGCGCGGAGCTGAACACCGCGCCCGGGAAGTAGGCGCGGGCCGAGTCGCCCGAGTGCGCCCGTGGTGATGAAGGCCCTTGCGCCCCCTGGCGTGAGGGCTTTCATCGTTCGTGGAGGCTGGCGGGGGAGGGGCATCGCCGGACGTTCACCCCGCCTGGAGGACGCTGAGCCGCAGTCCCCGCGCCTCCAACGCGTCGCGCAACCGCGCCACGTCCTCGGCGGGAACGGGCCCGTGGCGCCCCTGGATGCGCAGCGCCACCTCCCGGGGCCCCGTCCGCTCCACCTCCACGGTGGCCTCCAGCGGCCCCCGCAGGCTGAGGCCCAGCGCCGGCCGCTGTGACTTCACGAAGACCTCGATCTTCTCGATGAGGGCCAGGGTGGACTCGACCTGGGCGACAGGAGGGCCGGCCGGAGCGGCACCCTCCGCGGAGCCGCCCGCCACGCGAGCACCTTCGGGCGCGGGGCCGCGAGACAGGCCTTCCAGGGAACGGTCATCCCGCGAGGACGCGGGGAGGGGAGACAACACGGGACGGGGCTCCGCGCGGAAGGAGCGCTCCACCTCGCGGGCCAGCAGCTCCGACGCACGGTGGGTGGCCTGTGTCCCGCCTTCCGCGAGCGCCTCCTGCCGCACCGTCCCCAGCCGCCGCGCCTCCACGTGCATGTCCTGCCGGGCCTGGCGGAGCGTCTCCGGGCTCCCCAGCGCGCTGCGCGTCGTCGAGAGGACGGTCCCCGCCGCACGGACGCTGGGAAGCGCCGGAGTCGCCCGCGTCGCCGCTCCCTGTCCACCGGCGCGGAGCAGGCCGGGCTTCGGAACGGGGCCTGGAGTCACCGGCTCGCGGCGGGGCCCGGGACGCGGTGGCGCGCCGGGCCGTCCGGAGGTCCGCTGGAGGACCTGTTGGAACGCGTCCTTCTCCGGGGGGACCTTCTCGTTTCCGGAAGGGGCGTCCTGACCTTCGACCTTCATGGCGTGCCTCGCGCGCAAGGGATGCGCGGGCATGAGCAGCGGCCGTGCCAGTCGGGCGGGGCGCGCTCCCGGGAGGAGGGGGCGCGGCGGAGGCGGCACGGCAGGGGTGCCGCCCCCGGGATGGGCGTGCGGAACGCGGGACGGCGCGCTTCAGCGCTTGCTGCCGAAGCCGCCCGGCTGCATGGGCGCGGTGCCCGTCAGGTCGTTGAACGCGAGCGGACAGGCCGCCACGGCGTTGGGATCCGCGAGCGCGGGGTTCTGGGCCCAGTCGCGGTCCTGGAAGAGGTACGCGTCGCGCACCTCCAGCTCCTTGAGCTGCTTGCGGTACTCCCAGAAGCGGCCGCGCAGGAGCACGCGCGCGCCCTTCGGCAGTTGCGTCAGCGGCGTGTACTGGTCGTCCTTCAGCCGCGCCGTGATGTTGATGGAGGGCCGCACCTTCGGCTTGCCGTAGGTGAGCCCGGACAGCAGGCCGTCATTGCCCGGATCCGGCAGGTAGAAGACGAGCCGGGCCACCAGCGCGGGAGGCTCCGGCGGAGGGCCCTTCTTGCTCTTCTTCTTGGGCTTCTCCAGCTTCGCGTCGACGAACTCCAGCCCCGCGAAGGCGACCTCCTTGTCCAGGTAGTCGTCGCGGAACTTCGCGTCCGCCACGCTGGCCGCGGTGGTGTTGGCCTTGAGGACCTCCACGTCGTAGCGCTCCAGCATCGCGGGCAGCGTGAAGAAGAAGCTGTCCACCGGCTTCACGCCATCCGCGATGAAGCGCAGCTTGCTCAGGTCCAACGGCGGGTAGTACGGCGCGAGCGCCACCGCCGTCTGCATCCACTCCGGCGGCAGCCGCTTGTCGATGAGCACCCGCCGCATCATCGACACCAGGAACATGTTGGCCGGGAAGCGCGGCGTGGAGAGCTGCGTGCCCAGCGCCTGGATCAGCACGGGGTCCAGGTAGAAGTTCTCGTCGCGCTTGTGCAGGTACGGCGCGGACTCGCCCACGATGGTGAGCAGCGCGCCCACCAACTGCGCGCAGTTCGCGTCGCTCGTCCCCTGGACCAGGGCCTGATTGACGCGGGAGCGGAGGAACCGCTTGTCCATGTCCGCTTCGCGGAACACGGGCGGCTCTCCCGTTCCAAAAAAGAACTCCTTCTGGGCGAGCGCGGGCGTCGACAGCAGGCCCACGGACAGGGCGAAGAGGGCACGGGTACGCATCGGCCTGAACCCTACCATGCCCTCCCGGAGGTGATCCTCCTCCGGGAGGCCCCACCCATGCGCGGAGTGCGGTCCGCTCCGGGCCCGACGTGAGAGGGCAATTGCAACCGGATGACCCGATGCGGCGGGGCTTTCGCGACAGTCCCTTTCGGGGCCAGGGGGCAGGGGACGGGGCGAGCGCGCGCGGGGCGTGCCGGGGCGGCCGGCGGTGGTTTTTTCCGCCTGTTGGCGGCGCGGGCTTTTGTGTACCTTGCCCGGAGCCATGCCGACGCCTCCAGAGACATCCCCGGCACCCGTCACCATCGCCCACATCAAGGACGAGGCGGAGCTCATGCAGGCCCTCGCCATCCGCGAGGTGGTGTTCATCGAGGAACAGCACGTGCCCGAGGGCATCGAGCGCGACGCCGAGGACGCCCACGCCTACCACGTCATCGCCTACCAGGGCGGCCACGCCATCGGCACCGGCCGGCTGGTGAAGCTGCCGGAGCCGCCCGCGGGGCAGACCGGGACGTGGGGCCAGATTGGCCGCATGGCGGTGCTTCAGGCGCACCGCAAGGCCCGCGTGGGCTCGCTGCTCCTCACGTCGCTGGAGGAGGAGGCGCGCCGCCGCAACGTGAACGGCATCAGGCTGCACGCCCAGCTCTACGCGCTCGACTTCTACAAGAAGCACGGCTACCAGCCCGTCGGCGCCGTCTTCGACGAGGCCGGCATCGACCACCTGGAGATGCACAAGCGGCTGTAGTCCCGCGCCGCTTCGCCGTCAGCGCCTCGGAGGACGGGGCGCGGGCGGCTCGGCGTGGCGCGGATCCTCGGGCCACGAGTGCCGGGGGTACTTGCGGCACAGCTCCTTGCGGATCGCCGGGTAGTGACGCTCCCAGAAGCCCGCCAGGTCGGTCGTCACCTGCACGGCGCGCATGTTGGGGGCCAGCAGGTGCAACACCAGCGGCACGCGGCCCGCGCCCACGCTGGGCCCCTGCGCCATCCCGAAGAAGTCCTGCAGCCGTGACTCCACCCAGGGTGGCTTGTTGGGCTCGTAGTGCACCTTCACGCCGCGCCCGCCGGGCAGGGTGACGCGCTCGGGGGCGTGGTTCGCCAAGAGGCGCTGCTGCTCGGAGGTGAGCCGCGCGTAGAGCGCGTCCAGCAGCGACACGCCCTCCAGGTCGGAGAAGCTGCGCGCGCCCACGCACAGGGACGCCAGCGCGTCGCGCATGAAGCCCGCGTCCACGGTGGGGAAGCCCGCCTCGGGGAACGCCTTGCCCAGCAGCTCCACGCGGGTGCGCCACTGCTCCAGCGCCTCGGGCTCCGCGAAGCGCTCCGGGCCCGCGGCCAGCGCCGCCTCGGCCAGCACGCGCGCGGCCTCCTCGGACGGCGGTGCGGGCGTGCGCGTCTCCTCCAGCATGAGGTTGCCGTAGGCCAGCCGGGTGAGCCGCTCCACGCGGCGCGAGTCCGCGTTCCACTGGAGGGTGTCCACCTCCTCCAGCGCGTCCGGGTAGAGGTCCAGCAGCCACTCGGCCTCCACGGCGCTGGCGAGCCGCACGACGGCGCCGCGGCCGGGGCGCTCCTCCGCGTCCACGGCGACCATCAGCTCCGCGTCCTGGACGACGCTGAACTCGGACAGGCTGGTGGTGCCGCCGCCGAACATGAGCAGCTCCGGGGAGCGGGGCCGACGCCTGCGGGCCACACGGTCCGGGTAGCCCGCGAGCACGCTGAGCATCAGCGCCTGCTCCACGTCCTCGGGGCGGCTGGGGCGCGAGCCCTGTTCGCGGACCGCGCGGCGCAACTGCTTCTGCACGCGCTCCACGGACTGCACCGCGCCCGCGTCCAGGGACAGCGACTGCATGCGGCCGGAGGCGAAGCCCGAACGGCCGGCCTCGCGGAAGCGCTCCAGGAGCTCCAGCAGGTCGGAAGGCCCGCTGATGAGCGCGGACGCACGGCCCCCGCCGCCCAGGTTGGCGCGGGCCTCGCGGCGGATGTCGCGCTCGCCCATGAGGGCCGCGAGCACGGCGGCATCACCGCCCACGCCCCGGCGCTCGCCCTCGACGATGACGCGCGCCTGGCGGGGGTGGACCGGGAAGCGCAAGAGGCGCTGGCCCACGTCCGTCACGCCGCCCTTCGGGTCCACCGCGCCCAGCCGGCGCAGCAGCGTCTCCGCGGCCTCCAGGGCGGGGGCGGGGGGCGGCTCGAAGAACGGGAACGCCGTCAGGTCCCTCACGCCCGACGCACGCAGCGAGAGCACCGTCTCGGCCAGGTCGGTGCGGCGGATCTCCGGGGCCTCCTGGTCCGGCCTGCCGTCGAAGTCGTGCTGGGTGTAGAGGCGCACGCAGTGCCCGGCCCGGGTGCGGCCCGCGCGGCCGGCGCGCTGCACGGCGGAGGCCCGGCTCACCTTGCCCAGCTTGAGCTGCGGCAGCCCGGACCAGGGCGAGTGGGACGCCACGCGAGCAAGCCCGCTGTCGATGACGACCGCGACGCCGTCGATGGTGACGGAGGTCTCCGCGACGTTGGTGGACAGGATGATCTTCCGGCGCGAGCTGCGGCGCACGGCGCGGTCCTGCTCCGCGGGAGAGAGGTCGCCATGCAGCGGGAGCACGTCGGCGTCATGGCGCTCGGCGAACTCCGCGCAGGTGTCGCGCGCGCGGCGGATCTCCCCGGCACCGGGGAGGAACACGAGCACGTCTCCGTCGACGCCCTGGGTGAACAGGCGCTTGAGCGCGGAGAGCACCTGTTGATCCAGGTGCCGCTCGTCCGGAGCGGACAGGTATTCGACGCTGACGTCGAAGCGGCGGCCCTCGGAGCGCAGGGAAGGGGCTCCGCCCAGGTACGCGCGGACGGGCTCGGCCTCCAGGGTCGCGGACATCACCACGAGCTTGAGGTCCGGGCGGGCCGTCTCCTGCAGCCGCCGCAGGAGCGCGAGCGAGATGTCCGCGGACAGGTGCCGCTCGTGGAACTCGTCGAGCACGACGATGCCCACGTCGCGCAGGGTGGGGTCGGTGAGCAGACGGCGTCCGAGCACGCCCTCGGTGACGAAGGACATGCGCGTCTTGGGCCCGCGGACGTCCTCGAAGCGGACCTGGTAGCCGACGGTCTCGCCCACGCGCTCGCCAATCTCCTCGGACACGCGCTGCGCGGCGAGCCGGGTGGGCAGCCGCCGGGGCTGGAGGACGACGATCTCCTTGCCAGCGCCCAGCCCTGCCTCCAAGAGCGCGCGGGGAACACGGGTCGTCTTGCCCGCGCCGGGCGGCGCCTCCAGCACGAGCGACCGCGCGCTCCGGAGCGTGGAGACGATGTCAGGCAGGAGGGGATCGATGGGAAGGGCGACGTCCGCCATGTCCGGGTTCCTCTTCACGGCGGGGGACTCACCGCGCGTCGGGTCTCAAGGCGTGCCAGCCTCGGACGGGTCGGTCTTCTTGCGTCGCTTGGGGCGCACGGCCTCCGGAGCACCGGAAGCCGGAGCATCCGAAGGAGCGTCGGCCTGAGCGGTCTCCGCGGCTGGCGCGGCGTTCTTTGGAGGCCGGCCCCGCCGTGCGGGACGCGCCGCGACGGGAGCCTCCGGAGCGACGGGTTCGGCGGCGGCGGTGACCTCCTCGGCCCCACCGTCCGAAGCCGGGGCCTCGGCCTCGGCGGCCTCCGCCACGGTCTCCTCCAGGGGAGCCTGGGCCTCCGGCTCATCGGGAGTCGCCTCCAGGGAGTCGTCTCCGGAATCCTCCTCGGACCCCTCGAACGCCTCCTCCTGGCCGGCGTCTCCTTCCTCACCGAAGAGGTCCGAAGCGCCGTCCTCCGCGGAGAGCGCGAGCGACTTGCCCGCGCGCTTCCGGGGCTTGAGGGTGAGGCCCGCGGCCTCGAAGACCCCGGGCACGGGAACGAGCGCGGCCTCCGCGAGCAGCCGCCCCTGCCGCAGCGCCACGTCCAGGCGCCGCCCCAGCGACACCAGCGCCTCGCGCAGGGCCGCCTCCTGCTCCGGGGGCAGGGGAGTGGGGGAGAGGCTCGCGGCCCACGCGGCGAACGTCGCTGCGACCTGATCCACGACGGGGCGGACCATGGCGAAGTCGTCGCGGGAGAAGATGCGGGTGACGTAGGCGCTCTTGAGCCGCCGCTCGTACGACGCGGCGTACTCGTTGACCAGCTCCACGGGCGCCCGGCGCAACTGCGGGAACTTGAGGTGGGGGAAGAGCGCCTCGATGACGGGGGCGCGGCTGCTGGCGGTGAAGGTGATGCCGGCGTGCAGCTTCTCCAGCGCATCCACCCAGCGGCCCTGCTGATCGAACGAGAACTCCTCGCGGGCCTCGTCGAGCTCCGGCAGGTCCTTCACCTGCTCCAGCAGGCCGCGCGCGGGCTCACGGGCCTCGCGCAGGCGCTCCAGCGCGGAGGCCAGCCACTGCTTCTCGGCCTCCAGCCCCGGCCTGCCGACGACCATCTCCTCCGCCGTGGCGAGTCGGGCCTCGAAGGCCTCGGCGAAGCGGATCAGCTCATAGGATTCGAGCGTGGACGACATGCGTGAACGACTCCTCGGAGGGGCGGCGGAGATACCACACCTTCACCGTCCGACGAGCAGGGCCTCCATGGCTCCAGGGGCGGAGAAGTCCGCGAAGGCCCACTCGGCGCCTGCGTCGCGCAGCGCCTGGGGCGTGAAGTTGCCCGTGCCCACGCCAATCGTCTCCGCGCCAATGCCCTTGGCGGCCGCGACGTCCTTCGGCGTGTCGCCGATGATCACCACCCGGCACGCCTCCAGCCGCTCACCCAGTTGCGCCGCTCCGGCCTGCGCGCCGTGCCGGATGAGCGCCACGCGGTCCTCGAAGTCGCAGCCAAAGCCGCCGAAGGCGAACTGGTCGTGGATGTTCACGCGGTCCAGCTTCACCTTGGCGCCCGCGCGCACGTTGCCGGTGCCCAGCCCCACCGCGAAGCCCGGCCGCGAGCGAGCCTCCATCACGGCCTCCCGCATGCCCGGGTGCAGCCGGTACTCGCGCGCGTCGACCTTGGGAACCTCCAGCCCCAGGTGGGCGACGTACGCGTCGATGACCGCGCTGATGGTGTCCTCGGTGTCGGGCTGGCCGATGATGCCCAGCCCCTTGCGGACGATGGCCCGGTCCGTCATGCCGGACATGCTGAAGCCATCGCACGCGTCGCGCCGCTGGTGAAGTTGCTCGAAGGCCAGGCCCATGGCGCGGCGTCCGGCGCCGCCGGTGGTGACGAGGGTGCCATCGATATCGAAAAGAAGGACGGTGGGGCGCATGGCCTCCCATCTAACGGAACGCCCCGCCCGGCGCGAGCCCCGAGCAGTCCACCAGGGCGGCTGCCCCCGCCATGCCCGGCTCAGGGCTCCGCGAGCGTGAGGCCCTGCTGGAGCGCTTCGCGCACCCGGGGAACCTCCTCCAGGGGGAGCCGCTCTTCCAACACCTCGCGCACCCGCTGACCGCCCAGCCGGCCGAGCGCCTGGGCGACGGCCTCACGCAGCCGCAGGTCGCGGTCCTCCAAGCGGGCCTGCAGCGTCGTCACGGCCTCGAACCCCAGCCGTTGACCCAGCGCGGCCGCGGCCTGCGAGCGGACCTCCGAAGGCCGGTGCGGATCCTCCAGCATCGCCTGGAGCGTCTGTCCCGCCTCCGGCGATTCCACGCGAGCCAGCGCCGTCACGGCCCGCATCCGCTGCGCGTCCGGGACGCTCGTGTCCTCCGCCAGCGCGGCCAGGACGGGCACGACCTCCGGCCCGAACCTGCGCCACGCCGCCTCGGGGGCCAGGGTCGGTTGTGAGAGCAGTCCGAGGGCCTCCGTGCGCAGCGGTCCGGGAACGGCGACGGCCGGGGGAACGGATGCCGCGGCCGGGGTCTTCGCTCCGGCCGGAGCCGCCTCGGACACGCGCCCCAGGCCCGCGAGCATGGCGAGACCGGCCAGCGCCACCCAGCGCGAGGACGCGGAACGGCACGGCACTGGCGAGGGACGAACACCGCGGGGGCGGGACGGCTGGCTCGGCATGCGGGGCTCCCGGAGGGGAAGGGGAGCCCCGTTATACGACGGCTGCCGGTCCGGACTCGATAACGCTAAGGTCGGTCCACCATGGCCGGACGCGTCTTCTTCTTCCTCCAGCACGCCACGTACGAGCCCGCCTATCAGGCGGCCTCCATGGGCATCACCGCCGCCGCGATGGGCGACGACGTCTACTTCGTCTTCGCCTTCGAGGCCCTGCGCCAACTGGTCCGAGGCGGCTTCGGCCTGGCGCACAGCGAGCGCGAGCGCACCGAGGCGGCCCGTGCCGAAGGGCTCAATGTCCCCACCCCGGCCCGCATGCTGGAGGAGGCGCGCGCCCTGGGCGCGAAGCTCGTGGCCTGCGACACCACGGTCCGCATCTGTGGCCTGTCGCCTCAGGAACTGCACGGCACGCTGGACGAAGTGATGGGCCTGGCCTCCATCTGGAGGCTGACGGAAGGCGCGCGCGTCCTCACGCTCTGAGCGGGCACATGCGCTGCTCCCCACCCTCCGGAAGGGGGCGGATGTCCGACAGGGGAAGCGGATCTGCCCTCGGGGATCGCCTGACGTTGCAACTTGGCAGCACTACCTGAATGGAACCTGCCTGCCGCGAGTCGCTGTAGCCTCGGTGGGTGCCCACGCGTTACGCTGGGGCATTCGCAGTTCGTTGTCCCCCCCTGGAAGGAACCCTCAAAGCCTATGCGCGCCAAGTCGACCCCCCTGAGCGCACTGCTGGCCGGCACCCTCGGTGTCGCCGTGATGGCCGGCTGTCAGACGTATGACTTCGAGCCGGTGGAACCGCTCGCGATCGCCCAGACGACGAAGGAGACGGTGATCACCGCCCGCAGGAGCAAGCCGGACGTGATGCTCCTCGTGGACATCTCCGGCTCGATGACCCTGCCGGTCAACAAGGACCTGGTCGTCAACGGCACGCGCGTGTGTGACCTGACCCAGGACGGCTTCACCTTCACCTGCCGCGACGACTACCCCTGCGACACGTCGAAGTGCCCCACGCGTTGGAGCGAGCTCCAGGGCGCGATGGGCCCCTTCCTCGCGGAGAGCGGCAAGCTGGTCCGCTTCGGCCTGACGACCTATCCGGCGCCTCCGCCCGTGCTGCCGCCTCCGCAGAAGCCGAGCGCCGCCCAGTTGTGCGCGCCCGCCGCCACCGGAGAGAGCGTCCGCGTCGCCATCCCCTTCGACAAGGACTCGGACGCGGAACTCCAGCTCCACGCGAACTCGGTGAATGACAGCATCCAGTCCATCCCCAACGGTGGCGCCAACCGCCCCCAGGGTGGTACGCCGACCGCGCAGAGCCTGCTGTTCACGAGCACCCTCCTCGGCCCCCCATCCGAGGAACGCGATCAGATCATCATCCTGCTGACCGACGGTCTGCCCAACTGCAACGACAACAACGCGAACAACGGCAGCAGCGCCGCGTGCCGCTGCACGCTCGAGGAGCCGACGCAGTGCTCGGCGGAGCTGAGCCCGTATTACAAGCGGGGTTGCCTCGACAAGGACGCCTCCGTGCTGGCGGTGGAGTCGCTGAAGACGAAGAAGATCTCCACCATCGTCATCGGCTTCGGCGCGGAGACGTCGACGGGTGACGGCCCCAGCGTCCTCAACGAGATGGCCCGCGCCGGTGGTTACGCGCGCACCTGCAAGGCCAGCGTCGACTGCGGCACGGGGGACACCTGCGACGTCAACACCGGCCTCTGCGGACGGTCCTTCTACCAGGCGGGCAATCGCGAGGAACTCGCGGCCGCGCTGAAGTCCATCAGCGAGCAGATCCTGCCGGGCGAGCCCTGCTTCACCAAGCTCGAGAAGAGCCAGATGCCCTCCGATGAGAAGCTCATCGTCGTCTACATCGACGGCGAGCGCACGCTCGCGGGCCCCGACACCTGGTCGCTGGACCAGTCGGACCCCGAGAATCCTGGCGTGCGGTTCACGGGCAGCGCCTGCGCGAAGCTGGAGGCGTCGCGTCCGGAAGACCCGGTCAGCGTCGAAGTGCGCGCCATCCGCCAGCTCTAGCGGCAGGCAGGCGGAGGCGGCTTTACGCGGGCGGAGGCGGGGATTATAGGGTCCTCGCCGGGCCGGTCGCCTCCGCCATGAAAATCACTGTCCTCTCGCGCTCCGCTTCCATCTCGTCCACGCGGCGGATCGTCGAAGCAGGCCGCGCGAGGGGACACCGGGTCCGCGTGCTCAACCCGCTCCGGGTGCAGATGCATCTGGACGGGGGCAGCCAGGCGACCCTCTTCTACGACCGCAAGAAGCTCACCCCCACCGACGTCGTCATCCCGCGCATCGCCCTGTCCATCAGCACCTACGGGCTCGCGGTGGTGAACCAGTTCGGTCTGGCGCGCGTGCCCCTGGTGAACCATGCCCAGGCCATCGCGCAGTCGCGCAACAAGATGCGCGCCCTTCAGCTCCTGTCCGCCAACGGCATCGACATCCCCGCCACGGTGATGGCCCGGGACGCGGCCCATCTCAAGGAGATGGTCGGCCTGGTGGGCGGGGTGCCCGTGCTGGTGAAGCTGCTCCAGGGCCAGGAGAAGCACGGGGTGATGGTCTGCGAAAGCCTCCAGTCCCTGGAGGCGGCGCTCGAGGCGGTGCTCGGTCTGGGGCACAACCTGGTCATGCAGGAGTACGTGCGGAGCACCGGCCAGGACGTGCGCGTGCTCGTGGTCGGCGGCGAGGCCATCGCCTGCGTGCTGCGCAAGCCGCGCCCCGGGCGCCTCTCGCACACGCTCAACCGGGGCGCCCGCCTGGAGGCCCTGCCGCTGTCTCCCGGCCATCGCGCCACGGCGGAGAAGGTCGCCCGGCTCGTGGGACTGGAGGTGGCCGCGGTGGACATCCTGGACGTCCAGGGACACCCCAAGGTCTTCGAAGTGAACAGCTCGCCCGCGCTCCTGGAGATGGAGGCCGCGACGGGCCTGGACCTGGCCACGCCCATCATCCAGCGGGCGGAGGCCCTCGTCGCCGGCGCCGTCCCCGTCTGGACCGCCGCCCTGGAGACGCCCCAGGCCCTTCCCCCGCCACCGCCGGGGCGCAAGGGCGCCGTGAAGGTGAGCGCGCCGCGGAGTTAGAAGAGAAAGCGCTCCCCGCGCGTCCGAAGCCCCGGTATACGAACGCCGCCTTCCTGGAGACACCCATGCCCCGCACCCGCCGCCTCCCGACCCTGGCCCCCCTGCTGCTGACGCTCGTTGGCGCGCCGGTGCTGGCCCAGGACGTGGACCCCGCAACCCTCTACGAGGTCACCACCGAGGGGACGTCGACGCAGGTGAAGGCCGGAGGGCAGGGCACGTTCGTGCTCGCCATCAAGTCGAAGCCCGGCGCCCACGTCTCCGACGAGGCCCCGCTGAAGCTGGAGCTGACGGGCAAGCAGCTCACGCCCTCCCAGAAGACGCTGACGCGTGAACAGTCGGTGGCGAAGAAGGCGGACGGCCAGCAGTTCGTGGATCCGCGCTTCGAGGTCCCCTTCACCGCGGTGTCCGCCGGCAAGGGCACGCTGGACGCGACGCTGACCTTCTTCATCTGCACGGAGAAGATCTGCGCCCGTCAGAAGAAGACCTTCTCGCTGCCCGTGGAGGTCCAGTAGCCCCCATGCGCGAGCGCTCCTCCAAGCCTTCCAGTGGTGACCGCGGCGGCCACGAAGCCCCGCGCTACGTCCATGGCGTCAACCCCGTGCTGGAGGCCCTGCGAGCCCACCCGGACGCGGTGGAGCGCCTCTTCATCGTCGACGGGCAGGTCGGCGCCAAGGCCGCCGGCGAGCTGCTCAGCCGCGCGCGTGACGCGGGCGTCCGGGTGGAGAAGGTTGGCCGGGAGCGGCTGTCCTCGATGGCGGAGGGTGGCGTGCACCAGGGCGTCGTCGCCGAACTGCGCGGCTTCCAGTACGTCGAACTCGAGGACGTGCTGGAAGCGGCGAAGGCCAGGAAGCAGCCCGCGCTCGTCGTCGTGCTCGACGGCATCCAGGATCCGCACAACCTCGGCGCCATCATCCGCTCGGCCCACGCGCTCGGGGCCCACGGCGTCGTCCTGGCCAAGGACCGCGCCGTGCAGGTGACGGGCACGGTGGCCAAGGCCTCCGCCGGCGCCGTCGAGTACTGCCCCATCGCGCGCGTCACCAACATCTCCCGCGCCCTGGAGCAGTTGAAGGAAGCGGGCCTCTGGGTCGCGGCCGCGGACGTGGAGGGCGCGGAGCCCCTGTGGAGCGCCCGCCTGGACGGGCCCCTGGCGTTGGTCGTGGGGGCCGAGGGGGCGGGCGTGAGGGAAGGCGTCCTCAAGCACTGCGACTTCCGCCTCCGGATTCCCATGGGCGGTCAGGTCGGTTCATTGAATGCGTCGGTTTCCGCCGCGATTCTGCTATACGAGGTCGCCCGTCAGCGGGGCCGTCCTTCCCGCTAACGACCCCGGATCAATCTCCTTGACTTGGAGAGTGGGGGCTTCTAAAAGGTCGCGCCTCTCAAGTCGCTGCCGAGGGGTTGACGGTCCGCTCGGGATGAGGTAGGGCGGGGCAGTTGCTGGATGGATGCCGGTGTAGCTCAGTCGGTAGAGCAACTGATTTGTAATCAGTAGGTCGCGGGTTCAAATCCCGCCGCCGGCCAGGTAGGACGGGCCGCGGAAAAGGGCCCGGGACGCAGCGAGATGGTGTAGTGAGCAGCACGACAAGCGAATATCTGGAGAGATGCCCGAGCGGCCAAAGGGAGCAGACTGTAAATCTGCCGGCTCTACGCCTACGGTGGTTCGAATCCACCTCTCTCCACTCGGCAATGCGGGAATAGCTCAGTTGGTAGAGCGTCAGCCTTCCAAGCTGAATGTCGTGGGTTCGAATCCCATTTCCCGCTCCAACCGTTGTAGTGAATCGCCAAGCCCTGATAGCTCAGTTGGCAGAGCGCATCCTTGGTAAGGATGAGGTCACCAGTTCAATCCTGGTTCAGGGCTCCATTTTTCGAGGAGTGTCATGTCCAAGGAAAAGTTCGATCGCAGCCTGCCCCACGTGAACATCGGAACGATTGGGCACGTGGACCACGGCAAG